>NCAP01000007.1 GCA_002255495.1 Rhodospirillales bacterium 20-60-12 | reverse complement strand
GGTCTGGGACGTGGTGGCGACCCATTTGCGGCAGATGAAGACCATCAATGTCGCCAAGCCGAACAAGATCAAGCTGGTTGGTGTGGCGGGCAATCCGGGTTACGCTCAGGTATGAAATTTATCGGCTTGCTACTCATCTCATGCGCATTGCTTTTGGGGCATGGCCGGGCGGCTTACGCCGACCAGGACAAGCCCTTCGCCACGCATCATTTGGTCCTGCAAATCTCCGATGCCGATCTGGGTAAGCAGGCGCTCATCCTCAGCATATCGAACAGCCTGCTGAAAGATTACGGCCCGGATAACATCGCCATTGAAGTCGTGGCGTTCGGGCCGGGCGTGCATTTGCTGTATGCCGATAATCCCAACCGGGTCGGGGTCGAGAGCCTGATTGCCCAAGGCGTGCGCTTTGATGTCTGCATGAATACGATTAACACCATTGTCCGCGACACTGGGCACGCCCCGGCGCTGGATCCGCACATCTTCAAGGTGGATTATGGCGTGGGTCAGATTTTGAAGTTGGTTGGTGAGGGCTACGTCCTTGTCAGGCCATAAGTTGGACATAGTTTTAGGCTAACCAATATGAAGTCCGGGGGCATTACCTGCCGCACCTGGATGTTCTGAATTGGTCGATGAGACAAGATTCTGGTGTGTCGTGATGACTTGATGACGCTCTGGATCAAACACTGCCAGTCTGGTTAAACAATCCCGCGCGGGCCGTTACGGCCAAAGCGCATAATCTGAGGAGCCTAAAGATGATCGATAAGAACCAACCTGCGACCCGCCGCGATATGCTGAAAAAGACAGCCGGTATGGCCGGCGTTGCCGCTGTCGCCGCCGTTGTCATGAGCCAGAAGGCCCATGCTGAAGGCAGCATGAGCCAGGCTTCCGTGCAGTACCAGGACAGCCCGAAAGACGGTCATCAGTGCGATGGCTGCGCGCTCTATGTCCCCGGCCCGTCGGCCACAGCCAATGGCCAGTGCACCGCCGTTGCCGGCGTGATCAGCCCGAAGGGCTGGTGCTCGATCTGGTCGGCCAAGAGCTAAGCCTTTCTCTTTCGACGTCATCCAGCACCGGTTTGCCCGGTGCTGGGTGCCCCATTTGGGGCATATTGCTAATGCTCCGGTCCTTTGTGACAATCAGGAGCGATGATTTTTCTCTTCTATCCGTTTTTTAATATGAGCAGCCCTAGGCTCGATATGTGGGCGCGTGGCGCACGATTGCCGTCATATTCATGAGGCTGGAATGGCTGTCTTTGACCGAATTTCGGTCATATCGGCTGCTGCGGCTGACATTCTCCCACCGGATGAGCGTGTTTGTCGGCCCCAATGGCAGCGGCAAAACAAATCTGCTCGAGGCTGCCTCGTTGCTCACACCGGGCCGGGGACTACGCGGCGCGCGTCTGGCCGATTTGCAGCGGCATGACGCACCGGCGCATTGGGCGGTGGCGGGACGTGTGTCCGGGCGAGACCTCGGCACCGGTGCCAGCGTCAGCGCCAGGGTTGGCGGCGGCGAGAGACGGGCTTTTTATGTCGATGGCGAACCCGTGCGCGGGCAGGCCAGTTTCGCCAGCCTGTTTGCCTGCACCTGGCTGACCCCGCAAATGGACCGATTATTTACCGAGGGTGCCGCCGGCAGGCGTCGCTTTCTCGATCGGCTGGTGCTCGCGCTCGAACCTGGACACGCAAAGGAAGTCGCCTCGTTCGAGGCCGCCGCGCTCAACCGCAACCGCAGGCTCGCCGAAGGACATTTCGATCCGGCCTGGCTGTCGACCATCGAAGACGCCATGGCACGGCATGCTGTGGCCATGACCGCGTCCCGCAGGGTGCTGATCAGGCAGCTCAACGAGGCAATGGCAGGCCAGGCGGCAGCCCCGTTCCCCCACGTGAAACTCAGCCTCGATTGCCCGATCGCCGCACGGCTTGCGCAAGCCCCGGCGCTCGCAGTGGAGGATTGGCTCCGCCAGAATCTGGCGGCCGCGCGCACCAGGCTGACACCGATGATCTCTCCGCAGCGCGCCGATTTGATGCTCCATGATGGCACAACCGGCCGGCCGGCGGGTGTCTCATCGACCGGGCAGCAAAAAGCCATGCTGATCGGTGTGATTTTGGGACATGCCGCCCTGATTGCCCGCATGCGGCAATTGTCGCCTGTGCTTCTGCTGGATGAACCACTGACCCACCTGGACGAGGCGCATCGGCACGCTTTGTTTGCCTGCCTGTCGGCGGGCAGGGCGCAAGTGCTGCTCACCGGTACGGATAATGATGTCTTTGCCCCCCTGCGCGGCACTGCCGCGTTCTACGAGGTGGGCGAGGACCGCGTGGCGCTGCAAAGCTGATGCCCGGCCTGGCGCTTGACGCTCAGGCCGGTTCATCTGATCAGACATCATGAAAATATTATTCCTTGGCGATCTGGTCGGCCGCGCCGGCCGGGAGGCGGCCATTTCGGCAATACCCGGCCTACGGGTTCGCCTCGGCATAGATGTGGTGGTGGTGAATGCGGAAAATGCCTCGCACGGGTTCGGCCTAGCGCCTGATATGGCCGAGGCACTGTTCGCTGCGGGCGCGGATGTGATCACGCTGGGCAATCACGCTTGGGACCGCAAGGAGATTATCCCCTATATCGCCGGCGAGAAGCGGGTGGTCAGGCCGCTCAATTTTCCACCCGGAACACCCGGTGCCGGATCGGTTCTGGTCCATTTGACCGATGGTCGAAAAATTCTCGTGGTCAACGCCATGGGCCGGCTTTTCATGGACCCGCTCGATTGTCCATTTCGCGCCACGACAGAGCTTTTGTCGCGGCATCGGCTCGGCGTCACCGTGAATGCCATTTTCATCGATATGCATGCCGAGGCGACCAGCGAAAAAATGGCCTTCGCACATGCGTTCGATGGCCAGGTGAGCGCGGTTATCGGCACTCATACTCATTGCCCGAGTGCCGACCAGCAAATTTTGCCTGCCGGCACGGCTTTCATGTCCGATGCCGGCATGTGCGGCGATTATGACAGTGTGATCGGCATGATTAAAGGCCCATCGATCGCCCGGTTTTTCAAAAAAATGCCCGGCGAAAGGCTTGGCCCGGCGGAAGGTGAGGCAACGATTTGCGGCGCGCTGGTGGAGACCGACAGCAGAGGGATTGCCATACGGATCGAGCCGCTGCGCTTAGGCGGACGGCTTGCGCCGGCCATGCCCGCGCCCTGATGCGAGTGGGTTTGTGCGATAGGCAGACCAGTTAGCGGTTAGATCAATATTGGTTTATTTCGAGTTACTTGACTCCAGATAAACCAATGAAATTGATCGGAACAACACCGCTAGAGCGGGTGCGTGATAACGCATCACGCTCTACAGAGCCGCCGGGCGATCGTTTCAATGTCGGCGGCGGCAGGCGATTGCGGCGCGCGGGTCAGCAAAAGACTCTGCCGACGGATTGCGTCGCTCACCCGCTCGTCACGGTTGATCAGGCCCAGCAAAGGCGGGTCCAGCCTGAGAAAGCCCCGTGCCGCTCGGGCCAGGGACCCGTAAGCCCGTTTGCCCGCCGCCACGCTGCTCGCCTGATTAACGACGATGCGCACATCCAACGGCGTGTCCGGCCGGTCCGCCTTGAGCAGTTTAAGAACGGCATAAGCGTCAGTTAGGCTTGATGGGTCTTCGGTAATGACCAAAAGCACGATATCGGCAAAAGCGGTCATGCGGCGAACCGAAGGATCGATGCCGGCGCCGAGATCCACAATCACATCATCGAAGCCGCCGGCACTCTGCCGCAGCGCGGCCAGGACATGATCGAGTGTCTCCGCAGGTAGATTGGCCAATGAGGCCGTGCCGGAGCGGCCGGGCAGAATGCAGAAACCCGCTTCGGGTATGCGCATCAGTGCCTCATCGATGCTGCATGTGCCGCTGATGACGTCATTCAGATCATGTTTTGGCATCAGGCCGAGCTGGATATCAGCATTCGCCAACCCGAGATCGCCATCGAACATCATAATTTTCCGGCCCCTTCGTGCCAGCGCGTGGGCCAGCGTGATGCTGAACCAGGTCTTGCCGACGCCGCCTTTCCCCGAGCCGACGGCGATCAATTGTCCAGACCGTGAGGCCGCCGTATTGGTCGGCTGTGTCATGATGTTCATGGGGTCAATTCCGGAATGCGGGCGGCAATGAATTCGGACATACGGTGAGCGAGATAGCCGGGCGTCAAATGAATCAACCCATCAGCGGCGCCCGGGCCCACGCCGGCATCCGTCAAGGTTAATCCAGCGGCTGCGGCGGCGGCCACGACAGCACCGAGCCTTCGGCTGACATCGAGCCTCGTCGGCACTAGGTGGCGCACGCCCAAGGCTGCAAAGCCCATTGCCAAATCGGTGGCCTCGCTGACGTCCAGGCCAGCCGGCATCACCAGCACCATGGCGGGCTGGGCAGTGATGGAGGCAGCCTGCAATTCATCCGCGGCACTTTCATTAAAAGGATCAATCCCCGGCATGTCGATCAGCACCTTAACGCCCGGCCGGCGGCTGGCTAACGCGCGTGCCAGAGCCACCGGGTGGTCGGCCACGACCAATACCAGATTGAGCATGCGGGTGAAGGCGGCCAATTGTTCGGCAGCACCGGCACGCTCGCCATCTGTGGTAATAACCAACGGTGTATCGCCCTGCATCACTAATCTCGTTGCCAATTTGGCAATGGTCATGGTTTTCCCGGCTCCGGGCGGCCCCACAGCCATGAGCGGTCGTTCCCAATCCAGACTGCCAAATCGTAAAAACTGACCTAACGCATCTTCTAACGTGGTACCGCTGATCTGCGCCATTACAGCGGGCGGGACGCCGTGGGATGCCAAAGCGTCATGACAAGAAGTCGGCAGCGCGACACGCGGAAATGGCTCTAGAGCATGTGCCTTCGAGTCAGCCGGATCAAGTGCTGCGGTGAGCTCCACACCAGCACCGACACGTCTGCTGCCTAGAATCAGCGCGTCATCCCCAAGTTCAGCCCGCAGCATGGCCATGGCTTCATTCATTGATGGCGCGCGGATCAATTTAATACGCATCAGATGCTACCGAGCGTGCGAATGCGTGCGCGGGGAAATATTTCGCTTTGCGACAGAACAATTGTCGCCGGCCGCATCCGCTCCACGATGGCTCGCACATGCTGGCGCACAGCGCCGCCGGTGAGCAAAACCGGTGTCTCGCCGGCCTCGGCAGCCTCTTCAAATGTCCGGGTGAGTTTGCGCATGAACTCGCTCAGCCGCGCGGGTGGCAAGGCAAGCTGCTTTGCCTCGGACGGGCCGACCAGGGCTTCGGATAATTCCGCCTCCCATTCCGGCGACAGCACAATGAGCGGCAAATATCCCGCTTCGTTCGTGTGAGCGTCGCTCAATTGCCGGGCAAGGCGGGTGCGCACATGGGCGGCGATGGCGGGTATGGCGCGGGCCTGCATGGCGCAGGCTTCCTGGATGCCTTCCAGAATGGTCGGCAGATCGCGAATGGATACACGCTCAGCCAGCAATGATTGCAAAACCCGTTGTACGCTGCCCATCGATATCTGGCTCGGGATCAGATCAGTCACCAGTTTTTGTTGCTCGCGGGGCAGATCATCGAGTAATTTTTGTGTCTCCGCGAAAGACAACAACTCCGCCATATTTTCCTTAACCAATTCTGTAAGATGCGTGGTTAACACGCTGGCCGGATCCACCACGGTGCAGCCCCGGGTCTGCGCGATCTCCCGGCCTGCGGGTTCAATCCAAATGGCCGCCATACCGAAGGCCGGCTCGGTGGTGCGCTCGCCTGGCAGATCGGGAAGTATGCCGGTGGGGCTCATTGCGAGCAGCCGGTTGGCGCGCAGCTCGCCGCGCCCGGCCTCGATTTCTTTAATACGGATTGAATACGCATCGGCAGGCAGTTGCATATTGTCCTGAATCCGAACGGGCGGCAGGATGAAACCCATGTCGACGGCAATTGCCCGGCGCAGCGATTTGATCTGTTCGGTCAGCCGGGGTGTGTCGCCGCCTGCCAACACCAGCAGCCCATAGCCGAGCTCAAGCCGCAACTGATCCATCTTCAGCGCGTCACTAATCGGCGGCTCGCCGCTGAATGATACGGGGGCGGGCGCGGTTTCTTCGTCCTGCGGGATGGGATTCTGCCAGCGCCGCCAGGCTGCCGCACCCGCCAGGCCCGACAAGGCTGCGAAGGGGATAAAGGGCAGGCCAGGTGCGAGGGCTAAAAGCAAGGCTGCACCTGAGACGATCCCGAGTGGCTTTGGGCTGCGGCCAAGTTGCGCCACCATCGCCGCGCCGGCATCCCCTTCGACGCCGCCTTTGGTCACCACGATACCCGCTGCGACCGAGACGAGCAGAGCCGGGATTTGCGAAACCAACCCCTCGCCCACTGATAATGTCGTGAAGGTTGAAGCGGCGTCAGCGAAGCTCATGCCATGTTGCACGATGCCAATGGCGAGGCCGCCCACAATATTGATCGAGGTAATCATCAAGGCGGCAATGGCATCGCCGCGGACGAATTTCGCCGCACCATCCATCGCGCCGTAAAACCCGCTCTCCTGTTCAAGGTCACGGCGCTTACGCCGCGCGGTCCGCTCGTCAATGGCGCCGCTATTGAGCTCGGCATCGATCGCCATCTGCTTGCCGGGTATGGCATCGAGTGTGAAGCGTGCGGCCACTTCGGCAATGCGCGATGAGCCTTTGGTGATGACGATGAAATTGACCACCAGCAAAATGGCGAAAACGATGAGGCCGATCACCACGTCGCCGCCCATCAGAAAGCCGCCAAAGGCTGCGATGACATTGCCCGCTGCTGCGGGCCCCTCATTACCGTGCGATAAAATTTGGCGTGTCGCAGCGACGTCCAACGCCAGACGAAGCAAGGTTGTGAGGAGTAAAATCGTTGGAAAACTGGTGAAGTCCAAAGGCCGGCTTAGAAACAGGGAGACCATCAGGACCAGGATGCCGCACGTAAATGACAAAGCCAGTCCGGCATCGAGCAAAAATGGCGGCAGAGGCAACACCAGGACCGTCAGAATACACACCACGCCGATGGCCAAGCCGGTATCGATCCCGAGCCTGGCGGATTTTAGCCGCGGCAATAGTAAACCCCATGCGTGAGACTCTGCCATTGCGGTCTAGGCCGCCACGCCGGCAGAGGGTGGCGGCACATTCAGACCATGAGCGCTATAATCACGTAATTTATTGCGCAGCGCCCGGATTGAAATCCCCAAGATCGTCGCGGCATGAGTCCGGTTGCCCAGGCAATGATGCAGGGTTTCGATGATGAGTTGCTGTTCGACATCCTCCATCCTGCGCCCCACTAAACCCGCCACAATATGCCCCGATGCCGGGGCGACTGGCTGCGCCACGCCTGCCTTGTCGTGCTTGATGTCAGCGTTGACGAGCTCAATGCCATCCTCCTCAATGCTTGAGCTGGTGGAGAGCAACACCGCCCGGTGCATGACATTTTCTAATTCGCGTACGTTTCCGCGCCACCGGTATAACGCGAGCTTGCTATAGGCACTGGCGGCGATTGATTTGCGCGCCACGCCGTTGAGATCGGCGTAATGATCGGCAAAAAATTGCGCCAAAGCGGGAATGTCGTTGGGCCTGTCGCGCAGAGGTGGAATCCGCAAGGCCACAACATTGAGGCGGAAAAATAAATCTTCGCGAAATCGCCCGGCGGCAATTTCATCTGGCAAATGCCGGTTCGTCGTCGCCAGAATACGGACATTCACCCGTATCGGTCCCGCTCCGCCGACCCGGTCGATCTCGCGCTCCTGTACGGCTCTGAGCAATTTGGCTTGCAGGCGAATATCCATCTCGGAAATTTCATCGAGCAGCAAGGTGCCTCCCTGGGCGGCCTCGAACTTGCCGATGCGCCGCGCCAGCGCCCCCGAAAACGCACCTTTCTCGTGACCGAATAATTCGGATTCCAACAATGTCTCAGGGATGGCGGCACAATTGAGAGCGATAAATGGACCATCCGCGCGCTTGGATTTACGATGAATAAATTGCGCTAAAACTTCTTTGCCCGTACCGCTCTCGCCGGTGATTAATATCGATGCGTCGGCGCGGGCGACCTGCTCAGCACGCGCCAGGGCCGCCAGCATCATGGGATCACGCGCAATGATCTGATGGGTATCACCCGCGGCTGCCGCCAAGATCGCCGCAATTAATTCAGGATCAGGGGGCAGGGGCAAGAACTCTCGCGCTCCGGCTTGGATGGCGCGGATCGCTTCGGCCTCGTCGTTATTCATCCCCGCCGCCACGACCGGCACGGCGAAGCGTTCTGCCTTTAGTGCTGCGATCAGATCGCCAATATTGCGCGATACGTCGCATAATACCAGATCAACCCTGGCTTCTGAGCGCAAACAGCGTAGCGCACCTGCAATATCTTGGGCATGATCCAGTGCGGCGCCGCGTGTCATGGCGATGCGGGCCGCCACGCCGAGCTCACCATTCAAAGACCCAATGATCAGCACTCTCATCGGTGTGATCCTCTCATATGGGCCGTTCGGTTTTAACGATTTCAGTCATTGTCACGCCCAGCCTGTGCTCGTCGACCATGACGACTTCACCGCGTGCAACGAGCCGGTTATTGACGTAAATTTCGATCGGTTCGCCAAGCTTGCGATCAAGTTCAACCACTGCACCACGACCCAATTTGAGCAATTGGTTGACCGGCATCGTGGCCCGACCGAGCACTGCACTTACGACAACAGGAATATCATAAACAGCCTCCAGATCACGGGGCGTTCGCGCAGAGCTGACATCCAGGCCCGCAGGTTGCTGTGCGATCGGCGGGGGTGAGGGAACTTCATCAAGTTGAATGGCATCATTCATGGCGGGGTCCTATTGTCGGATTAGTAAACCAGATCTTCTTCCTTGCTCGACGCGATTTCGATTTTTCCTTGAGCGGCCAACTCCTTTGCCTGCACAATAATGATATTCTGCGCTTCATCGACATCGCGAAGCCGCACTGGTCCCAGCGCCTCAATATCATCGCGGAGCATCTTGCCGGCACGCTCGGAGAGATTTTTGAAAAACAACTCTCGAATTTTTTGTGAAGCCCCCTTCATGGCGATCGGCAATTTGTCCTTTTCGATTTCGCGGAGCAGGACCTGGATGCCGGTTGGTGAAATCCTGGCAAGATCCTCAAAGGTGAACATGAGTGATCTGATCTTGGCGGCAGAGTCAGAGCTTCGCTCCTCCAATGCCTCGACGAATCGTGCTTCGGATTGCCGGTCAAGGCTGTTGAATATATCGGCCATATGTTCATGCGGGTCGCGTCGTGTCGTGTGGGCGAGGTTGGACATGAATTCGGCCCGCAAGGTTTTCTCTACACCATCCAGAACATCGTTTTGGATATTGTCCATTTTTAACATCCGCAGAATAACATCATTAGATAGCCCCTCCGGCAGGACTGAAAGTACTTTGGCTGCGTGCTCGGAACGGATTTTCGATAAAACGACAGCGATGGTCTGTGGATATTCATTTTTCAAATAATTCGCCAACACTAATTCATTGACGTTGCCGAGCTTGTCCCACATCGTGCGTCCGGCCGGACCACGGATTTCATTCATAATGTCAGTGACGCGTTCGGTGGGTAGATTGCGCTGTAAAAGCCGCTCTGTATTTTCAAGATTGCCAACGATAGAACCGATCTGCCCGATATCGGCGACAAAATCATGACATAGGCGTTCGACAATGTCGGCACGAACGGAACCGAGTTGGGCCATTGCCGCCGAGATGTCGCGGATTTCATCCTCGTTGAGCAACGCGACCACGCGCCCGCCTTGTTCATCACCCAATGCAAGAACAAAAATCGCCGCCCGTTGTGCACCGGTCAATGCCGCCAAATCGTCCGTGCGCTTCATCGGCTTGCCCCTTCACCCAACCATCCCCGAATAATGGCAACTGTCTCGGCAGGATGCTGTTCTGCCAACTCGCCGATCTGACGCAATGATGACATTCGAATTTGTCCATCGATCTGGGTCAGATTGACCATCGCCTCATTGGTTGAACCCGCCGGCCCGACCAATGCACGTGTTGATGGCATCGCTGGCTCGGCGCCCGACAGTAGCCCGCTTGGCTCAAAATCACCGCTCAATTCAGCTGGCGTGGCCGAAACCGGTGTCAGACTGGTTAATTTGCTCATCAAAGGACGGAAGACAAAGAGCAACGCGATCAAGCCGGTCAGCGCCATGATCAAGGTTCGCAAGACCGATCCGATATCAGCCTGAGCGAGTAACTGTGCCAGGCGTGTGACCTTGGGTGTTGTCCGTGTCCTGCCGTCCGCAATGAAGGGGAGTGATTGGATTTCGACGACGTCGCCGCGCGCTTTGTCATATCCAATCGCTGTTTTGACCAGATCGCGGATGGCGGTTAGCTGGGCTAGTGTGCGTGGCTGCCACTCAGGCTTGCCGCCGGGCCCAGGCTGGTCCGTGCCATCCACCATGACCGCTAAGGTGATCCGAGCGATTTGCGGTGTCGTTGCCACGACGTGCTTGACGACCTGGCTAATTTCGTAATTCGTGGTTTGGTCGGACTTCGAACTTGTGTTTACATTCTGGCTTGTCGGAGGTGTCGCATTGGGCAGATTATTCTGCACGGATACTCCCGTAATTGGTGCGGTCGTGCTGGATTTTTGATCGACTTGCTGCTGGCTGCGCGGGACCTGGCCGTTTGGGTCGTAGGTCGTCGATGTTTCATCGGTCTGGTCGAAATCCATTTTGACAGAGGCCACAGCGCGGACATGTCCTGGGCCTAATGTTTGGGACAACATATCCTCGACCGCGTGTTCGAGACGCAACTCGGTGGCGCGCCGTAAATCCTCATTGCGACCCGCCATTCCGGCAATATCGTTCTGCCCGGGTTGAGCCAGCAACTCACCATGATCATCGACGATTGAAATATGCTCTGGCTTCAAACCGGGCACGGCAGAGGCGACGAGGTTCAGAATGGCATCGATACTTTGCCGATCAAGCGGCACTGCATCGTTCAAGCTTAGTAAGACGCTGGCTTGCGCTGGCTGTGCGTCCTGCGCGAAGGGTGTTTGGCTGGAGAGAACAATCTGTACCCGGGCGCTTCGTACACCTTGGATCTGCTCTATCGTCTGCGCTAATTCGCCGTCTAATGCGCGTGTTTCATCGATCCGGTCGAGGAAGCTGGATCCAGTCAAGGGATTGACCTTATCGAACAACGAATAGCCCACGTTTCCGTTATGCGGCAAATTTTTGGTTGCTAATAGCAAGCGCGCTTTGGAGACATCCGTCGCGGGAACCAGTATCGTATGCCCATCGTCATGCAGACTATAAGGAATATGGCCAGCGGTCAGCGCCTGAACCATCGATGCGGATTCTTGCAGTCCGACGTCGCCATACAGCAATGCCATCGGTGCGTCACCGGCATTGATGCCGATCATCGTCATAAACCCAAGAACCACAGCGGTCACCAATGCCATGGCGCCGAGCTTGACGGGTCCTAATGCGCGAAAGCCATCTAATAAGGCTTTCATCCGGGCGTATCCGTTTGATCTATCTGTAACTCACGGTCCCACTCCATAGCGGTCTCTCTCTTCTAATGACATTCTGTCACGCCATCCTTATGTCAAAGAAGAGTTAGTATTTAGTAAATCATGGCGAGGCTACCCATGGTGGCCGCGCTGATCATTGCATCATGATTTCGTAACCGATTGCACTGCCGTGAAGGGTACGGTCAATGCACCGAGATTGAGGTTCAAACTATTGCCGCTGCTCTGCACACCGGTAGCGGTGCCGGTGATCGTGAAGGGCAGGGATTGGGTTGTGCCGGTCGCACTCGCGCCGGCCACGGCAATATTGTAAGCGCCATCAGGTAGGGTTGTACCAGTATTGTCTTTGCCATCCCATACCCAGTTATTGACGCCGGCTGTCGCGGTCAGGCTGGCGTCACGGACTTGCTGTCCCGCTGCGTTATAAATCGCGATGCCAACGGGTCCCGCAGAAGAGGTGGTGAAGCTAATGCTTCCTGTGCCGTTCTGCAGCGGAATTTGCGTTGCTTGCGCACTGACCTTGCTGCCGAGCATGGCGCTGGCCTGGGTCAAATCTCCGGCTTGGGTGAGTTGGATTAATTGGCCCAGGCTTGAATTCGTGTTGATCTGCTGTTCAACTTGGGAAAATTGTACGAGCTCAGTGGTAAATTGGTTTGCATCCAAGGGGCTCGTCGGGTCCTGGTTTTGCAATTGCGTCATCAGCAAATTCAGGAAGTCAGAGAAATTCGACGATAAGGTGCCGAGCGGGTTGCTGTTTGCCGCGGACGGGCTTGTTGAGCCGGTAGCACCTGTCGTCGGCGAGATACCGGCCGCATTTTGATTGGCGGCAGCCAGCAGCATGCTTTGTTGATTGGCAACCGCGGCAAGGCTCATTGCAATGTTCCTTCTCAGAAATCAGCAAACATCATGCGGTCAAATTGATCGCGAATGGATAAAGCGTGATACTCTGCAATTCCCCCAGCATCGAAATCGAGACCGTGGGTGGGGTATTAGTGGAAAACGACATCGGTGCTGGTGAAGCAAGCGGCGTGCCAGACTGTCCAGATTGACCCTGGCCATTTTGCTGTGCCGCGCTGCCACCATTCATGCTCGCCTCCGTCCCGGGTGCATTCGCCGCAAATGGTGGGAAATCCATGACCATCGAGTGATACTCAATATCCTGATGCCGCACTGCAATGCCCGATGCCGCCAGGGCGGTGATCAGATTGGCGCTGTCATGCTGAAGGGTCTGCAACATCTCCGGATGAGTGGCTGTAACGATAACATGCGTATCGCTGCTCGTGCTCCGGTCAATTTGGATACTGACCTGACCCACGGCAGGTGGCGCCATGGCAATAAGCAGGCGCTGACTGCCCGGCGTATCGCCTGAAATAACCGCCGCAAGAGCATGGGCTATTTGCGTTGGAACGGGTCCTGGCAGCGCACTTATATTCATTGGTGCGGGCGCTGTTTGATGGACGTGGGTCACCGGTTGCGGAAAGGCTGGCGGCAATGAGGTGCTGGGTGGCGTTAGGGCCGGAGAGGGCGCTTGCAGTGAAAGGGAGCCATTTTTGAAGGGGGCGGGGCGCGTGGTCGGGTTCGGAGTGGCAAACCCGAGTTCCTTGGGAAGTTTGGACAGAGCCGAAATATTTGCCCCGATATTGTCTAATGATGGCGTGGGCCGGCTTGTTGGCGGTATCGGCATTATGATCGGCGGCGATGTGGATGGCATACCCAACGGGTGTGGCGCGGCACTCCCGATGATCGCGTCCGGCGGATGGCGCAGACTGGCTTGGGGCTCTGAGTTATCAAGCAGATGAGTCGTGCTCTTAATGTTCAGGACGCTCTTGAGGGGGCTGTGTGTCGCGGGTGTTTTGGCCGGTTTTGCGGGCATGGACTGCAATGCGCTAGGCAAATTCGACATGCCGGCAGGATTTACCGCACGGGTCAGGACCGTTCGAAATGGCGCGGGCGGAATCGGCGGCTGGCTCGCTGTGTGTGTAACATTGTCGTCAGATTTGATCGTCAAGCTAATCGCAATCGATTTTTTGAGCCCGTCGGCGCCGATCGCTCCGGGTGTTGTGGCCACAGGAACGGCGACAGGCTTGGTAAGCGAAGCAGGCATATTCAGCATCAAATATATTCCCGTTCGGGGCGGCGTTTCTAAGTGCGGCAATCGCCAAACTCACAGCCGCTTGTGGGCGGGGCATTGCAAAATTCCTGCCATCATTACTCGCGCCTATCGGCTGAGTGATGATGGAGGATCTGATCTGCTTCGGACATCGCAAAACGTCGCGGCGCTCTATGCTGGGCAAAATATGCCGCGCCAGATTTCTCTGCGATGCAGATTTTGCCGGATCGCGCGCTGGGCAGCTGTCGCTCATCGTTCATCCCCATCAGCACACCAGGCGATGCCGGCGCGAGGATTTACGCGCTCGAACCCACAGGTACGCGCTAACACGCACATCGCAACGCGGAGGAAATAGGGTCAGCTGCATAGTCAGACTCATTTGGCATGTTCCCTGCATTGGTCGCTTTGTCTTGGGCGTATTTCAGGTCACCGCCATTGGTCCAACGCTAACGCCAGTGGCCAATGCTTAGAAGGATAATGCCATGTCGATTTTCGGTGCGATGACAACAGCGGTCAGTGGACTGAGCGCGCAAGCCGCAGCATTTGGCAATATCAGCGATAACATCGCCAATAGCCAGTCCGTCGGGTTCAAGGCGGTGGATACCAACTTCGTCAATTATTTGACGCTCAGTACGCCGACCTTGAATGAATCAGGCTCAGTCGTGGCCAGACCCGATTACAGCAACAATGTCCAAGGCGCCATTACCCAAAGCACTGACCCCCTGGCATTGGCCATTTCGGGGCAGGGATTTTTTGCGGTGAGCCAGGCTGCGGGAAGTACGTCGGGCGACGTGCAGAATTTCAGCAGTCAACAATATTTCACCCGGGCCGGCGATTTCTCACTCGATAAAAACGGCTATCTCGTCAATGGAGAAGGGCAGTTTCTCGATGGTTGGCCGGTCGATACTTCAACGAATATTGTCAATCAAACGGCCCTGACGCCAATCCAGGTTACGCAGAATACATTCCAGCCAATCGCGACCAGCACCATTAATCTTTCGGCGGATTTGCCGGCGACACCCACTCCGGGCCAGCCCATTACATCGCAGGTTAATGTCTATGACAGTGTCGGCAATCTCCACACCGTCACATTGAATTGGACCCAAAACGCAGCCAATGACTGGACGGTTGCAGTCTCGTCACCCGACAACACCAGCGGCACCACGATCGGCTCAGCTGAGGTCAAATTCGGCACAACCAGCGGCAATGCCGTCTCACCGGGCACGATAGGCAGTGTGGGAAATGCCACTGGTGCCGTGACGACATCAGCATTTGCCGCCGGCCAGCCGGCTGATCTGACATTCACGGCCAATTTTGGCAATGGACCGCAATCAGTCGCTTTGTCCCTCGGTAATTTCGGCACGGGATCTGGCCTCACACAATATGCGGGAAGCAGTTTCAATTTGCTCGGCATCAATCAAAACGGCGTTCCACAGGGCAATTTCAGCAATCTGACAATCTCACAACAAGGCGATGTAGTAGTGAATTACGATAACGGCCAGTCGCGCACGATTGCACAAGTACCAATTACTAATTTCAATGCACCGGACGCGCTGCAACGCCAAAATGGGCAGGCCTTTACCGCATCGTCCGGTTCAGGCAACCCGCTGACCAACGCTGTAGGTAGCAACGGGGCAGGCACGCTTGTCGTGGGGTCCACCGAAAGTTCCAATGTCGATATCGCAACAGAGTTTACCAAACTGATCGCCGCTCAGGAAGCCTACTCGGCGAATGCCAAAGTGATCACCACTGCCGACCAACTCACCCAAACCACCATTAATATGAAACAATAGAGCGTATCGGATACGCGATCATGAGCCTAGATACCTCAATTGCTGTCGCGGGCAGTGGGCTGCAGGCGATCAATCAACAATTCGCGTTGATTTCGCAAAATGTCTCGAACGCCAATAGTCCCGGCTATGTGAGTGAATCGGCGGCACTCAGTGCAGTCAGTGCAGGAGGGGCGGGGTTAGGTGTCGTCAGTGGTCCCGCGGTTCGCGTTCTGGACCAATCAGTGCAAGCCCAGCTTTTCGTGCAGAATGGCGCTTTGGCTTATCAAAATTCAATGAGCACCGCTTTGGCCCCGATCGATCAGGCCATGGGAACGCCGGGTCAGGCCAATGATCTGGCCAGTATGCTCGGCGCCGTGCAAAGCGGATTTTCAACGCTCCTGACTGATCCCTCTAATCAAACGCAGCAACAGGCGATTATTTCAAACTCTCAGGCTCTGGCCAGTCAGGTTCATAATGTCGCATCAGCCATCGGCGCGGCGAGGCAAAATGCCGAAAATAGTCTCGTCAGCTCTGTCGCCGATCTCAATACAAATCTCACGACAATCGGCAAATTGAACACGCAAATCGTCGCGGCGCAATCCGCTGGGCAAAGTGTCGCCGACTTACAAAATCAGCGTGACATCGCGATGCAGAACGTCGTGCAAGATGTTGGTGCGAAATTTATCTCCCAACCCGATGGCAGTGTCTTGGTCTATACGCCTTCGGGTATCAGCCTGCCAACCGATGGGTTGAACAAGGTGAGCATCAATGGGGCGACACTCGGTCCGAATGCCTATTATCCGGCAGGCGGCATCGGCGGCATCATGCTCGGTGGTAGCGACATCACAGCCAATCTCACGGGCGGCCAAATCGGTGCGGCGATTACGTTGCGTGATCAAACCTTGCCGACCTTGCAAGCCGGGCTTGATGAATTTGCACAAAATCTGTCGGCACGCTTCAATGCCCAGGGTCTGGCGTTGTTCAGCTTGCCCGACGGCACACAGCCTGTCACCTCGGGTAGTGCTGCGCAGGCTGGCTATGTCGGATTCTCCAATGTCATCACGGTCAATCCCGCGGTTACGGCAAATCCCTCATTGGTGCGCGATGGCACGCAGGCGGTAGCCGGCAGTCCGACGGGGGCGAGTGCCTTTACGCCGAACCCGCCAGGTGGGCCGGCCGGCTTTACCACTTTGATCAGTCGAATTTTGAACAATGCCCTTGCTGCTGACGTCCAGCCCGGAGTGGCGCAGCCCCCCTTAGCGACGAACGGTCTAGGACCTGCGGGGACGCTTTCGCTAACCTACGGGCCAACGGCTACACTGGGCGATGCGGCCAGCGCCTTCACCGCGGCGGAGGCTTCCACGAGTGCGGCGGCCAGTTCCAATCTGACCAACACCCAATCCTTGCAAGGGAGCCTGCAGAAGCTTCTGGCGAGCGGCTCTGCCGTCAGTATCGACCAGCAAATGGGTACATTGGTTGCGTTGCAAAATTCCTATGCTGCGAATGCCAAAGTCATCTCGACGATGCAGGCAATGTGGCAAGTGATTCAGCAGATGGTGGTATAACACAATGAGCAGCGCCATCACGCCGGCGAGCCTTGGTGACAATTTCGGCACTTTGCAGCAAATTTTGCAAAATGCCGCGAGTACAAAGCAGCGCCTGGACCAGCTGACCACTCAAGCCTCCAGCGGCTATGTCGCTACGACTTATGCCGGTCTATCGGCCTCAGCATCCAAAACTGTGCTCGATCTCACCCCGCAAATCGCCGCGATCTCGAATACTGTCAGCAATATCAATGCCGCAACCGGGCGCATGGGCGTGCAGCAAACGGCACTCAGCCAAATCAGCCAGGTGGCCAGAAATGTCCTGGCGCAAATACCGGCGCTGAACAGCCTCAATAGCCAAGGTTTGGCGACCATAGCCGCATCCGCCCAGCAGGCCCTCCAGCAGGTCGCGGGTCTTTTGAATACTCAATTTGGTGGGATTTATGTGTTCGCCGGCACCGACAGCGCTAATCCGCCGATTCCTAATCCTGATGCGATCACCAATTCCGGCTTTTTCACGCAAATTCAATCGGCCGTAAATGGCTTGGCCACAAACGGATCGGCGGCGATCATAGCCACCACCCTCGCCATCGCCGCATCGAATGGCGTCGGCACATCGCCCTTTTCAGCCACGCTGAATATGACCTCAGCATTGCCCGTGGTCGCGACGGGTGCGGGTCAGACTGCCACAATCGGTATTGCTGCAGACCAGAATGCATTCGCGGTGTCGGCCGGTTCATCGACCACGGGGTCGTATATGCGTGATATCCTGCGCGCGCTGAGTACGATCGGCTCCATGACAGCTCCGCAATTGGCAGCGCCCGGCTTCACCGGACTGCTCGCTGATACGCAGAGCTCTCTGGGCAGTGCTGTGAGTGCGCTCAATCAGGATGCCGGTGTTTTGGGTAATACCCAGAGCAGTCTCACAACGCAGGCCACGGCCCTGCAATCAACGAGCACGGCGCTCTCGAGCGCGCTAGGTGCTGCCGATAATGTCGATATGGCGACCACCCTTTCACAGCTCTCCGCTGTACAAACCCAACTTCAGGCCTCTTACCAGATCATTGCCGCGATGAAGACCATGTCGCTGACCCAATATTTATGAGGTGCGTATGGCAAACTTCACAGGCCATTAACCATTTGGCGCCAATATGCCGCCATAGCGCAAAAGGCGCATTCGTCTCGAACCTTCCTTTAAGGTAAAAATCATGTCTGGCGTTATCAGCTCAATCATCACTAACTCATCGGCTGCAGTGGCTGTTGAATCACTTAACAACATCAACAGTCAGCTGCAGAATGTGCAAAATCAGGTGTCCACCGGTTACCGTGTTTCAAGCGCTGTGAATGATGGCGCGGCCTATGCGGTCGCCCAATCTGTTCGCGGCGATGTCGGTGCGCTGACCACTGCAAACCAGCAATTGACCAGTGCCCAGGGCTTGCTCGGCACAACGGTCAGTGGTCTGAATAGTATCTCGAACCAAGTTAACACATTACAGACGACCTTGGTGCAACTGTCGGACTCCTCTGTGACCGGCAATCAGCGGACCCAATATATAGCGCAATATAAATCCGAGTTGCAGAACGTGCAGACCGCCATTCAGGACTCAAACTATAATGGGCGGACATTGATCGGAAATATTTCTGGATCAAACGGTACATTCGGCGGCGTGAATATTGTAAAGAATGAAGTCGGTGGCTCATTTGCGCTCACCTCCTTCAGCGGCTCCACACTTTATCATGCACTTTCGTTCACCAGCACGCAGCTGTCCGGTGCCACAACAGTAGCTGGCTTCCTGACGGCCACTGGTTCCTTCACAACGCAATCGCAGAGTGTCGGCACTGCCTTGAACACATATGGCAATTTGACCAATCTTGTGACTAATCAGGCGTCGTTCAACAGCAGCAAAATTGATGCGTTAAATACCGGTCTGGGCTCCCTGGTCGATGCGAATCTCTCGCAAGAGTCGGCGAAGCTTCAGTCCTTGCAGATTCAACAGCAATTGGCCACTTCTGCCTTATCCATCGCCAACCAGTCGCCTTCTCTACTGGTCAAATTGTTCCCATAATTGAGACGGGGAGCCCGATATGAAGATAAATATCGGGCATCCTGCCTTTATCATATCACCCGGAAGGTGGCAGAATGTCCGTTCTGGTTTTGGAACTTAGGCAAGGCGAAGTCATGATCCTGAACGGTGCGCCGATCAGATTTCGGACAAAATCGCGCATTGAATTGACTGCCAAGGCACGATTTCTGTTTGGCAAGCAAATATTGCCGCCAGATGAAGCGAATACACCAGCCAAGCGCATCTATTTTGCCTTACAAGCCGCTTATATCGGTACGGAAATGGAACGGAGTGCGGCGTTGCTCCGGGCGTGCGATCTGATCGAGGAATTCAAAGCTGCAACAACATCTGCCTTGGCGCGGGAAATTCTGGATCGCGCTCTTTCGTTGGCAAGGCTCGATGAATGTTATGAGGCTCTCAAGCTCGCCCGGCGTATTATGCGCCATGAGGCTGCGGTTCTGAAACCGTCCTATCAATTTGAGGAAACGGACCCTGCGGATAGTGATGAGCCGGTGTCGGCGATGCGTATTACTGAAAGGCATGTCTCATGAGTCAACCATCCCCTTTGTTTAATCAAGTCAAGCGTGCTTATGGCGCCTCGTCAGTATTGCGGAATCAGCGGGAACAGGATGCGGATATATTTCAGCGTATGGCACTCGCGCTGCGGGCTATGACGGCGCGCTCGTCAGTCGATCAAATACGCATATTGGCTGATAACAGGCTGTTGTGGAGTACTGTCATCGATGCCTCGCGCGACGAGCGAAATCCTCTCGCATTGCCATTGCGCACATCGATCATTGGGGTTGGTCAAACCGTATTGCGGGAACTCGACAAGGCTAATCCGGACCATGAATTCATGGCTGTCGTGAACGAGAATTTTGCCGCCGGGCTCCGGGGCGTCAGTTGATCGGTCATGTCGGGCGCCATCGGTTCCAATTCGATCAATTATGCGCTTCTATTTCCCGCCAACACACAGAGTGCAAGCGGCATTAGCGCAGGCCTGCTCTCTGCCTACTATGGCGGAACAGGTAATATCGGTTCCACGGGTGAAAATCCGATTACAGTTTTGCAAATTGCGCAGACAAATCAGACCAAAGACATTGCCATCCAAGCAAAAACCCCGGTCGTTACTCGAGATATTGCTGCTTTTATAAAAGCGGTTCAGACGGCAAAGACACCTGCTGATTTGCTCAATAATCCAACTGTCTTGAAGGTCCTGCTGACTGCCAATGGCTTAGGGTCAGAATCTGGATTTACTGCACTTGCCCAAAAGGCGTTACTCTCAAATCCATCGGACTCCAAATCTTTGGTCAACCAGCTCGCGTCGTCAAATTCACAATGGCTTGCAACAGCGCAGACATTTGATTTTGCAAATAAAGGTCTGTCGATCATCCAAAACCCAAAGGTGATTAGTACGATTACAAACGGCTATGCGGAGGTGCTGTGGCGACAAACGCTGGATCAGCAAACCCCCGGTCTGTCGAACGCGCTCGATTTTTTGCAACGGGCGTCGAGTTTCACCTCTGCTCTACAAATTCTTGGTGATCCCGTCCTGCGCGCCGTGGTGACCACTGCGACAGGTGTGCCACAGCAGATCGCCTTTCAGGATATTCCCGCTCAAGAGCAAGCCATCATAAGTCATCTCGATATCTCCAAATTACAGGATCCTAAATTCGTACAAGGGTTGGCGGATCTCTATCTGACGAATATGGCAGCCACAGCACAGCAAAATGCTGCGTCAGGCAGTGGTGCATCTCTGACGTCGCTGGCTGTGCAATCGCAAGGTTTGATCGCCTGACATTATTTTTCCGATCGTCTGTCAACGCTCAAAAGGAGCTGCAATGTCACAGAGTTCTACGGCAGATCGCACGAGCTTGGAGGATAAAATCAATGGTCTCATCCGGGCCGGGCGCATTGGCGCTGCCAGCCATCTCGCCCGCGCGTTCGCCTCTATAGCGCCCGAAGATCCGGCCGTTGACCGGGCTGCAGCGGCGGTCTTGCTCCATAGCGTGGGGCCGGAAGCGGGCGCAGAAAGATTGGAACAGGCGCTATTACGGCGTCCGTCTGAGCACTCATTTCACCGTATGCTCTCGGCCATAAGATTGGATCAAGGCCGCTCGACCGATGCGCTATACCATGCCGCGGAAGCCGTTTGCCTGGCGCCTTCAGATCATCAGGCCAAATCGCTACTTGGTATGGCTTTATCAGATCTGGGGCGGGTTGATGAGGCACTCTCATGCCTGGAAGATGCTTATGCCTCCGGCAGCAATGATAGCGTAACGCAGAATTCGTTGTTCAAGGTGCGGCTTCGCTCGTTGATGATGTCAGATCAATGGCGGCCAGCGGTCGCCTTTGCCGAGAAGATAAAATGCGAGCTTGCCGATGACCCAACTCTTTTGAATTTGTCTGCGCATGCTATGGCCCAAAGTGGTGATTGGGGCCACGCAGCCGATCTGTGGCGGCTTGGTTCTGCAAAGCCCAGTTCGCGTCGGAGCGACGCCTGGGCGGCTCATATGCTGATCTGCGCCGAGCAGCGTGCACCGGCCCGGTGTTATCCAGGCTTAGAACCTGCTGAGGCGCAACATTCAAACCTAGCCGCCTTGGCGTCTGGAACAATCATTCCCGGCCGCCTTTCTGCCGTTCTCGAACGATGGGATATTGGCGGCGCGATATTGGATCTGCAATGCGGCACCGGCCTGAACGCGATCGCTGCTTCATCGCTGACAAGGACGTTCTACGGTGTCGAACCAAATGCGGAATTGGCTAACGAAGCGCGCGGTAGCGGTGCATATACATCGCTCGATTGCACGGATCCGCTGTCATATCTCGCTCGGTCAGATAGGAGATGGCAGGCGATTATCACTGGGTATCTTGCGTTCGAACTCGTTGACCTTGCTCCTCTATTCCAATCGGCGGCGGATAGTCTGGCGCAGGGCGGCGTGATCAGCATGGCGATTTTGCTCTCGAATGCGAATATTCAAGGCGGTTGCCTCGGACCGTTTGGATGGTACGAACATGCGATCGATGATGTGATCGGCGCCGCCGAGGCGGCTCACCTTTCGACCGATCTATCAGCGCCGGCGATATTATTTACGGCACTCGACTTGCCTGTTCATGGGCGCATTCTGTCCCTGCGCCACCGGTCATGAGTGACGTAGCTGCGGCCGAGATGCGGGCCGATATGCGTTCAAATATTGAGAATGTGGTATCAGCGCTATCCGACGCCGAATCCTGGATCGGGCTTGGACAAAGTCAAAAAATAGCGGGTGACTACGAGGCTGCCATAAACTCCTATAATCGAGCCCTGCAGCTCGATAAGGACCAGCTTTTGGCTTTGATTTCTCTCGGCCTGTTGTATCTGCATAAAAGCGATGTAGCCGGGGCAATCTCCTTGTTGCGGCGGGCCACCATCGTAGATGATGCAGCGCATCAGGCATGGGACGCTCTGGGCCTCGCGGAAATGGCCAACGGCGCTGCCGATCGAGCCTGCGCGGCACATCGGACCGCGTGCGCGTTGGAGCCGACGCATATTGGTTATGCGCTGCATTATATCGATGCATGCGTTGCGAGTGGGCAATCGGACGATCTTATGACTGCTTGCTTGGCGCGGAACAGGCAGAATCAAGCCGATATCGTCGCGCTCGTGATGCTTGGACGCCTTGTCGCCGACCAGGGGCGCATTGCAGAGGCTGAGGATTATCTGGAAGCAGCTCACCTGCTTGACCCTTCCGCGGCCGAAATATCGCTGTTGCTGGCTTCCATATGCAGCACCGCAATGCGGCCGCATCAGACCGTAAAATATCTCCGCGCAGCCTATAAGCTGCGGCCAAATGACCTTGCCATCGCCAATGATCTCGCGGTCGCGCTCTCGCGTTGCTATCACTATCACGAGGCCGCCAATCTGTTGCAGGAAGCGATGGGGCGTTTAGGCCAGACCATCACGACCCTGTGCAATCTTGCCAATGTTCTCGCGGCATCCGGCGATATCGCATTGGCATTATCCATGGCGGAGAAAGCCCGCCTTTTGGCGCCAGACAATGCCTTGCCCTGGCGGATCTTGGCTAATTTGCGGCCCTACCAATACGGCGCCTCAGTGCAGAATATTCGCGATGCGGCGGAACAAGCTGCCAAGCGTCTCACGAGGCCGGCGGCAACCAAGATATGCCGGCATTCGCAACCGCATAAGCCATTGCGGATCGGCTTGTTATCGAACACGTTGCGTACTCATCCGGTAGGCTGGCTTACGCTGGCTGGGTTTGAACATCTCGATGCGCAATCTTTTGAATTGCATTGTTTCGGGCATTTTGAACCGCGCGATCCCTTGACGCGGCGTTATGCGGCAAAAGCGCAGGCCTGGCATGATATTTCGCGGCTGAACGATCATCAGGTTGCAGCACAGATCGCCGCACAGCAGATCGATATTTTGATCGATCTGGGCGGCAATGGCGACTCCGGCCGGATCAGCGTGTGCGCGCATCGCCCAGCCCCTGTGCAGGTCAAATGGGTCGGTATGCAGTGCCACAGCAGCGGATTGCATGAGATGGATTATTTCATCGCAGATCGTTGGGAAATTCCGGTGGGCCATGAGCAATATTACACCGAAAAGCCGCTTATTCTGAATGATGGCTATATATGCTATCTGCCGCCGGAACCGGTTCCTGTCTCATCGCTGCCCGCCATTGCGTGCGGCCATGTGACATTTGGTAGCATGAATAACCTCACCAAAATCAACCCAAGATGCATCGCGGTGTGGGCCTGCATATTGCGCCAAATTCCCACCGCACGCTTTCTGATGCGCTGCCCCCAGGCGTCTGAGGCCGCACCCAGGCGGCTCGTGATCGACTGGTTTGCCGCTGAGGGCATCCCGGCTGATCGGCTGACATTGCGCGGCCGGGCATCGCATCGGGAATTCCTCGAGACTTATCGGGAGATCGATATAGTGCTCGATAGTTTCCCTTATTCGGGTGGCCTCACAACTTGTGAAGCGCTCTTCATGGGTGTGCCGGTGGTCAGTTTAGTGGGAGATAGTTTTGCTGCCCGGCATTCGTTCAGCCATTTGAGCAATGTCGGCCTGGGTGACTGGGCGGTTCATGACGAAAAATCCTATGTCGCACGTGCCCTGGAGGCAGCAGCGGACCTCGCTGGGTTAGCAGATTTGCGGTCGCATTTGAGGGCGCTCATGTTGGCCAGCCCCTTATGCGATGCGCCGCGTTTCGGGCATAATCTAGGCTTGGCGTTGGAGCGCATTTGGGCGGATTATTGCGGATCCTCATGATCGGCGAAAAATATGCGCCCCTGCGAGTCAGAGGTCCGATAGCCAAAGGATTGCAGCAAGGTGGTTGCCGCCAAAGCTTCATCTTCGGTGAGCGGTGGAATGCGGATAGGCGGCCTTGATTGGGCGATCATCTCTGCCGCGCGCGCGAGCCACAAGCATGGCTCATCGGCAGGTAAATCAATAATCGGCCGCGTGGTTAGCGGCTTCATAAGAATCCTGCGTAGTTGTTGAATTTGCCGCGACAATGCAAAGCGGCTGGCAATCAGATCGCGCCATCTCTCCCGCCGGCTCGCCAGAATCGTCGTAACGGCGTGGTCAGCCAAGTGAAAGCGCCAATCGGCAGGCCAGAATTCGGCGGCACCTGGCTGATCGAGCATGGCGATATCGCAGCCGCATGCAGCAGCCTCGGCGATCGCATAGCCGAAGCTTTCGTAAACGCTGGTCGAGAGAAGAATTTGCGTTGCCGCATACCATTCATTCATGCGGTCATGTGCGATGTCACCATCGAACTGGACGGCAGTGGCCAGATTCATGGCGTGCAGCAGATGCATGAACGAGTCACGGGCCACCGGCTCCCCACCCTTTGATGAGATATGTAACCGATAGCGCGGATCGATCAGCCGCAATTGATATAGAATCTGTAATGCCAGATTGGGATTTTTATGCAGGCTCAGCCAGCCGCACCAACCTATGCGCCACGGGTCGGCTTCGCCCTGTGGCTGAAAGCGTGTGAGGTCGACGCCGTTATAGACGACATGCAAGCGGGTGGTCACATCGATATACGGCGCCGCCGCACGCAACCGGGTGGCCATGTCATGGCTGACCAGAATCACATCGTCGATTTTAGACCATGGCGCGTGGGCTGCATGGTCGCTGCCATATGCCTCAATACGGTGCAGCCGGACCATGACACGCCGACCGGCAAAATCAGTCCGTGCGATCAGTTGAGGGAAGGGGGGCCAGCAAAATTCGAACCAAATCATATCCTGCGCAGGTTGATCGCACCATATCAACGCCACCTGCAGGTCCGTCTCACAGCGGAAATAAAACAGCCGCACCTCAAGACCATCGCCCCCGGGCAGACCGGCTACAATATCTGCAATGAAATGATCAAGGCCAGGCAGCACCATGATGGCCAGCCGACGGGAACGTAATGTCATGCATCAACATTACGTATAAAATATGAATTCTCTCTTAAGCGGGGTTGCGATCAGGCAAGCCCAGCGGCGCGTGCCGGCCCCTGTACCAGGCATGAAGCGCCCAATGAACGGATGGAAAAGCGATCTCCTGCCAGGGGATGTCTGCCCACCCGAACAATCTAACGTCCAGGCTCTCGATGCCCGGCGAAAAATCGACCTGGTTGCGGAAAGTCGCGCGAAACATGATCTGGATCTGGGATATGTGCGGAATGCTATACACGCCGAGAATACCTTCAATCGAGATATCCGCATTGGCCTCCTCTGCGGCTTCACGCGCGGCACCCTCATCGGGTGTCTCATGGAGTTCGAGGTATCCGGCAGGTACCGTCCAGAAGCCGCTGCGCGGCTCTATGGCACGCCGGCAGAGCAATATCCGCTCTTGCGTGGCAATGACTGAACCAACCACCATTTTAGGATTTTGGTAATCGATAAAGCCGCATCGCGTGCAGACCGCGCGCTCAAGATGATCGCCCTCGGGAATCAGGTTTTCGAATGCAGGTTTGGTGGAACTCATCCCCTAAACTGCATCGCTCCGACGGATTGAGCAAATGCCAGCTTATGAACACATCTCTACACTGAAAGATTGAGAAAAGACCCCCGCGGTGCCGGAGCAGAGGGGGAGAGGCCCGTAGCGCCGAAGGCCGATATACTGTTACCGCCATTTTGTACAGCAACCGGTGGTGGTAACGTTGGCAGGCGAAAGGGCTGTGGCCGGGTCAAGCCCGATAAGGCTGACGGCCCGGAAAATGCGATGAGTGATGCACTTGAGATCATAAGCAGAATATGTATCCACATGAGTTAACGATGTATGAATCCCATGGCAAAAACCACATATCTATGGTGGTATTTTTAAGCCTTTTGCGCCATCAGCACTGATGCAACGATCAATACCCCGCCGATGATCTCCGCCGGGGCAATCGGCTCGCCCAACATCGTGCTCCCGCCGAGCAGGCTCGCCACGGGGATAAGATATAAAAACCAACCCGATCTCTGGGCGCCCAGCACTGCACTGCCGAAATTCCAGAACAACATGGCCAAAACCGAGGTGCCGAGCGTCAATATCAAGGTCACCGCCCAGTCTGTCGGCCCCATGATATGCACCAAATGAGTCATGCCCGGCGCCCCCAAGGCGGCCATCGGCAGGGTGCCGATCAGCATGGTCGCGGCCGTCACAGGCATCGCACCCCGGCGCAACAAAAGCGGCGGCACCGCCACACAATAGGCCGCCCAGAATGCCGCACCGAGCAGCACCAGTGCCACGCCGCCTGGCGTGCCCTGGGCCGGCCCTGTCGCCAGCGCCAGCATGGCGACACCGACCGCGCCGATCACGCCCGCCAGCAGCATCAACCTGCCGGGCAGACGGCGCGCCAATATCGCGCCGAATAATAAAATCAACAGCGGCTCGGCGGAATCGAGCAATCCGGTCATGCCCGCCGAAACATGCTCTTGGCCGATTGTCACCGGAATATTATAGCCGGTGATACCGAGCAGCGAACACAACAGCAGTAACCGCCAATCGCGCACCAGCCCGGCGATGCGTCCGCGCCATAACAGGGGGGCCAGCATGATCGAAGCGATGCCGTAGCGCAAAGCAAGCAAGGGCAATGCCGGCAACCCCGCGTCGCCGTCGCCGACCAGATAACGGGTGCCGACGGGGGAAAATCCCCACATCAGCACCGCTGCTAACGTCAGGCCGACTGCAAGGCCGCGACGCCGGGCAGGGTTTTGCCCTCCATCCATTCCAGGAATGCTCCACCCGCGCTCGATACATAGGTGAGCTGGCCTGCAACACCGGCCGCACGCAAGGCCGAGACTGTGTCGCCGCCACCGGCCACTGAAACCAACTGCCCGGCTTGTGTTGCAGCGGCCACGGCCGCCGCCAGCCCGTTGGTTGCCGTATCAAAGGGTTTGGTCTCAAACGCGCCGAGCGGGCCGTTCCACACCAAAGTCTTGATTTTACCCAACCGCTCGATCAGCGCGGCGGTCGTGGCTGGCCCGACATCCAACGCCATCATCCCGGCGGGTACATTTGTTGCGGCGACAATTTCAGTCGGCGGATGGGCTGCGAATACGGCGCTCGCGATCAAATCGACAGGCAGCAAAATTTCGCAATGACGCGCCGCCGCCGCCGCACTGATATCGCGTGCGGTCTGATGCAAATCAGCCTCTTGCAGCGATTTGCCGACATCTGCTCCGTTAGCTGCAAGAAATGTATTGGCCATCGCTCCGCCGATCACCAGCACATCCACTTTGCCGATCAGATTGCCCAGCAGATCGAGCTTCGTCGAGACTTTTGATCCCGCGACAATCGCCATAACCGGACGGGCAGGGGAGCCCAAAGCGGCATCGAGTGCTGCGAGTTCAGCCTGCATCAACCGTCCGGCATAAGAGGGGCGCAAATGGGCGACCCCCTCGGTGCTGGCATGGGCACGGTGAGCGGCAGAGAACGCGTCATTGACGTAAATATCGCACAACGCGGCAAACTCTTGCGCCATATGCGGATCATTGGTCTCTTCGCCGGCGTGAAAGCGGGTATTCTCAAGGACCAGAATATCGCCGTTCTGCAGCGCAGCTACGGCATCCTTCGCCACTTCACCGATGCAATCTTCGGCAAAACCGACATGCCGGCCAGATATCTCTGCGATGGCGGCGGCAATGGGGCGCAGCGACATCGAGGGCACTATCTTGCCCTTCGGCCGGTCGAAATGGCTGCAGATAATGACCTTGGCTCCCTGGTCCGCCAGCTCGATAATGGTCGGCATCAATCGTTCGAGCCTGGTCAGATCACCGATTTTACCGTCATGCACAGGCACATTCAAATCGGCGCGGACCAGAACTCGCTGGCCCGCCACCTTCACATCATCGAGGGTGCGGAATGTCATGGCTTATAGCGACCCGAACAACGCAGCCGTGTCGGACATGCGGTTCGAGAAACCCCATTCATTGTCGTACCACCCCATCACACGGGCCAGGGCGCCATCCACCACGGTCGTTTGCGGCGCATCGAAGCTGCAGGAATAGGCAACATGGTTGAAATCCATGCTGACCAATTTAGCCGTGCTGTAATCGAGAATGCCCTTGAGTTTGCCTTCGCTCGCAGCCTTCATCGCACCGTTAATCTGCTCGACAGTGGCTTGATTTTTCAAATTCACATCGAGTGACACCAGCGACACATTCGGCGTTGGCACCCGAATGGCCGTGCCGTCCAATTTGCCCTTCAGCTCCGGCAACACCAGGCCCACAGCTTTGGCGGCACCCGTGGATGTCGGGATCATTGAGACTGCAGCGGCGCGCGCACGATGTAAATCCTTGTGCAGGGTGTCAACGGTTTTCTGATCGCCTGTATAAGAATGGATCGTCACCATGTAGCCGCGCTCTATGCCAAATGCCTCGTGCAGCACCATCGCCATAGGGGCGAGGCAATTTGTCGTGCAGGACGCGTTTGAAATGATCGTCATATCCTTGGACAGCGTGTGATGATTGACGCCGTAAACAATTGTGGCATCGACCCCTTCGGCCGGTGCTGAGATCAATACTTTGCGTGCGCCGGCGCCGATCAATTTGGCGGCGTCATCGCGCTTGGTGAACAACCCGGTGCATTCCATCGCCACATCAACGCCGGTGAGCGGTACTTTCGCCGGATCGCGTTCGGCCGAAACCCGGATCGGCGCATAGGCTCGGCCCTGATGCGTGATGATCAGCGAATCACCCTTCACCTCGACTGTGCCGGGAAACCGACCATGCACTGAATCATAGCGGAACATGTGAGCGTTATCCTCGACGCTTCCGAGGTCATTGATCAGCACCGGTTCCAGATCCGTCCGCCCGCTTTCGATCATCGCGCGCAGCACCAGCCGGCCAATCCGACCGAATCCGTTAATGGCTATTGTCGTCGTCATAAAACCCTCTCCTTATCGATTTATCAGTAATTTGACCTCAGCCACGATGGCCGATGCGGTGATGCCGAAATGTTTGTAAAGATCCTGTGCGGGCGCCGAGGCGCCAAAGCCTGTCATGCCGATAAACTGGCCGCGCTCGCCCAGCAGACGCTCCCAACCAAACCCAACCGCCGCCTCGATGCCAACGCGCGGCGCTGTGCCGAGTACGGATGCTTTATAATCAGCGCTCTGTGCCTCGAATAATTCAAAACTTACCGCTGATACCACCGCGACTTCTATGCCCTCTTTGGCCAAAGCCGCGCGGGCTTCCATCGCAATCGTCACTTCCGAACCGGACGCGATCAATGTGGCGGCTCGTTCGCCATCGGCCTCGGCGAGCACGTAAAGCCCCTGCGCGCAGCGATTGCCGTTGGCGTCAGATCGTATGGCGGGCAATGCCTGGCGCGATAAAACCAGTAAGGTCGGGCCGGTGGCATTGCGTATCGCCAGATCCCAGCATTCAGCCGTTTCCATCGCATCGCCTGGGCGTAGAACCAGAACATTCGGCATTGCGCGCAGCGAGGCGAGATGTTCGACCGGCTGATGCGTTGGGCCATCTTCACCAAGTCCGATTGAATCATGGGTGAGTACATGGATCACCCGGATCCCCATCAACGCCGCAAGCCGGATGGCAGGGCGCATATAATCGCTGAACACGAAGAACGTGCCGCCGTAGGGAATGAACCCGCCATGCAGTGCAATGCCGTTCAGAGCTGCCGCCATGCCGTGTTCACGCACGCCGAAATGAATGTAGCGCCCGGCAAAATTTTCCGGCGTGACAATGCCCATCGACTTAACCAAAGTCAGGTTCGAACCGGTCAGATCCGCCGACCCGCCGATCAGTTCTGGCACGGCAGGGACGAGGGCTTCGAGCACCATCTGGCTCGCCTGACGCGAAGCGACTTTCGGCATTTTTGCCGCCAGATCGGCCTTCAGCCGCGCCATGGCCTCGGCATAGAAATCGGGCAAGCGGCCGGATTGGGTCTGTTCGAAATGACCGCGCTGCTTGTGTGTGGCGAGGCGCTTGAGCCAGGCCCGGCGTGTCGCCGCACCGCGTGCGCCGGCTTCATTCCAGGCTTGCGATAAGTCAGGCGGAATGGTGAATGGCGCGTGCGGCCAACCCAGGGCTTCCTTGGCCGCTTTGGCTTCGCTGGCGCCCAAAGCCGAACCATGCACGCCCGCCGTGCCGCCTTTCGCCAGCGAGCCGAAGCCGATAATTGTCCTGCAGGCCAGTAGAACCGGCTTCTTGCTGCGGGTTGCAAAAGCAAGGCCCGCTTCAATCTCGGCCTCATTATGCCCGTCAATCCGTTTCACCGCCCAGCCATAGGCCGCGTAGCGCTTCAGCGTGTCCTCGGAGGTCGAGATGGACGTATCACCATCGATCGAGATTTCATTATCGTCGAACAGCACAATCAATTTATTGAGTTTCAGGTGCCCGGCAATCGAAGCCGCCTCGTGGCTGATGCCTTCCATCAGGCAGCCATCACCGGCGATGACCCAAGTGCGGTGATCGACTAGACTTTTGCCGAACCGTGCGGCCAACATACGCTCTGCGAGCGCCATGCCGACAGCCGTCGAAATGCCCTGGCCGAGTGGGCCGGTGGTCATTTCAATAGCAGGATGTTCGTGATATTCTGGGTGCCCCGCGGCAGCCGAGTGCAATTGCCGAAAACGTTTGAGAACGTCGATTTCCATACCGGCATGGCCGGTTAGATGCAGCAGAGCATAAATCAGCATCGAGCCATGGCCGGCGGATAGAACAAAGCGATCGCGATCGGCCCAGCTCGGGTCAGCGGCATCGAATTTGAGGAATTTCGTCCAGAGCATTGTCGCGACATCGGCCATGCCCATTGGCATGCCTGGATGGCCCGAATTGGCAGTTTCAACGGCATCGATCGTCAATGCGCGGATGGCATTGGCCATATCACGCGAAGATCCTGACTGATTAGATAATATCTCAGTTTGTCTTAATCTCGATTTAATATTTCCTGAACCGCTATCTATGCTTGCCATAAATTATATCCTCCCGATTCCTGGTTTGATAGCTGGCTGCGCGAACGCTGCCAATGGCCTAAACAACGGCGACCCGCAGTGCGTTGGTGGTGCCCGGCTGGCCAAACGGCACACCCGCCACAACCACGATCTCTTCGCCCTTGGCCGCCAGCCCCTCGGCACGGGCAATTTTCACCGCACGCGCCACCGCTTCGGACATTGAATGAACCTCGCTGGTCACCGCCGCATGAACGCCCCAGACCAAAGCCAGCCGGCGGGCGACATCGATCCCGGTGGTCAATCCCAAAATCGGGCAATCGGGTCGTTCGCGCGCCACTCGCAGCGCGGTGGAACCCGATTGCGTGAGGGCGACGATGACCCGCGCGCCGATGGTCCGCGCCACTTGCACGGACGCCGCGGCGATCGCATCGGCGGATGATGGCTCAGGTTCAGGCCGCCTGCGGTCGAGATTTGCCCGCCAATCCGGGTCCCGCTCCACCCGCCCGATGATACGGTCCATCATGTTCACCGCCTCGCGCGGATATTGCCCAGCAGCGGTCTCGGCCGAAAGCATCACGCAATCCGCACCGTCATACACGGCGGTTGCGACGTCGGAGGCTTCGGCCCGTGTCGGTGCCGGGGCGCTGATCATGGATTCCAGCATTTGGGTTGCCACAACGACCGGTAAACCGCGCAGTTGTGCCGCCCGCACAATATGCCGCTGCGCCACCGGCACCTCTTCAGGCGGCAGCTCAACGCCCAAATCGCCACGAGCGACCATGACCGCATCGGACAAATTCAAAATCGCATCGAGATCTTCCAGCGCCTGGGGTTTTTCCAGCTTGGTCATGATCATTGCCCGGCCGGCCGCGATGGCCTTGGCTTCGGCGACATCTTCCGGCCGCTGGACGAAGGACAGACCTATATATTCGATCCCCTGGGCGAGCACGAAATCCAGATCCCGTCGGTCCTTGGCGGTCAAAGCCGGAATCGGCAGAATCACATCAGGTATATTGACGCCTTTACGGTCCGAAAGCGGGCCGCCGTGCACAATCTCGGTCAACAGATGATCGTCCCGCTTACGCAGCACCCGCAGCCGCAATTTGCCGTCATCGAGCAGCAAAGTGGCGCCGATGTCGGCCGCCTTGATGATTTCCGGATGCGGCAGATTGACCCGCCTCGTATCGCCGGGTGCAGGGTTCAAATCGAGCTGGAATTGTTGTCCGGCCTGCAATTGGACCCGGCCGCCACGAAACTGTCCCACCCGCAATTTCGGCCCCTGAACGTCTGCCAGAATTCCGATCGGCCGACCGAATTTTTTTTCCAAGGCACGGATCAGCAAGATTCGCGCCGCGTGATCCTCATGCGTGCCGTGAGAAAAATTCAACCTGAATATATCGGCACCGGCTTCGAAAAGTTGCCCCAGCATTTCCGCTGTCGAGCTCGACGGCCCGATTGTCGCGATGATTTTGGTGCGTCTATGCCGGTGCAAATTAAAACTCATGAAATCCTCATAAAATCAGGATGGCTCGAATATCGTTCACATTGGTTAATGTCGGCCCGGTGATCACCAAATCGCCGAGGGCGTGGAACAGGCTGTAACTGTCATGGCGGGTCAGATGAAGGCGGGGATTGTGATGGCTGCCTCGCGCCAGGGTATCGGGCGTGATGATGGCGCCGGCAGCATCCTCGGAGCCATCGATGCCGTCGGTATCGCCGGCAATGGCGTAAATCCCCGGCGCTCCATCCAATGATAAAGCAAGGCTGAGCAGAAATTCCGTATTGCGGCCACCTTTGCCGGGCCGTCCGGCGCCGATCGTCACCGAGGCCTCACCACCCGAGAGCAGCATCACGGGCGGGCGCGTCGGCTGGCCATGGGTGCGCACAGATTTGGCAATTCCGGCCATCATGACGCCGAGGGCACTGGCTTCGCCTTCGATCGCATCGCCCAAAATCATTGATGGCACGCCGAAAGACTGCGCGCGCGCAGCTGCTGCCTGCAACGCCATCGCCGGGGTCGCGATCATCCGGTAATCCGCGGTGAATGGCGCCGCCTCAGGTTCGGGCAAGCGCAGATGCGCACTGACCGACGGGATATCGATGCCGTAGCGCTCCAATATTGCCAGCGCGTCAGCTTTTGTCGTGGCGTCGAACACACTGGGCCCGCTGCCGATAATCGCCGGTTCATCGCCCGGCACGTCGCTGATGGCGAGGGTGACGAAACGCGCGGGAAGCGCTGCGCGGGCCAACCGCCCGCCTTTGATCGCCGAGAGATGCTTACGGACGATATTCATCTCGCCGATCGGCGCACCCGAGGCGAGCAACGCCCGGTTGACCGCCTGTTTATCCGCCAGGGTCAAATTGCCGGCAGGCAGCGTCAGGAGCGAGGAAGCCCCGCCGGAGAGCAGAAAAATCACCAGATCATCCGCACTGAGCCCGCTGACGGCGGCCAGTATCTCCTGCCCTGCGGCAAGGCCCGCTTGATCGGGCACAGGGTGCGCCGCCTGCACCACGGCAATGCGCTTGGTCGGCGCTTCGTGGCCATAGCGGGTGACGACGAGACCGCTGATATCCGCCTCCGGCCAAGCCGCTTCTAGGGCAGCCGCCATGGACGCGGCCGCCTTGCCGGCGCCGACCACGACCGTTCGGCCCGCCGGGCGTTCAGGCAGATGCCCGGCCAGGACCAAGAACGGGTCGGAAGCCGCAATCGCGGCGTTAAAACTGGCGCGCAATATCGTCCGTGCGTCGTCGGGTGACACCGACATTCCATATCCCTTTACTCTACCGTCTTTCGTCTTGCCGTGTGTATGGCAAAACATCACCGGCGTGACTACCTTGGGAGAACGTTAAGGAGAGTTAAGCCATGAGCGCCGAGATCGACCCGAGCACCCAGACCGCCCTCGAAGCCGCCGCGTTCCGCAGGCTTGTCCAGCATTTGCGCGACCGCACGGACGTGCAGAACATCGATATGATGAATCTTGCCGGCTTTTGTCGCAATTGCCTATCGCGCTGGTATCGCGAGGCTGCGGAAGCCCAGAATCTGCCGATGACCGACCCGCAAGCCCGCGAATTGATTTACGGCATGCCCTATAAAGAATGGCAGGCGAAATATCAGACGCCGGCCACGGATGCCCAAAAATCGGCTTTCGAGACTACCCCCAAGCATTGACCGGCCGCTCCCGGATGCCTATCCCCTGCGACCCGAACAGGAGACATGATCATGGCGCTCGATACCGCAGAGGCTGCAACCACCGGCAACGTCGCCGCCGACCGCCTGAAATCCATTGTCGAGCGGATCGAGCGGCTGGAAGAGGAGCGCAAGGCGCTGGGTTCAGACATCAAGGATATTTACGCGGAAGCCAAATCAGCTGGATTTGACGTCAAAGTGCTGCGCCAGTTGATTCGCATGCGCAAGCAGGAGCCTAACGAGATCGAGGAGCAGGAAACCCTGCTCGATGTCTATCGGCGCGCGTTGGGGATGTAGAATCAACATCTGCTTTTTGGGTCATACCAATCAGCCGCAAGAAAATAGTGTTGCCTAGAAATTTAGTCATGCGGCCGCGGCAGAGCCGCTGCGACTGACTTTACCTTTTTCGGTTCGTGATGCAGTCTCGGTGTTGTTCTTGGAGGAACGCCATCATGAGCATGACCCTCAACCCCGGCATGGAGAGCGTGTTTTCGCTCGAAGCTACACAATTGAAATTCGGCGTCGGTGCGGCCGAGGAACTCGGCTGGGAATTGAATCGGATGGGGCTCAAGCGAGTCACTCTGGTCGCCGATCCGATGCTCCATCAATTCGGCCTGATCGACCGTATCACTGCCATTTTGACGAAATCCGGCGTCGCATTTGATTTGTTTCAGGACATCGAGGTTGAGCCCAATCTGGCGAGCCTGACCCGTGCTGCGGCTTTCGCAACCACCCATCCGGCCGATGGATTTGTCGCCCTCGGCGGAGGCTCCACGATCGATACCGCGAAGGTTGCCAACCTGATCAGCACCCATGGCGGTGAGATCATCGATTACGTCAACCCGCCGATCGGCGGCGGCCGTAAACCGCCCGGCATTCTCAAGCCCTTGATTGCCCTGCCGACCACCAGCGGGTCGGGTTCTGAAGCAACCACGGTCGCGGTGCTGGATATTCCTGAACTGCGAGTCAAAACCGGTATCTCGCACCGCTATATGCGGCCGAGTTTGGCCATCGTTGACCCCGATCTCGCCCGCACATCCCCTGGCGGTGTGGCGGCTTCCGCCGGGCTCGATGTGATTTGCCATGCGGTCGAGAGCTACATTTCCAAGCCTTATAATGAGCGCCCAAAATCTAAAAGCCCCGATGACCGCCCGCCCTACCAAGGCTCGAACCCGGTTGCCGATATCTGGTCGTTGCAAGCGATCGAATTCGGCGGTAAATTCCTCGCTCGCGCGGTAGCGGACGGCAACGACACAGAAGCGCGCGGCACCATGATGCTCGGCGCGACCATGGCCGGTATCGGCTTCGGCACCGCCGGCGTGCATATTCCCCATGCCTGCGCCTACCCGATCGCCGGGTTGAAACACACTTATCATGCGCCGGGCTATTCGCGGAACCACGCTTTTGTGCCCCATGGCTTCTCGGTTATCGTCACCTCTCCAGCGTCGTTCCGCTATACTTATGATGCAGCGCCGGAGAAGCATATCCGCGCGGCCAGCCTGCTGCGCGGCCATGAGATCGAAAATCCGAGTGCTGACTCTCTGCCCGATGCCTTGATCGACCTGATGAAACAAGTCGGTGCGCCTTCGGGCATAGAAGCGCTCGGCTATACCGAAGCGGACATTCCCACACTCGTCGAAGGCGCACTGAAGCAGCAACGCCTGCTTGCTGGTGCGCCAAAACCGATCGACGGCGCCATGCTTGGTGAGATTATGCAGCAATCCATGAAGAATTGGTGATTTCATAAAGAAGGAGGAAAAGTATGAGCGAGATCCGGCTTTACATGTTCGCCTGCGGTAGCCTGAAAACCGTTACCTGTTCGATCAAAATGAACCAGGGTAACGATCCATATGAAATTCCCGTCCCCTGGTTTTTGATCACTCACCCGAAAGGCAATGTCGTGATCGATGGCGGCAACGCCGCTGAAGTGGCAATTGATCCGCGCGGCCATTGGGGAGCGGTGTGCGACGTCTATGAACCCGTGATGCGGGCCGATGAAGCCTGCGTGCCGCAATTGCAAAAACTCGGGATTGACCCAGCCTCCGTTCGCTATGTCCTGCAATCGCATTTGCATCTCGATCATACCGGCGCCGTCGGGCGGTTTCCCAACGCCACGCATCTCGTGCAGCGTGCGGAATATGAATACGCCTTCACGCCAGACTGGTTTGCCGCCGGCGGCTATATCCGCAAGGATTTCGACAAGCCAGGCCTGAAATGGCAATTTCTCGAAGGTCCGCATGACGATCACTACGACCTCTACGGCGATGGCGTCATCAAGACTATTTTCACACCAGGCCATGCTCCCGGGCATCAGTCATTTCTGATCACCTTGCCTCAGTCGGGCCCGATGCTGCTCACCGTGGATGCCGCCTACACGACCGACCATTGGGATGAAAAGGCATTGCCCGGCTTTCTTGCCAGCACGGTCGATACCGTGCGCTCGGTCCGTAAGCTCCATGTGGTTGCCGAACTCACCAACGCCAAAATCGTCACCGGCCATGATCCGCTCACCTGGCCGACCTTCAAGCATGCGCCCGCATATTACGACTAACTGATCGCCTCGAGCCTGACCCCGGACTCTGTATCGAATACATGCAGATGCGAAGGGGGCAGGCTGATTGTCAGATGATCATGCGCCGGCCTGTCGCCGGGCAGGCGCATCGTGATTGCGGTATCATCGGCGAGTTTGCCATGCACAAGGCATTCCGAGCCGAGCGGCTCGATCAGGTCGATCGTCATTGGACTGCCAGCCGGGTCGAGCATCAGATGTTCAGGTCGAACCCCGATTGTCACATTGCCGCTCGCGCTGATGAACCGGCCCGGTAAGCGCACCTGGGCGCCGAACCCGAGTGCCGCTTCATCGCCGGCGCCAACCAGCCGCCCGGTACAAAAATTCATCGAGGGCGCGCCGATAAATCCGGCAACATAGATATTCGCGGGTCGGGCGAATACCTCCATCGGCGTTGCGATTTGTGCTGCGACCCCCTGATGCATAACGATCAGCCGGTCAGCCATGGTCATCGCCTCGACCTGATCATGGGTGACATAAAGCGATGTGATACCGAGCCTTTGCTGTAGGCGGCGGATTTCACCGCGCATTTGCACGCGCAACCTAGCGTCAAGATTGGAAAGCGGCTCGTCAAAGAGGAATAATTTCGGCTCACGTACAATCGCGCGCCCCATCGCCACACGCTGGCGTTGGCCGCCGGATAATTCGCGCGGCTTGCGTGCCAGCAAAGGGGTGATGCCAAGTAACTCTGCCGCCTCGGTCACTCGCCGATTGATTTCCTCTTTGCTCTGGTGACGCAATTTCAGCCCGTAAGCCATGTTCTGAAACACGCTCATATGCGGGTAGAGGGCATAATTCTGAAATACCATCGCTATATCGCGTGCCGCAGGGTCACGTTCGGTGATCTGTGCGCCATCGAGCATGATCTGGCCGCCGCTCGGCAATTCAAGTCCCGCGATCAGGCGCAGCAAGGTTGATTTGCCGCAGCCCGACGCCCCGACAATGACGAGCATTTCACCATCATCAAGGCGTAAATCGAGCCCATGTAAAATGGTCTGGCCGGCAAATTCCTTGCGCAGCCCATGTAACTCCAGAACAGCCATTATTTATCTGTCTCCGCAAGGCCTTTGACAAACCATCGTTGCATCAACACCACCACCAGAACCGGCGGCAGAATGGCGAGGCATGTTGTCGCCATGACCATGTTCCATTGAATCAATTGATCCACCCCGATCATTTGCACAATGCCCAGTATCACCGTTTGATAGCGCGGGTCGGTCGCCACGAGCAAAGGCCACAGATATTGGTTCCAGCCATAGACGAACAAAATCACGAATAAAGCCGCCAGATTGGCCGATGTGACGGGGATCAGAATATCCACCAGAAAACGCATCGGCCCGGCGCCATCCATCTTGGCTGCCTCAACCAATTCATCAGGCACCGCGACAAAAACCTGCCTGAACAGCAAGGTTGCTGTCGCCGAGGCAATCAACGGCATGGTCAGGCCGGTGAAACTATTGACCAAATGCAGGCTGGCCATAACCGAGTAGGTCGGAATGATCCTGACTTCCACTGGCAGCATCAGCGTGATGAAAATAATCCAGAATGCCACCTGGCGGAAGGGAAAACGGAAAAATGAGACCGCGAACGCCGAAAGCAGCGAAATAACGATTTTGCCGGCAGCGATGGCCAGCGCCATGGCCAATGAGATCAGCAACATATGCCACACCGGCACCCCGCCTTTCACCCCGCCATTATAAGTCAGTGCACGCATGAAAACCCCCAGATGCGACAGGCGCGGCAACAGCGAAATATCGCCTCTATTGATCGCACCTGCATCTTGAGTTGCCCCGGCGAACATCAGCCAGATGGGGAATATAAATATCAGCACACCGAAGAGTAAAATCACGTGAGCCAGATAATCCGGACGTCTGCGCATCAGCCGGTATTCCGTTTGCCGAGAAAGCGAAATTGCAGCGATGTCAAGGCAACGACCAATATCATCAAAATAACCGATTGCGCTGCCGAACCGCCAAGATCCAGATTGATGACGCCGTCCCGATAGACCTTGACCACCAATGTCTCGGTTGAAGTTCCAGGTCCGCCATCGGTCAGCGCGTAAATCGTCCCGAATGTGTCGAATGCCGAATAGACCAGATTAACCACGAGCAAAAAAAACGTCGTAGGCCGCAGCAAGGGAAACAGAATGGTACGAAACACGTGCCAACCGCGCGCACCATCCAGGCGTGCCGCTTCGATCACCGAACGCGGTATGGATTGCAAGCCGGCGAGATAGAAAATGAAATTATAGCTCACCTGCTTCCACGCGCTCACCATGACCACCAATGCGAAGGCCTGCCCGCCATGGAGTTCGTAATTCCAGTCAAACCCAAGCGCATTGAGCCGCCTGCCGATCAGCCC
>NCAP01000144.1 GCA_002255495.1 Rhodospirillales bacterium 20-60-12 | reverse complement strand
GGCGGTGACGAAATTCACGACTCGCTACCAATGATCCAGCATGGCACGAACAACCGGCCCGACCGTGCCGCGCCAGGGCGGCAGGCTGACCCCGAATACCGCCTGTAATTTATCGCCTGCGAGTCGCGAATCCGCAGGCCGGCGTGTCGGCGTCGGCCAATCGGCTGTGCTGATTGGCAGGATCTCAGGCATCGACTCGCCGTGCTTGACGGCCTCCTCGAAAATAGCGATGGCGAATCCATGCCAAGTTGTCTCGCCGGCACCGGTCGCATGGAAGATGCCGCGATATTGCTCTTTGAAGCCGCGCTCGCGAATTAACAGAGTGATTTCGGTGATCACCCGTGCCAAATCTTCGGCTGCCGTCGGCGTGCCACGCTGGTCTGCGACCACTTTCAGGCTCGTGACCTTGCGCCCGGCATTGATCATGGTGCGGGCAAAATTCTTGCCCTTCGCGGCATATACCCAGGAGGTACGCAGAATAATCGCATCCGCGCCGGAGGCTTCAACCGCCTCCTCGCCGGCGCGCTTGCTGGCGCCATAAACGCCGGTCGGGCAGGGCGTGTCGGTTTCGGTGTACGGGGCGGCTTTACTGCCATCGAAGACATAATCGGTGGAGATATGGATCAGCGGAATGCCCGCATCGGCGCAGAGCTCGGCGAGCAGGGCCGGGCCATCCCGGTTGGCCCGATACGCAGCTTCCTGATCGCTTTCCGCGGCATCCACAGCGGTGTAGGCCGCCGCATTGATAACCAAAGCCGGGCGAATGCGCGCAAAGGCGTGGCGAATGGTGGCAGGCTGGTCGAAATCAAATTCCGGCCGACTGAGCATTTTGCACTCCAGGCCGGCCGCCGGCAGACTGACCGACAAAGCATGGCCAAGCTGACCGGACCCACCGGTGACCATGATTGGAAAGCGGCTGCTCATCGGCTCAACCCAGAAACCATGGCTCGCACTCCGCTAGGCGTGGCAAGATCTTGTCCTTGTCAGACAGAACCGGCCCGCTGGCCGGCAACGGCCATGGCAAAGCGAGGTCCGGATCATTCCAGATCACGCCGCGCTCGGCCGCACGATCATATTGACCCGACACTTTGTAAAACACCGCCGTATCCGGCTCGATCGTGCAAAAACCGTGTAAAAATCCGCCGGGCACCCAGAGCTGGGCACCGTTCTCTGCGCTCAATATGGCCGCCACATGCTGACCGAAGGTCGACGAATCACGCCGCGCATCGACCGCGACATCCCAGATGGCGCCGGCCAGCACGCGTACCAATTTGCCTTGCACATTGGGGGCTATCTGGCAGTGCAAGCCGCGCAACGTGCCGACTTCACGGGAAAAACTTTGATTGTCCTGAACAAAATGCTGGGCGAAACCGGCGGCATTTAATTTGGTTTCGCTCCAGGTTTCACTGAACCAGCCCCGGCTATCACCGAAGCGGGGCGGCGTGATCAGCAGCACGTCCGGAATGGCGAGTTGTTCGATCTTCACGTCAGTTTCCTGTTCATTCGTGCAGCCCATCGGCAATTTCGGCCAGCAACCGGCCCAGATCAGTCTTGCCGAGCGAACGCGAACGCTCGCGCAGCGTGTTGGCGTCGATATATCCCATGCGGTAGGCAACCTCTTCAGGGCACCCGACCAGATTGCCCTGTCTTGACTGAATTGTCTGCACGAAAGTCGCGGCCTGGAGCAGCGAATCGGGCGTGCCGGCATCGAGCCAGGCGGTGCCGCGGCCTAGCCGCTCGACATGCAGCGAGCCTTCTTCGAGATAGAGATGGTTCAGATCGGTGATTTCCAACTCGCCACGGGGCGAGGGTTTGATCGAGCGGGCCATTTCGGTCACGCGGTCGTCATAGAAATATAGACCTGTGACCGCCCAGTTCGACGATGGAACCGTCGGTTTTTCAACAATATCCATGGCGCGGCCATCCGAATCGAAGCTCACCACGCCGTATCGCTCCGGATCACGGACCTGATACGCAAACACTGTGGCCCCTTTGGGCCGGGCGGCGGCGGTGCGCAACAAAGTGGAGAGATGGTCGCCGTGGATCAAATTATCGCCAAGTGCGAGGGCACAGGCCTGTCCGGCAAGCCATTCCTCGCCGATCAGGAAAGCTTGGGCAATACCGTCGGGTTTAGGTTGTTCGGCATAGGTGATGCGAATGCCGAAATGGCTGCCATCGCGCAGCAGGCGCTTGAATTGCGGCAGATCATCGGGCGTCGAGATCACCAAAATATCCCTGATCCCGGCCAATAACAGGGTCGAAAGTGGGTAATAGACCATCGGCTTATCGTAAACCGGCAATAATTGCTTCGATGCGGCATGGGTGATCGGGTGCAGCCTGGTGCCAGATCCGCCAGCCAGAAGAATACCTTTATGAATCATAGAGTTTTGCCCAATCTTTGTCCGGTATAGCGGTTTTCACGAATTGCCCGCCACCATGGTTCGTGGGCCAGATACCAATCAATGGTGCGGGCCAACCCGGCTTCGAAATCATGCTGCGCGGTCCAGCCGAGGGCGCCCTTGGCGAAACTGGCGTCGATCTCATAACGAAAATCATGGCCCGGCCGGTCGGTCACGTAGGTGATCAGCCGATCATGCGGCCCGGCGGGATCCGGGCGCTTAGCATCGAGAATCCGGCAAATGCTGCGCACCACGTCGATATTTCGCCGCGGTTGGCTGGCGCCGATACAATAAGTCTCACCCGGTACGCCGCGCTCGACGACTGCCACCAGCGCCTCGGCATGGTCCTCGACGAACAGCCAGTCGCGGGTGTTTTTGCCATCTCCATAGACCGGCAAAGCCTTACCCTCGAGCGCATTGAGTATAACCAGCGGGATGAGTTTCTCCGGGAATTGCCACAACCCATAGTTGTTTGTGGTGTTCGAGACAATCACCGGCAGGCCATAGGTGTGAAACCAGGCACGGACCAGATGATCCGACGCCGCTTTACTTGCCGAATAGGGGCTACGCGGGTCATAGGGCGTGGTTTCGCAAAAAGGCGGATCATCATCGTGCAACGCGCCGAATACTTCATCGGTCGAAATATGATGGAACCGGAAAGCGGCGGCTTGTGCAGCGGGCAGGCTCGCCCAATAGGCCCGCGCGGCTTCCAGCATCAAAAAAGTGCCGGTTATATTGGTGTTGATGAAATCCGCCGGCCCGTCGATCGATCGATCGACATGGCTTTCGGCGGCTAGATGCATCACCGCGTCAGGCTTATGGGTCGTAAAAATGTCGCGTAGAGCAGCAGCGTCGGTAATATCGGCCTTGATCAGCACATGGCGTTCATGGCCGAAAGCCTCTTCAAGTGCGTCTTCGGAAGCGGCATACGTCATCTTATCGATATTGACGATCTGATGTCCGGTATGCCGGATCAGATGCCTGACGACCGCCGAGCCGATGAACCCGCATCCGCCGGTGAGACATATTCTCATTTTTGTTATACCCAGGAAGCTTCTATTACCGCCGTTTAAGCAAGCTCACGCCCGCTAGGCAATTGCCGTTTTGTGGTTTTTGCTTTCACCGCGCGAGACCTGGCACCTAATTGTATGCTGATGGTTTCCAGATATTGCGCTTGGCGCTCCTGCGTTGCGGCCGGCAGATCAAAACTGGCGCGCGCGATCTCTTGCATCGCCTCAATTTCGCTGACATGCCGTTCAGCGTCGGTCATCTGCGTGACAGCTTCACGATGGCGGCGATGCACATTCAGCGGCTCAGCAACGTAGATCACCTCGCCTTCGCCGGCTGCCAGCAGCGCCAGATACACCCGCCAGTCCCCGGCCAAGCGTAACGCGTGCAATGCAGGGCCGCAGGCTTCAAGGGCAGCGAGCAATGCGCTGCGCCGCCATAACACAGCACTGACATTGAGGATCAAATTCCGCTCGGCGAGGAATCTCACCGCGAAATCCCGTGCTTTCCACACGCCCGACACTGCCAGATCACGCACCCCGGATTCGGCATAATAGCGTTGATAATCGGCCATCAGGGTGGCGCCTTCGGCATCGACCGCGCGGCTGTCGGTAAAGGCCATCACCGCGTGATCGCTCAGCGCCATGGCATCGATCAGACGTTCCAGAAAGCGGGGTTCACAGGCATCATCGGCTTCTGCCAGCCAGATATATTCACCATGCGCCGTTTGTGCAGCGCGTTGCCATTGTGCAAAGACCGAGCCTGAATTCTCCGTGTTGCGGATAATCTCGATATCGCGTTGCCAGCTCGCCGCTACATTTTGCGCTTCGGCGACCGAGCCATCCTCGGAGGCGTCATCGAGCACGAATACTTCCGCCACAGGATAGGTTTGGCCGAACACCGAGCTGAGCCGCGCGCGCATGTGGCGCTCATAATTATAGCTCAGAACGCACGCCGAAATCGGCTTCAATGTGGCGTGGGCGGCACTCAGCAGGCGGCGGGCATAATCGGCGAAATTGAAGCGCTCGTCGGCAAACTTGATCAACCGGGCGCGGTCGGCCGCAAGCCGGTCATGATTGAACAGGCTGGCCACCGCCACGGCAAAAGCAGGCGCATCACCGACCGGCGCGACATAGCCGATCCGCTCACTGCGCAGCATGTCGGGGATGCCGCCGGTACTCTCGAAGGCGACAGACGGCACGCCGGCCGCGAGCGCTTCGATCACGACCGTGGGGAAGGGGTCCTCACGCGAGGTCAGCGCGTAAACATCCGCCGCATCGTAATAGGCCGCGACATCGTCGGTGAAGGGGATCAGCTTGAAACGGCCCGAAGCTCGCGCCGCTTCAATTTCGGCACTTAGGTAATCCTGCATCAGCAAATGCAAATCGCCAACCCAGATGAAATACACATCGCCCCTGGCCTGCATGATCAACCGCCAGACCTGAAGGAAAATATCAAATCCCTTCCGCATATCCGCAAATCCGACCGCAAGCACGACGAATGCATCAGGGTCGATGCCCAATTCAGCGCGCATTTTTTCGCGCGTGGTCAATGAGAAGCGGTTTTTCTGGTAATTGCCTTGCGGCATAATCAGGCTTTGCCGCGGTGAAACCTGCAATGTCTCGCACAGCCTTGTGCGCACATAATCCGAAGAGAATATCACCCGCCGTGCTGTGCTCATGCCTTGCCGCGCCTGACCCTGCAGCGATTTCTCGGCAATCAAGCGCGGCATTTCATGGATCATCAAGGTCGAGCCGATGCCGTAATCCTCAAGCATGGCACATACTCGTGCGGCCGCAGCCGTATTCACGATCGCATCGCGCACACCAAGATCGCGGTAGCGGGCAAAAAAGCGCCGCAGGGTCGGCTCGTCGGGCGCGATATTCAAAGTCCCCAACGCACCATATTCATGCGTCAAAGGCCCTGCTCCGAGCAGTAATATATGCAAATCAAGCCCGCTGGTGCGGCGGTAATGCCGGGCCAGATTGAGCAACAGCATCTGTGCACCATGCGGCAAGGCGTCATGCCCGACGAGCAATAATTTCCCATGCGTTTCCGCCGAGACAACCCCGGTAATCGCCCGGCCGGTGGCGTTGAGGAACGCCGAGCCGTAATGAATGTCAGGCTCCAGATAAGCGCCTTCAGCCCATTCATTCCACGCATTGACGCAGACAATCGGTTCGCCGAAAAATTTATGAGTGCGCGCATGCGCAACCAGCCGCTCCAGCCAGTTCTGATATTTCGCGGGCGTCGCCTGATGCAGAACCAGGCCCTTGCCCTCGCGCCTGGCATCGTTATCCCAGCCCAAAGTGAGGGTTTTGATCAGCGGAAAGGCCGGTGGCGGCTCGTTGAGGGATTCCGCGATCATCTCGTCATATTCATAGACATCGGCATCGAAATCAGGATC
>NCAP01000143.1 GCA_002255495.1 Rhodospirillales bacterium 20-60-12 | reverse complement strand
CATGATCGGGGGGCACGGGTGGCGCATCGGCTCGCTTTGGATCATGAGAAGGCGGTCAATCATGTGGCGTTTCTCGATATCGTGCCGACCATTGAGCATTTCGAGCGAACCGACATGGATTTCGCGATGGGCTATTATCATTGGTTTTTTCTTGCCCAGCCTCATCCGTTTCCGGAAAATCTGATCAATCTCGATGCCGGTTTGTGGGTGATGAACCAATCCTTACGCCACAAGACCGCCAGCGCCGTGTTTGAACAAGAAGCACTTGATGATTACCTCAAGGCGGCCGCTGACCCTGGCACAATTACGGCGATTTGCGAGGATTACCGGGCGGCCACCAAAATTGATCTGGTGCATGACAAAGCAGCGCGCGCGGTGGGGCAGAAAATTCTGTGCCCGGCTTTGGTGCTGTGGGGTGCGCAGGGGTTGGTTGGCCGGCTTTATGATCCGCTGGAGGTCTGGGCGCGCTATTGCGCCGGGCGGTTGAGCGGCAAGGCCTTGAATGCCGCGCATTATCTGGCCGAGGAAGCGCCCGGCGAGACGCTGGCGGCGCTGAGCGCATTTCTGGTTAGTTAATCGCCGGCGGTTGATCATCCTCGATGTCGGTCAGCAGTGCGGGCGGTAGGGATTTGCTGGTTTTGGCGCCGAGTTTTTTCAGCAACTCGACCTGGTTGACGAGATTGCCTTTACCGGCGGAGAGTTTTTTCTCTGCTTCGTCGTAGATGTCGCGCGCGTTATCGATCTGGCGTTTGAGCTTGCCCATATCGTCCATGAAGCCGACGAATTTATCGTAGAGGGCGCCCGCGCGTTTGGCGATGTCCTCGGCGTTTTGGTTGCGCCGTTCGACACGCCAGACATTGGCGACCGTGCGCAGCGCGATCATGAGGGTGGTCGGGGTGGCGATGGCAACGTTCTGTTCGGCGGCGAGGCTTGTAAGATCGGGGGCGGCGTTGAGGGCGACCGCCAGCGCCCCCTCGATGGGGACGAACATGATGACGTAATCGAGCTCGCTGCCGACGCTGCCGGCGTAGGATTTGCTGTTCAGACCACGGATATGTCCGCGCAGTGAGCCGACATGATCGGCGAGGTAACGGGCGGCATCGGCGTCGGATTCGGCATTCACATGGGCTTCGAAGGCGGTGAGGGACACTTTCGAGTCGATGACGATTTTCTGCCCGCCGGGGAGATTGACGATGACGTCGGGGCGCAGGCGCTGGCCGGCTTCGGCGGTGAAACTTTCCTGGGTGAGATATTCCTCGCCCTCGCGCAGGCCCGAGCGTTCGAGGATGGTGGCGAGAATCATTTCCCCCCAGGCGCCCTGAGTCTGGGCTTTGCCTTTGAGCGCGCGCGTGAGGTTGATGGTCTCGGAGGTCATCGCACCACTGGTTGCGCTGAGCTGGCGGATTTGTTCGGCCAGGGTGGCGCGTTCCTTCGCCGATTCGGTATGGGCGTTTTGTAAACCCTGCTGAAATTCACTGAGCTTTTCACGCAAGGGGGTGAGCACGACGTCGATTTGCTCCTTATTTTGTTTGCTGAAAGTCTCGGTGTGGCGAACCATCACCTCATCGGCCATGAAGCGGAATTCGCGGGTCATGCTCTCGCGGGTTTCGGCTAGGAGTTTGAGTTTTTCATCGGCCTGTTTGGCCTGTTCCTCGGCACGGGTTTCGGCCTGGGAGAGTTTGCGGACCAGCTCGGAATTCTCCGCGCGCAAGGCTGCGAGCTCCTGGCCGCGTTCGAGCAGGGTTTGCGTGAGATCGTTCACCCGCGCCTGGGACTGTTCGGCAATGGCGAGCTTGCGGGCCAATGCCACCTCGGATTCGCGCGCGTTGTGCCGAGCGCGCTGGAGGATCAGGACCAGCAAAATGCCGGAGATCATGGCGCCAAGCACGGCGGCACCGATCAGCTCGATGAGTAGCGTGGTCATGCGATGAAAAGCTCCAGGAAGCGCCTGAATTGACCGATATCCGTGTGCCACAGGCCGGGGGATTGTTCCACCACGCCCTCGGTCAGGACGGCGAGATGATGGCCGCGCAAAGCGGCGATTTGCGATTGCGCGGCCGAGCCGAAACGCAGCAGACCGATGCGCGTGCCGGCGGGCGAGAACACCGCATTATGGGGCGCAGAGCCGGTTTCGGCGATGATGTGCGTGGCTTGCGCGAACAGGCCGATTTGCGTGGCAAAAGAGAGGGTTTCGGGGTGGATTGGCACAAAACCATATTCGGCGGCGATGATGGCGAGTTCGGCCTCGTTTTCCATGCGGCGGACCAGGGAATGTTTGTTGGAGAAGTCACCGCGCCGGAGAAAAATTCTGGGCGTGGGTGAAGATGGCGGCGCGCCTGACTGGGCCAGTTGATCGTAGAGTGAGGCGGCAATGGGATGGTAGCCGGCGGGGCGGAGAATTTGGCTGATGAGGACCGCGCGGTCGAGGGTGAGTTGTTCGGATTCAGAGTCGAACATGATGGCGTGATCGGGGGTGATACCGCATTGCTCGCGCAGAATGGTGAGAAACCAGGCGGGCATCTGCCGATCGAGCACGGGGATGAGATGCGGATAGAAGCGGCGCGCCATGAGCAGTTTGGGCAGCATTTCGATCAGCATATGGCCGTAAACCTGCACGCCCCAAGAATGAAAGACCAAAGCGGGCCTTGAATCGTTCAGCATGGGAAAGGCGCGCGGGCGGTCGAGAAAATATGGGGTGTGTTTGCGCAATTCCGTGAGGGCGTAACCGGGCAGGATTTGCGGATCGGTCAGGAGGGCGCCCTGGTGCCAGACGAGACCGGGGCCGTTAAGGATGACGGGCAATGGGCCGAAGGCCGCGATGTCGAAATGCTGATCCGCGGTGATGGTGCGGTGCATGCCGATGTAGGCGGCATTGATGAGGGTGGGGTCTTCGATGGCAAGCGGCGCCAAGGGTGCCGGTGCGGCAAGCGGGGCGAGGCGGAGGCGGAAGATTTTGCCCGCGGACAAAAAGCCCGAGGCCGGAGCCTCGGGCATTGGCCGTTCACAGTGCTGAGCGAGCAAGTTTAGGATTCGTAGTGATCGGCGACCAGACAATCGAGCAGGCGGACGCCGAAGGCGGTCGCCCCTTTGGGGGTTGTCGGTGAATCCTTGGCGGCCCAGGCCATGCCTGCGATGTCGAGATGGGCCCAGGGCATGGGGCCACTTTTGGTATCGACAAAGCGCTGGATGAACTGAGCGGCAGTGATGGAGCCCCCTGCCCGGCCGCCGCCGATATTTTTCATGTCCGCAATGTCGGAGTTGATTTGCTTGTCATAGGCGTCGCCCAGAGGCATGCGCCAGACGCCTTCGCCGGTGGCTTTGCCGGCGGCGATGAGCTGGTCGGCCAGGGCGTCGTCATTGGCGAACAGGCCGGCATATTCATGGCCAAGGCCGACGATGATGGCGCCGGTGAGGGTTGCGAGGTCGATCATGAAGCGCGGGGCGAAGCGCTTTTGGGTGTAGGCGATGACATCGGCCAGGACGAGGCGGCCTTCGGCATCGGTGTTCAGCACTTCGATGGTCTGGCCGGAATAGGATTTGACCACGTCGCCGGGGCGCTGGGCGGTGCCGGAGGGCATGTTTTCGACCAGGCCGACAATGCCGATGGCGTCAACACGGGCTTTGCGGCCGGCGAGTGCGGCCATAAGGCCGACGACGGCGCCCGCACCGGCCATGTCCCATTTCATGTCTTCCATGCCGGCGGCGGGTTTGATGGAAATGCCGCCGGTATCAAACGTGACGCCCTTGCCGATGAAGGCGATGGGGTTTTTCAGTTTTTTGCCGCCTTTGGCCGGTTTTTCACCGGGTTTCTCGGACTGGGCGGCGCCGTGCCATTGCATGACGACCATGCGGGCTTCCTCGGCGCTGCCTTGGGCGACGCCGAGGAGGGCGCCGAAGCCGAGTTTGGCCATGTCCTTGGGTGAGAAAATTTCGACTTTCAGGCCGAGCGATTCGAGGGTTTCGGCACGGTCCGCCATGATGGCGGGGGTGAGGATGTTGGCGGGTTCGCTGACCAGATCGCGGGTGAATTCGACACCGTAAGCGACCGCCTGGAGCGGGGCGTAGGCGGTGCGGGATTTGGCGGGGTCGGCGGCGAGGAGGGTTAATTTGGCGAGTTTGGGCTTGTCCTCGGGTTTGATGGTGGTGCGGTAGATATCGAAGCGATAGGCGCGCAGGCGGGCGCCGAGGCCGATATGGGCGGCGAGCTCGGGGGGCAGCTCGTCGGCCGCGATTGTGGCTGATTCCTCGGATTTGAGGGCGGCGGCGGCGTGGCCGCCGGCTTGTTCGGCGCTGCGGGCTGTGAGGTCGGTTGCTTTGCCGAGGCCGATGGCGACGATGCGGGTGAAGCCTTCGGCGGGGGCGAGGAGGGTGGCGGTTTGGCCTTTTTTGCCGGTGAATTTGGCAGCGGCGAGGGCGCGGGTGAGGCCGCCTGCAAGATGCTCATCGAGGGCGGCGGCGAGGCCCGTGGGGGCGGCGGCTTCGGCGATGAAGAGGGCGAGGGCGCCGGATTTGGGCAGCGCGGCTTTGGCGAAGGCGATATCGAGCATCAAGAACTCCCGGGGCAATGATGATTAAGGATGCACCATGCGCCGGGGTTTGGCGTTTTCCAAGCCTGTTGCTATGCGCGGGGGATGGACATGCGCGGAATGCTGAGGGTTGCGGTTGATTTGGTGGCGGCGGCGAGTGCGGAGATCAACGCCATCAGGCGGGCGGGCTTCAGCGTGGAGCGGAAAGAGGATTTGACGCCGGTGACGGCGGCTGATTTGGCGGCTGAACGGATTATTGTGCAGGGATTGCGTGCGCATTTTCCAGATATTGCGGTGATTGCCGAGGAAGAGGTGGCTGAGGGGCGGGTGACGGCGCCGGGGCGGGTGTTCTGGCTGGTGGACCCGCTGGACGGCACGCGGGAGTTCGCCGCCGGGCGGGACGAGTTTGCGGTGAATATTGGCCTGGTGGTGGATGGCGTGGCGGTGCTGGGTGCGGTGGGCACGCCGGCCTTCGGGGCGATTTATGCCGGCATTGTGGGGGTTGGGGCGTGGAAGCACGATGCGGCGGGGGAGCGGGCGATTGCGGTGCGCGCGGCGCCGGCGGAGGGGCTGCATGTGATGGCTTCGCGGCATTACGAGCATGACCCGAAACTGGCCGCACTTTTGGCCGGGCTGCGGGTGGCGGCGGTGACGAATATTGGCTCGGCGGTGAAATTCTGCCGGGTGGCGGAGGGGGTGGCGGATTATTATCCGCGCCTGGGCCGGACGATGGAGTGGGACACGGCAGCACCCCAAGCCGTGGTGGAAGCCGCCGGCGGTTCGGTGCTGAATTTCGCGGGTGATCCGCTCCGCTACGGCAAAGGGGGGTGGGAAAATCCTGATTTTATCTGCCGGGGGTTATTTGCGTGAAATAAGCTAGCATTTGACCGCGTTTCGTTGTTCAACGGTTGCATCACGTCTCAACAGTAGTGCATCTAACTATAATTGCCTTGGGGAAGATATGGTTCAAGTCAGTGGTTCGATTGCGATCCAAAACATAGACGGCAAAGTCGTACGGTTCTTTGTCGTTGATCCGCACGACGTCATACAAAGTTATCACATGCGTGGAGAATTTTATGAGGTTGAGGAACTTAATATCATATCGGAGTATTTTCCACGGGGCGGTGTATATGTTGATATCGGATGCAATGTCGGAAATCACTGTATTTACGCATGTAATTTTTTGCATCCTAGGAGCCTGTCCTGGTAACGGCTGAATTGTCTCGACAATCTTGGCTTGGCGTGATTCTGTTTTCTGATGAGCAAAGTATTTCGTCCGTGGAAGACCG
>NCAP01000006.1 GCA_002255495.1 Rhodospirillales bacterium 20-60-12 | reverse complement strand
AGCTGGAGTCACTTGACTCCAGCTGAACCAATAAAATTGATCGACCAAACAAACATAAAGCGTGTCGTTGATAAACGATCGCGCTCTATCAGTGCGCTGCGGCGAGCAGCGCACTGATAAATTCATGATCTATCGCAAAGCCAATCCTGTTGGCTTGTGATATCACCGGGTCGAACATCGAGGTTTGATCATGGTTGTTTTGTCAGCACACCCCGAAACCCATGTCGTCGAGCGCATCGGCTGGCTGCGCGCGGCCGTGCTGGGCGCCAATGACGGGATCATTTCAACCGCCAGCCTGATCGTCGGCGTCGCCGCCTCGGCGGCCTCCACCCATGAAATCCTGGTGGCCGGCATTGCCGGTCTGGTCGCCGGCTCCATGGCCATGGCCACCGGTGAATATGTATCGGTCAGCTCGCAACGCGACACCGAACAGGCGGAACTGGGCCGCGAGCGGGCGGAGCTGCAGGCCGATCCCGTGCATGAGGAGAATGAACTCGCCGGGATCTATGTCGGGCGCGGGCTGGACCCTGAATTGGCGCAGCAGGTCGCCCGGCAATTAATGGCCAAAGACGCGCTGGGCGCCCACGCCCGCGATGAGCTGGGCATTTCCGAATTCACCACCGCCCGGCCGATCCAGGCCGCCATGGCCTCGGCGGTCACATTCGCCACCGGTGCCGCCCTGCCATTATTGATGGTGCTGATTTCACCCTCCCATTTACTGGGCCTGATCGTCTCGGTGGCCGCCTTGTTGTTTCTGGCGTTGCTGGGTGCTGTCGGCGCAAAAGCGGGGGGTGCGAAAATGCTTCAGGCGACCATTCGCGTCACATTCTGGGGCGCGCTGGCGCTGGCATCCACAGCCGGGATAGGCGCCGTGTTCGGTACCGTTGTGTAAACCAATCACATTGATCCACAAAACGAACATGCTCTAACCAAGATAGTGCCAGGCTGGAATGAGCACCGCAATCTGTGCCGCCAACATCAGCGGCGCGGCATAGCGATAAACCAGATGTATGGTTTTCGCCCGCCAAATATCATGGCCGATCCCGATGGCGATGAAGGCATCAGTGCCGGCATAAAAGAAATGATCTGGCCAATATGTTCCGGGGAAACGGGCAAACGCGGCGTTGGTGAGCATCGCGGTGCCGATCAGAATAAGCCGCCGATGATAGTCAGGACGCTTGCGCCAGAAAATCGCCAAGGCAACCGGTATCGCGAAACCCGCCATACTCACAACACCCACCATTTCGAGCGCGAAGGGCGCTGGCTGATGAAAGATCGCCCACAGCCCCATCATGATCACCAATGCACCATCGGCCGCGCCAACCCAGCCGAGTATCCGGTGCAGACGAATGTGACGCGCGCGGATCAGAGCGGCCTGCACAATCACAAGCAACATCCAACCGTAAAAGACAGCGCCATGGATACCGAGCAGAATGAGTGTTCGTGTCGGACGCTGCGCATGCAACAGGCCGGGTCCAATCGTATGGCTGAACCCGTAAGTGACGGCCGCCAACATGAGCAGCGCGATGGCGACATAAAATAGCCGCCGCACCCGTGCCGGGTCGCGATGGGTCCGTGTCGGCTTCGTTGGCATGACAATGTCGGGCATGATTGCTTTTCTAGATTGATACGCGTTTAGACAGAACCAGGTGCTTCAACATAAACGCATGAAATTGATCGATTGATAAAGCAGAATTATGCCATCGCCCGCACCGCATGGCGCCACCGATTCGCGCGCCGCCCGGAGAATTTTGATGATATCTCTCGCATAATGTTCTAAACTGCCGTCCATGCGGGGCAATGGCAGAAATACTGCACAGAATATCTTGGGCGGCCTACTCATCGGATATGGCGTGGCCGGGACGATCATATTTTTTGTTCTGGAGCATCATTTTGCGGCGCACGCACCCGCCAAGCCCAATTATCCCGCAGGTCTGATCTGGCAGCATGATGATCATGGCTGGATCAGTTATTTCTCGGCCTTCCAGGCCACTGCATGCGCCTTATTATTTTCCACCTCTCTGCCATTGGCCTTTCTCGGTGCCCTGATCGCCCCGCGGCGCGACATCGTCATGCGGCGCTCAAAATGGGGCCTCCGCTTCAATTGGCAGCAAGACGACCCGGCCAAGATTCTGAAATATGCCGTGGCACTCGGCGCAGTAGCCGCCGGGCCAATGCTTTATTTGCTCGGCCCCATCATCGTTCGCGCGGTCAATGCGGCCGGTATCGTGCTGCAATTTTGACCGCGCATAGCCATCATTTCGAGATGAAACTCAAATCAGGCAACGAGTCGATAAATAATGCAGACATAAATCAGCAATTGCAGCACGAATAAATTAGCGCGAATAAACACCAGCCAATGAGACGTGCCGATCAGATGCACGATGCTCTGCGCCAGCCGCAGAATAATCACATATAATGCCACGTCATTGACGACCGCACTTTTGCTGAGAAACGCCGCGGCAAACACCAAAGCGGCAAAGATCGGGAAATTTTCAACACAATTCATATGCGCATGCTGCGCCCGTGTGATAAATCCAGGATCATCCGTCGCCTGCCCGCGGGTCCAGGCATTGGCCTTCTTGCGGCCGATCAAAACCAGCCCAACCCGATACCCGACATATATGAATGTCAGCACCAGCATCCAGCCCGCATAGATAATGACAGCACTCATCCCAGTCATCAATTTCTCCCACCATGTTGTTCTTATAAAGCCGCAGACCGTGATTGCTTTGCCGCAACACGCTCTGATATCAATCCGATCTAAATGAGTTTTTCTCGATTGCCGATAGAGCCCGATGCGCGATCACAAAAAAATGTCCTGAAAGCGGGCGCTTCCAGGACAAGTTGACAGGACGGGTGGGGCGAACGGAATGTCCACCCTCACCACGGGGTAGTCAGGTTTAGCGGTCGGGTGAACTCACCGCCCAGCTATGGCTGTGAACCAGGCCGTCATCATAAAAATGATCATGGTCGGTCATACGCTCGTTGTGCGCGGGCGAGCTGTGGCTCGAAGCCTGCGCGTTGGATGTTTTGCTGCCGGGCATGGTCGCAATCTCCGGCTGTTGCTGATGCGAAGAGCGAGCCATGCCGTCGGGGGCGAAATTCGGGCTTGTTTTGGTCATCGTCTTATCTCCTGATCTGCCGTGTGATGCGTTGTCGTTAAGTTAATTATTTACGCTGCGGCTGCGAAAGTCATCCCATAAATTGCGTCAAACACGCGAAACCAGTCGCAATATTGACTGTAAAATTTTACATGGTGTAAACTCTGTAAAAATCGAAGGATTGCCTGATGTCCAAACCCATGATCGGCCGCACGGTGCGCCGCCTGCGCCTGGAGCAAGGCCAGACCCAGCAAGGTCTGGCCTCCAAATTGGGCATATCGACCAGCTATCTCAATCTCATCGAGCATGACCAGCGCGCGGTCACCGCGGCTTTGCTGATCAAGCTCACCGAAATCCTCCATGTCGATATCGCGTCGCTGTCCGGCATCCCCGAGCGGCAATTGGAGTCGGATCTGCGCGAAGCCTTCGCCGATCCGCTATTGAACGCCGAGCCCGTGCCCGATTCCGAGACACAGACCCTGGCCGCCTCCGCCCCGCTTGCCGCCCGCGCCGTCACCTCCTTGTACCGCGCCTGGCGGGTCGCCCGCGACGAAGCCGCCCATGACGACCAAGGCGGTATAACCTTGCCATCGGGCCGTAAAATCCTGCTGCCGAATGAGGAAGTGCGCGATTTCTTCCACGATCACGCCAACCATTTCCCACAATTGGAAGACCTCGCCGAAGCGCTCGGCGGCGAATTGCCCGCCGCCACTTTGGGCATGAATCACGCGCTCGCCGAGCGGCTGCGCCATCGCCATGGCCTTGTGGTCGCGGTGAAGCCCTTGCCCGGCGCGCTGCGTATTTTCGATCCCGCGGCACGCCATCTCATCCTCTCGGACATGCTCCCCCGCGAAAGCCGGGGCTTTCAAATGGCCTTCCAACTCGCTTTGCTCGAAGCCCGCGACCTCGTCGAGGAGATCGTCAAGGCCGCCGATATGTCCTCCCGCGATTCCAAGGAACTATTGCGCATCGGCCTGTTGAATTATCTCGCCGGTGCGGTCTTGATGCCCTACGCACCCTATCTCGCCGCCGCCCAGGAATTGCGCTACGATGCCGAATCGCTGGCCGCTCGCTTTGGTGTGAGTTATGAACAAGCCTGCCACCGCCTATCGACTTTGCAACGCAGCAATGCCCGCGGGGTGCCGTTCTTCTTCCTGCGTATCGATCCGGCAGGCAATGTATCAAAGCGTTTTTCCGCCGCCCGCTTTCCCTTCGCCCGCTTCGGCGGCAATTGCCCGCGCTGGATCATCCATGCCGCATTCGCCACCCCCGGCACCGTGCGCGTCCAGGTCGCGCAGCTGCCCGATGGCGCCACTTTTCTCTGCTTTGCCCGCACTATCACCGCCGCCGCCTCGCATTGGGGCGAACCACCCGCCGTGCGCGTCGTCGCCATGGGCTGCGAAATCGAACGGGCCAGCGAAATCGTCTACGCCGAAGGGCTCGATCTGGCGCGCGCCGCCGTCGGCATCGGCTTGTCCTGCCGGCTCTGCGACCGGCCCGAATGCCGCTCGCGCGCCTTCCCGCCTTTGGCTCATCGCCTCGCACTCGACATGAAAACCACCTCCGCCAGCCCCTATCGTTTCGAAGTGCCGAAAAAATGAGCCTGTGCGCCAACTGCCACGCCCCCGCGCCGCCGCCTTTCCGCCCGCCGCCCGCCGAACTCGCCCCCGACCTGGACATGCGGCCGGGCGAGCCGACCCGCTCGACCATGGGCAAATGGGTGCAAATCTGCCGGTCATGCGCTGCCGCCGGTGAAGATCTCGCCCAATTGCCGCCCAGTGCCGCCGCCACCGTCGCAAGCCCCGCTTATCAGGCCCTGGCTGGGCTGCCGCCTCTGCTGCGCGGCATCACCCAGGCCGCCATGATCGAGAACGAGGCCGGCAATCCCATCGCCGCCGGCGCATTGCTCATCCGCCTCGCCTGGCTGGCCGACGACGCCAATGAACGCGATGACGCGACCCGCTATCGCCGCCAAACCGCCGCTCTATGGAACGGCACTGATGACCCGCAAATCCGCATCCGGCTGATCGACATCCTGCGCCGTGCCGGCGATTTCGAGCAGGCGGCTGAAATTCTGCGCGGGTTCAATGCGGGCAATATGGATGACATGTCGCGCCAAATCCTGCGCTTTCAACATGGCCGCATCGAAGCCTCCGATACCGACCGCTATCAGCTCAGCAGCGCCCTGCGCCCGCCGGCCCGCACACCCCATGTCAGCCACAAACAGGCAGCCGCCAAACCGGGCCTGTTCTCAAGGATTTTCCGCCGATGAACCTGCTGATCCTCACCGGCTTCCTGCTCGCCGGCACTCTGCCCAACCCGAGCCTGACGCCCGGCGCCATCGACCCTGGAATCACTCAGGCCAATATCGCGCAAACCATCTGCCAGCGCGGCTATACCAGGAGCGTCCGCCCGCCCGTCAGCTATACCGAGCCGCTAAAAAAGCGCCAAATCCGGCAATATAACGATCAAGACCGCCGGCCCTGGCTCTATGAGGAAGACCACCTGATCCCCCTCGATATCGGCGGCTCACCCACCAGCCCGCAAAATCTCTGGCCGCAACCGCATCTCGGCCCCAACCAATGGGGCTCCTACGCCAAAGACCGGCTGGAAAAGCGCCTCGGCCAGCTGGTCTGCCGCCACCAGATCAGCCTCGCCCAAGCCCAATCCATGGTCGCCGCGAACTGGATCACAACCTACCAGCGCCTCATCGGCCCCGATCCCGACAATCAACCTCAGCGGCGGTGGCATGAGGACAGCGTCCCCTAGAGTGTTTTTCATCTGATAAAAAACACTCCAACTTCATTTTAGCGAGCAAATTCATTGGTTTAGCCGGAATCAAGCAATTCCATCCAGAGCAACATCCGATCAGGTTGCATCGTAGAGTCAACCTGATCGGATAAAGTTGCTCACCAAAATATAAGCCAGAGCGTTTCCGATTGATCGGAAAACGCTCTAACGAGACGGCCCCCAGACCACCGTTGTGGGCCGTGATTAGCCGGTGATTTCGGTGCCGGCGAAGAAAAAGGCGATCTCGGTGGCCGCGGCTTCGGGGGCATCGGAGCCATGGACCGAATTGGCTTCAATGGATTCGGCGAATTCCGCGCGAATTGTACCTGGTTCGGCCTTTTTCGGGTCGGTCGCACCCATCAGGTCGCGATTTTTCAGGACGGCATTTTCGCCTTCCAGCACTTGCACAACAACCGGCCCGGAAATCATGAAGCTGACCAGATCATTGAAAAAACCGCGTGCGCTGTGGGCGGCGTAGAAGGCTTCGGCCTGGGCGCGGGTAAGGTGCAGGCGCTTTTGCGCGACGATGCGCAGACCCGCTGCCTCGAATTTGGCGTTGATCGCGCCGGTCAGGTTACGGCGGGTTGCGTCGGGTTTCAGGATCGAGAGTGTGCGTTCGGTTGCCATGGGGTGCCTTTGTTTAACGTGCGATGTGTTTCGCGCGGGGCTTAGCCGCCCTGTTCGGGGTGGGCAAGCCCTGGGCAGCCCTGCTATTGGCGGACGCATGAGTGTATTGATCCTGGACGACGTCTCTTTCAGCCTGGCGGGCCGGCATTTGCTCGACCATGCGAGCCTGATGATCGATCCCGGCCGCCGGGTGGGGCTGATCGGCCGCAATGGCGCCGGCAAATCGACCCTGCTGAAATTGATCTCCGGCGAATTGAGCCCCGACGGCGGCAAAATCCGCCAGGCAGCGCGCACCAGGCTCGGATACGTGGCGCAAGAGGCCCCAGGGGGCGCTGCCACGCCGCTGGAGGTGGTTCTGGCCGCCGATGCCGAGCGCTCGGCCTTGCTATCCGAGGAGCCGTCTGCGGAGCCGATGCGGGTGGCCGAGATTCACGAGCGTCTATTGGCGATCGGGGCGGATGCGGCACCGGCCCGCGCGGCGGCGATTTTGGCGGGTCTGGGCTTCGATACCGAGGCCCAAAGCCGGCCGATGAGCAGTTTTTCCGGCGGCTGGCGCATGCGCGTGGCCTTGGCCGCTGTGCTGTTCTCCGCGCCGGATTTATTGCTGCTCGATGAGCCGACCAACCATTTGGATTTGGAAGCCACCATCTGGCTGGAAAATTATCTCGGTAAATTTCCCGGCGCGGTCCTGCTGGTCTCCCATGACCGGCAATTGCTGGATCGGGCGGTCGAAGCGATTGCCCATCTGGACAAGGGTAAACTGACATTGACGCCCGGCGGCTTCGCCGAATTCATCCGCATCAAGACCGAGCGGGCCTTGCAACAAGGCCGGGCGGCGGAGAAAATCGCCGCCGAGCGGGCCCACATGCAGGCATTCGTCGATCGCTTCAAAGCCAAAGCCAGCAAGGCCAAGCAGGCGCAATCGCGGGTCAAGGCCCTGGCGCGCATGCCGCAGATCGCCTCGGTGATCGAGGATCGGCCGGCGAAATTCGATTTCCCCGAACCGGCCAAACTCGCACCGCCCATGCTGAGTCTGGATCGGGTTTCGGTCGGCTATGACGGCAAGGTGATATTGCGCGATATTTCCTTGCGCATCGACATGGAAGACCGGATTGCCCTGCTCGGTACCAACGGCAACGGCAAATCCACCTTGGCCAAATTGCTCGCCGGCCGGCTCGCCCCGATGGCCGGGCACCAAACCCGCTCGCCCAATTTGCGGGTCGGGTATTTCGCGCAGCACCAGACCGACGAATTGGAGTTCGATCAAACGCCCTTCGATCACATCCAGCGCGCGCTGCCGAAAGCCGCACCAACCCAGGTGCGCGCCCAGGCAGCCCGGTTCGGCCTGGATTCAGACCGGATCAACACCAAGGTCGGCGCCCTGTCCGGTGGTGAGCGGGCCCGTTTGCTGCTGGCATTGGCCACGCGTGATGCGCCGCATTTATTGATCCTCGATGAGCCCACCAACCATCTGGACATCGATGCCCGCGACGCGCTGATCAAGGCGCTGGCCGATTTCGCAGGCGCGGTGGTGCTGATTTCGCATGATCCCTATCTGGTGGAATTGATCGCCGACCGGCTATTGCTGGTCGCGCGCGGCACCGTCACCGCAATCGACGGCGATCTGGAATCCTACACCGACAGTATCGGTGAGACGAAATCGCAAAACGAGCCGGGCGGCAAACGCGCCGGCCGGCGGGACCGGGCGGATGCGCGCGAGGTGCTCGCCCCATTGCGCCAGGCCGCCAAATCCGCCGAGGATCGTCTGGCGAAACTGACATCCGATAAACTCAAACTTGAAGCGCGCCTGGCCGACCCCAAACTCTACGAGTCCGGCAAGCCGCATGAAATCACCCAGCTCAATACCAAGCTCGCCGCCGTCACGCGCGACATCGCAGCCGCCGAGACGGTATGGATGGAGGCCGAGGCGAAGTTAGAGCAAGTAACAGCGTAAAGCCGCTTCCACTCAGCAAAAAAAACCTTATATCACCCGAACGATTACGACATTCTTCTGGAGGCACCATGACCGAAACACAAACCCAACCTTTCGCCGCCGAGGTTGATCGGCTGCTCGATCTGGTCGTTCATTCGCTCTATTCCGAGCGCGAGATTTTTCTTCGTGAGCTCGTCGCCAACGCGGCCGATGCGATCGACCGCCGGCGGTTCGAAGCCTTGTCGGATGAAGCCCTCGCTTTGCCGGAAAATGCCGGCATTCGCATCAGCGCCGACAAGGAGGCAAAAACCCTGACCATCAGCGACGATGGCATCGGCATGAGCCGGGAGGATCTGATCGCCCATCTGGGCACCATCGCCCGCTCGGGCACACGCGCTTTCTCGGCCGCCATCGGTGCTGCCAAAGCCGAGGACAAGCCAAGCCTGATCGGCCAGTTCGGCGTCGGCTTCTATGCCGCCTTCATGGTCGCAGACCGCGTGCAGGTCATCTCCCGCAGGGCCGGCACCGATGCCGCGGCATCATGGGAATCCGAAGGCCGCAGCGGCTTCACCATTACCGATGCAAGCCGCGAGCAGCCGGGCACCGACGTGATTTTGCACATCAAGGACGACGCCGGCGAATATCTCGAACCGGTCCGCTTGGAGACGATCATTCGCAAATGGGCCGATCATATCAGCGTGCCCATCGCCCTCGAACAGGACGGTAAATTCCAGTCCGCCAATGAAGGCACCGCCTTGTGGCGGAAAAGCAAATCCGATGTCAGCGAGCAGGATTATCACGCCTTCTACCGCCATCTGGGCAATATGTTCGACCAGCCTTGGGCCACAATCCATTGGCGGGCCGAAGGCAATATGGAATTCTCCGCATTGCTCTTCATCCCCGGCGCCAAACCGTTCATGGCGGTCGAGGAAACCCGCGAAAGCCGGGTGCGGCTGCATGTGCGGCGCATGTTCATCACCGACGATGCCAAAATGCTGCCCGACTGGCTGCGCTTCGTGCAAGGCGTCGTCGATACCGAGGATCTGCCGCTCAATGTCTCGCGCGAAATGCTGCAATCCACGCCCGTCCTCACCCGCATCCGCAAAGCACTGACCAACCGGGTGCTGACCGAGTTGAAAACCAAAGCCAAGGACGCCGATGATTATCTGACCTTCTTTGATAATTTCGGCGCCATCATGAAAGAGGGCATCTACGAAGATGCCGAAAAGCGCAGCGACATCGCGGGCCTCATCCGCGTGCGCTCCACTTTGCACGCCAACACCAGCCTCGATGACTATATCGAGCGCATGCCAGCCGAGCAGGACACCATCTATTACCTCACGGGTGAAAACGCCGATGCGCTGGCCGCCTCGCCGCAGCTTGAAGGGTTTCGCGCGAAAAATATCGAGGTGCTGCTGCTCTCCGACCAGATCGATTTCTTCTGGCCCGAGCGGCTCGATACCTATCGTGATAAAAAACTCAAACATATCGCCGCCGCCGGCGATTTATTCACCGATGCCGCGCATGACGATGCGATGGAAGCGCTCTGCAAAGCCATCGCCGAAGCGCTCGGCGAGCAGGTCAGCGCGGTCAGAGCCACCTCCCGCCTCACCGACAGCGCCGCCGCCCTCGCCGCCGCCAGCGGCGGGCCCGATCTGGCCATGCAACGCCTGATGCGCCGCTCGGGCCGGCCGGTCTATGCCGCCAAACCAGCCTTGGAGCTCAACCCCGCCCACAGCCTGATCGGCAAACTCAAAGACCGCGTGGCGGCCGGCGAACCGATCACCGATTGGGCCGGCCTGCTGCTCGACCTCGCTCGCATCCAGGATGGCGACTTGCCGCAAGACCCCGCCCGCTTCGCCCGCCTGGTCGCCGGCGCCATTTCGCTCACCTGAATGCGACTGGCCAAATCGCCGGAATGAGGTAAGATTACCCTTTACGTTAACGGCTAGATCAATATTGGTTTGGATGGACTCACTTGACTCCAGCTAAACCAATATTGATTGGAAAAATACGGATGGAGCCGGTGCGTGATAACGCATCGCACCCAAGAGCGCCGGACCACCGGCGCCGTCGGGGCAAACGAAGGGAGAGGCGGCGAAATGGAATATGATTATATCATCGTGGGCGCGGGTTCAGCAGGCTCGGTTCTGGCCAACCGTCTGTCGGCAGACCCGGCCACAACCGTCTGCCTGCTCGAAGCCGGCAAGCCCGATCACGGCGGTGCGGCCTTCATGATCAACACACCGATCGGCATCGTCGGGCTGCTCGGCACGAAAACCTATAATTGGTATTTCAACACCGAGCCCGAACCTCACCTCAATGGCCGCCGGCTTTATTGGCCGCGCGGCAAAACCCTCGGCGGCTCATCCTCGATCAACGCCATGGTTTATATCCGCGGCAACAAAGCCGATTACGACGAGTGGGAATCCTTGGGTAATCCAGGCTGGGGCTGGGATAATCTGTTTCCCATCTTCAAGACGCTCGAACATAACGAACGCGGCGCGGATGAATTTCACGGTGCCGGCGGCGAACTCAACGTCGCCGATCTGCGCGGCTTCAACCCGCTCGCAGAAATCTTCGTCAAAGCCGGCATCGAAGCCGGCCTGCCTGACAATCGCGATTTCAACGGCGCCGACCAGGAAGGTGTGGGCTTCTATCAGGTCACGCAAAAAAACGGCAAACGCTTCTCGGCCGCGCGCGCCTTCCTCGACCACGCCAAATCCCGCCCCAACCTGACCATCATCACCGGCGCGCACGCCACACAAATCCTGCTCACCGGCAAACGCGCCACCGGCATCGAAGCCAAAACCGCCACCGGCCTGCAACGCATGACAGCCCGCCGTGAGGTCATCCTGGCAGGCGGCGCCATCAACTCTCCGCAATTGCTCATGCTCTCAGGCATCGGCCCGCGCGCCGAACTCTCCCGCCACGGCATCGAACTCAAACATGATCTGCCCGGCGTCGGGCAAAATCTGCAGGACCATCTCGATGTCGCGATTCTGCAAAAAGACCGCACGAAACGCGCCGTCGGGGTTGGCCTCGGCACATTGCCGACCATGATCAAAGCCTTCAACGAATACCGCAAATCAGGCTCCGGCATGCTCGCCAGCAACGCCGCCGAATCAGGCGGCTTTGCCCGCCTCTCCCCAGAATCGGTCCGGCCGGAAATTCAATTCCATTTCCTGCCCACCGCCCTGCGCGACCACGGCCGCAAACCCACACTCGGCTACGGCATGACCCTGCATTGCTGCCAACTTCACCCCAAAAGCCGCGGCCATATCGGCCTCACCTCCGCCGACCCGCTGGCCGATCCGCGCATCGAAGCCAATTACCTCAGCCACCCCGATGACCTGCAAATCCTGCTCGGCGGGCTCAAACTGGGCCGCAAAATCATGGCCGCCCCCGCCATGCAAGCCATCTCCGGCGCGGAAATGGAGCCCGGCCCCAACCGCCAATCCGATAGCGAACTTATCGAAACCATTCGCAATTCCGCCGAAACCATCTACCACCCGGTGGGCACCTGCAAAATGGGCCAGGATGACATGGCCGTCGTCGATGACCGCCTGCGCGTCCACGGCATCGAAGCGCTCAGAGTTGTCGATGCCTCCATCATGCCAACCCTGATCAGCGGCAATACCAACGCCCCCACCATGGTCATCGGCGAAAAAGCCGCCCGCATGATCCTCGCCGACCGCAATATGCCCTGAAACCCCAAAGCCAGGTGCGTGGCGTTGAAAGCAAGATCAGGGGACGCTGTCCCCTGAACCCCTGCCAGGGCATAATGCCCTGGACCCTGGTAAGGCGCTCAGTAAAAAGGGGGCCTAGCACGCTGTTTGAAACACCATAATTGGCCCCCTTTTCACTGAGAGCCAGATCAATGGTTTCCAGAGGCATCGCCTTTGGCGGAGGTCCAGGAGGCAGAGCCTCTTGGCCTTACTATCCTGCCCACGCACCCGCTTTGGTGGGCTTCACGGCAGATACGTCGCCAATTCGGCGGCGGTCATGACGTTGCAATAGATCATATTGATGATTTCGAGTTCTTTCAGGTGCAGTCCATGGTCTCCGGCGGCGCAGCCATCTTCGACGACGATGACATCGAAGCTTTCGTCGGCGAGTGATCGCACGGTTGAGGCGACGCATTGATCGGTAAAGATGCCGGTGCAGATGACATGTGTAATGCTGATGTTCGAGAGGATCAGTCGCAAATTGGTGCCGGTGAGGGCGGAATCAGTGGTTTTGGTGATGACGATCTCACCGGGCAGCGGGGCGATTTGCGGCAGGATTTGCGAGGCGTGTTCGTCTTTCGGCAGGAGCAGATTATTCCAGCCGGGTTTTTTCTGGCTGAGCGATCTGTCGCGTCCGTCGGCAAGTTGGCAGGCGATGCGGGCAAAAATCACATCATGGCCGCCCTCGCGGAAGGTTTTGAGCAAGTGGGCGATGGTCGGAATAACGGTATCGTGCATGCGGCTGTGGAACGGTGTCCAGGCATCATAGCGCTCCCGGTCGGCGCCTGCGAGATGAGCGGGGTCGGGGCGTTCGAGATAGGTATTTTGCATATCGATGACGAGCAAGGCGACCCGGCCTTTGATCAGAACCGGGTCTTCGGGTTCGGGCGCGCCCTGGTAATAAAGTGAGCGGTGGGCGGTTTTCCAGGGCGGCATTTTCACTCCATGTCGAGCAGCATTACGTTGTTCAGCGTGATATTCTTGTTCCGCTGCGTCAAGACGCCGTACCACACCGCCCCGATCAGCAGATAGCCGCCGAACAGATAAGGGATATAATTATAGGGTGCCGAGGGGATGGGGTAGAGGCTGCCAAAAATTACAAACGCCATGACGAGTACGCCGGCTGCCGAGAGGATGATATGCTTGGCCTTGAGTTCGCCGGCGCGTTTAAGTTCAACCGGGGCGACCACGCACATCAGCATATACACAACCAGGAAGCCGAATGTTGCAAATGTGCCGGTATATCCGAAGGCATTCAGCGGGTCGGCGGGCAGGAACAGCAATGTCACCAAAATGGTAAGCGCTGTTGATGCGGCGATGGCGATATGGGGGGTTTGGTGCTTCTGGCTCACCGCGCCGGCACTCGCGTGCAGGAACTGGTAGCGGCTCATCGAGAACACCATGCGCGAGGAGGCATTGATGCAGGCGAGTGTGCAGGCGAAGGCGCTGATCAGGGAGGCGAAGTAAACCACGCCGCCGGCCCAGGTCAGGCCGGCAGCTTTGGTAATTTCCGAGAACGGTGCAGCGGAATTACCGATGACATCAGCCTTGTCTGCAACGCCAAGCACCATGCAATAAGCGATCACAACGAAGAATCCGCCGGCCAGAATAGCTGACATCATGATGGCGCGCGGCACGGTCTGGGTGGGGTTGCGGGCCTCCTTGCCCATGCTGGCTGCACTTTCGAAACCGACGAAGCTGAACACCGAAAACGCCAGCGCGCCCATCACGCCGCCGAATTTGATATTAACGAATTGCTGCGGATCGACCGCGGTGCCATGGCGCATCAGCACGAGCACGGTAATGGCGGCAATAATCGCCAGCGAGACGCCCTCGAGTATCAGGCCCATGCGTGACGAGAGCCGCACGTCGCTATAAGCTGCCGCGGCGACGAGCAGGGTGAACACCACATAAAACGCTGCCCGATTGGGAACGAAGGCGGCAAATCCCAGCGCGGTGAGCATGTTATCCAGAAAAATACCGGCACCGAACACGACCGCGATGGCGGTGACGATATAGGCCGCAATCATGCTCCACCCGGCGATGAGCCCGGCAAATGGCCCGAGCGTGCGGCCGATATACACAAAATACGAGCCCGCCATCGGGTGGCGTTTAGCCAGAATACCAATATTGCCGGCAACCAGCAGCATCCCGATCGTGCCGATCAGATAAGCCAGCCACGAGGCATTACCGGCCAGTCCGGCGACGACGGATATATTCAAAGCGGGCGTAAAGGTCGGCGAGATATTGGCAATCGACTGGCCAAGCGTTTCAATAAAACTCAGGCTCCCGCCGCGCAGGCTGGGGCTGACGGCATCATCATTGATCAGCGAAATAGGCTCTGACGAAGCACTCATGTGATTCTCCTGCGCGGATGATTGACCAAATCTCTGCTCCGCAAATTTCGCGCCAACTGAAAATATGGCGAATCTGGCTGAGTCAGGGGCGTTTATTGAGATTTAATTTTAATCATATGGATTCAAATTCATCATATTCCGATATTTTTAGTGCAAAATAATAATCTGCTTGCTCAAATGACACCAATCTAGGCAAATTAAAGTGAACCGCCGCGCGGGCCTGTGCGCCATCACCAATCAACATCACGGAGAAAAAAATGGATCATCATGTGTCGCTGGCCAACGAGCCCCAGACGATAGCGCAGCCGCACCCGTTTGATCCGTTAAGCAAAGCTGAAATTCTCCGGGCGGTGGCCATTTTGCGCGCAGCGCCGGGTTTGTCGGGCCTGCTGCGGTTCGTCTCCGCCGCTTTGCGCGAGCCGAACAAGGCTGCGCTCGCGGCAGGCAACCCGCCGCGTGAAATATTCATGATCCTGATCGACCTTACCGAACGCTTGGCCTACGAGGCCATCATCAGCCTCAATGCCGGCTCGCTGGTGTCGCTCACGCCCAAGCCCGGAATTCAGCCCGGCATCGTGCTCGAAGAATTTATCCTTTGCGAAAACGCGGTCAAAGCCGATCCAGGCTGGCAATCCGCCCTCGCCCGGCGCGGCATTACTGACCTCGATAAAGCGATCGTCGACCCCTGGTCTGCCGGGGCTTATGGCGACGAAAAATTCCCCCAATGCCGCCTGGCCCAGGCCCTCACCTGGATCCGCGGCAGTGCGGATGATGTCGGCTATGGCAGGCCGGTCGAAGGGTTGATCACCTATGTCGATCTGATCGACATGAAAGTCGTCGAGGTGATCGACGAAGGCGACACCCCCCTGCCGCCATTGACCGGCAATTATACCGCGCAATCCGTGGGGCCGTTGCGCAGCGACCTCAAGCCGCTCGATATTATCCAGTCCGATGGCCCGAGTTTTACGATCGATGGCTATCATGTCAGCTGGCAGAAATGGCAGATGCGCATCGGCTTCACCCCGCGCGAGGGGCTGGTCCTGCATGAAGTCGGATATCTGGAGGACGGCGTGTTGCGGCCGATCATGCACCGGGCCTCATTGTCCGAAATGCAGGTGCCGTATGGCGACCCGAGCGTCACGCATAACAAAAAAAACGTCTTCGATGTCGGTGAATACGGCATGGGGCGAATGACCAACAGCCTTGTGCTCGGCTGCGATTGTCTCGGCGTCATCCAGTATTTCGACGCCCATATGCTGACCATGGCAGGCGAGGTGGAGACGCTGAAAAACGCCATATGCCTGCATGAAGAAGATGCCGGTGTCATGTGGAAACATACAGATTGGCGCAGCAACCATACCGAAGTGCGTCGCTCGCGCCGGCTTGTCGTCTCGTTCTTCGCGACGGTCGGCAATTACGATTACGGGTTCTATTGGTATTTCTATCAAAACGGCGACATTCAAATGGAGGTCAAGCTCACCGGCTGCCTCTCGGTCGGCGCTTTGCCGCCGGGTGTCGCACCTTCGCACGGCGCTATGGTGGCACCCCAGCTTTACGCGCCCATCCATCAGCATTTTTTCAGTTTTCGCCTCGATATGGATATCGATGGCGCGGGCAATTCGCTCTACGAAGTCGATACGATCGCAGATCCCGAAGATGCGGCAAATCCGTACGCCGGCTGCTACCGGCCGGTCTATACGCAACTCACCTCCGAAGCCCAGGCAGCGCGCGATACCAACCCCGACACAGGGCGCACCTGGATGATCGTCAATCCGAACCGCCTGAACGCGGTGGGCAGGCCCACAGCCTATAAGCTCATCCCCGGCGCCGACACGGTCAAACCCTTCGCGCATCCCTCGTCGAGCCTGATCAAACGGGCCGGCTTCATCGCCCACTCGCTATGGGCCACCCATTATCAGCCGGCGGAGTTATTTGTCGCCGATGATTATATCAATCAAAACCCGGCCCCCCACGGCATCGATCAATGGATCAAGCGCGATCATAGCCTCGATAATACCGATATCGTGCTGTGGTACACGCTCGGCGCGCATCATATTCCAAGACCGGAAGATTGGCCGGTCATGCCGGTGGCGCATTGCAGTTTCACCCTCAAGCCGGCCGGATTCTTCAACCAGAACCCGGCCATGGATTTGCCGCCGCCAACCCCGCGCCATAGCTGCTGCGACTGATCTGCCCGCCCCCTTGGACGCACCCATCGCCTTGCGCCTATAACGCCGTGGGAAAACGCGAAAGGCAGGGTCATGACGGCGTGGCTAAGCGAAGGGTGGGATCATGTCTGGCTGCCTTACGCGCAAATGCAAACATCCCCTTTGCCCTTGCCGGTGCTGCGCACCGAAGGCAGCCGGATTCATCTCGCCGATGGCCGCATATTGATCGATGGCATCGCCTCCTGGTGGACCGCCTGCCACGGCTATAATCACCCGCATATCCAGCAAGCCGTCGCCGCTCAGCTTGCCCGGCTGCCCCATGTCATGTTTGGCGGCCTGGCGCACGAGCCGGCTTATCGGCTGGCCAGCCGCCTCGCTGCCCTCATGCCCGCCGGTCTGGAGCGCGTATTCTTCACCGATTCCGGGTCCGTCGCGGTCGAGGTGGCCATGAAAATCGCCATCCAGGCGCGGCTCAATCGCGGGCAGGGCGGGCGGACGCAGTTTCTGGCGTTCCAGGGCGGCTATCACGGCGATACAATCGGCACGATGGCAGTGTGCGACCCCGAGGAGGGGATGCATTCATTATTCGCGGGCCTCCTGCCACGCCATGTCATCGCCGCATTGCCGGTCGATCAGGCGAGCATCGCGGCGTTTCACGCAACGCTCGAACAACATCACCGCGCGCTCGCCGGCATCATCGTCGAGCCATTGGTGCAAGGCGCGGGGGGCATGAAATTCCACCCGCCGGAGACCCTCCTGCTGCTCCGCAAGGCAGCCGATCATTACGGGCTGAGCCTGATTTTCGATGAGATTTTCACCGGCTTCGGCCGCACCGGCTCCCTATTCGCCTTTCAGCAAGCAGGCGTAGCACCCGATATCATCACGCTCTCCAAGGCGCTCTCCGGAGGATTCCTGCCGATTGCCGCGACGATTGCCAGCCGGGAGTTATTCGATGCGTTTTTGTCGGATAATCCAGCCGACGCGTTGATGCACGGGCCGACTTACATGGCCAACGCGCTGGCCTGTGCGGCCGCCAACGCCTCGCTCGATTTATTCGAAACAAATGACCGCCTCGGCGCGGTCAGCACCATCGCGGCGCAGTTGCGCGCCGGGCTGGAACCCTGCCGGGCGCTGCCGCATGTCGTCGATGTGCGGGTGAGGGGGGGCATCGGCGTGGTCCAACTCGACCGCATCGCCGACCCCCAGGCCCTGCGCCAGAAGCTCATCGGCCAGGGTGTATGGGTCCGGCCGTTCCGCGATATCGTCTATCTGACCCCTGCTTTCACCATCGAGCCGGCGGACCTGACCCGCCTGACCGATGCCGTAGCCGCTGCGCTGCAAGACTGAGGGTTTTCATCGGAGCGTTTCTGCGCCTATGACCCGCTCTCAATTGAACATGAAGACGAATATCTTATGGCGCGACACAAGCGTGGCGAAAAAATCGATGGCTGGATCATTCTCGACAAGCCCCAAGGCATCACCAGCACCAGTGCGGTCAACCGGGTCCGGCATGCGTTCAACGCGCAAAAGGCCGGGCATGGCGGCACGCTGGACCCGCTGGCCACCGGCATCCTGCCGATCGCCTTCGGGGCAGCGACCAAAACCGTGCCCTACATCATGGACAGCACCAAGCTCTATCATTTCACGCTGCGCTTCGGCGAAGCGCGTGACACCGATGATGCGGAGGGAATCGTCACTGCGACCTCCGATCACCGACCCGATGACGCGGCGATCATGGCTGGTCTGGTCGGGTTTCAGGGCCTGATCATGCAGGTGCCGCCGGTCTATTCGGCCATCAAGGTCGCCGGCGAGCGGGCTTATGATCTCGCCCGCAGCGGCGCCGCCCCGGTTCTGGCCGCCCGGCCCGCGCAGATCGACCGCTTCACCCTGATCGACCGGCCGGATGCGGATCATGCCATATTCGAAGTGCAGTCCGGCAAGGGGGTCTACATGCGCGCATTGGCGCGGGATCTGGCGCTGGCTTGCGGCAGTGTCGGCCATATCGCCGCCTTGCGCCGCAAGCGGGTCGGCCCGTTTACCGAGGATATGGCGGTATCGCTGGACATGGTGACCAATCCGGAGCATATGCCCGCTACTTTCCTGGACCTTGTGCGTCCGATCGAGACCGCGCTGGACGACATCCCGGCCCTGGCCCTGACCGAACCCGAGGCCGCCGCTCTATCAAACGGCCAGCCGATCAGTCTGGTGCAGTTGATGGGCAGGATTCCAGAAACCACCAGCCCCTCGGGATTGGTGCGCGTTCTGGCAGGACAGCGCGTTCTGGCCATCGCCCGCCTGGAAGATGGTTGGCTGAAGTCAGAGCGTTTATTGCAACATCTGTCCTGAGGAGTATCCCGATGTCGATGACCCCAGAGCGCCGCACCGCGCTGATTACCGACTATGCCAAAGCCGCCAACGATACCGGCAGCCCCGAAGTCCAGGTCGCCTTGTTGACCGAACGGATTTTAACCTTGACCGAACATCTCAAAACCCATGCGAAGGATTTCCACTCGCGCCGTGGTTTGTTGATGCTCGTCGGCCGCCGTCGCCGGCTGCTCGAATATGTCAAAGGCAAAGACCAGAAGCGCTATGAATCACTGATCGGCCGCCTCGGCCTGCGTCGCTGATCGGTCAAACTCTGACGACATGAAGCGTGGCACGGTGTTCGTGCCACGCTTCTGCTTTGGCTCAGCCCTCATCCACCGCCTTGGCGACAAGCTGGGCGGTGGCGGCCGACAAGGTCCAGCCCAGATGACCATGGCCGGTATTGTAAAAAATATGCGGCTGGCTGCCTTTGCCCACACGCGGCAGCATCCCCGGCGTCATCGGCCGTAACCCGGCCCACGGCACCACCCGCGAGGTGTCGATTTGCGGAAAAAGCTGGCGCGTCCAATCGATCAGCGGGCGGATCCGGTCGGCCCTGATATCGCGGTTGTCGCCATTGAACTCCGCCGTCCCGGCAGCCCGGAACCGATTGAGCCCAAGCCGGCTGGTGACGATTTTCGTCTGCTCATCGAGCAGGCTGACCCAGGGTGCCGAAGCCTGGCTTGCCTCGTCATCGAGTGCCACGCTGATCGAATAGCCTTTCACCGGGTAGATATTCAGCCGGTCGCCGAGCATGGCCGCAAAGCGGCGGCTGGCAATGCCGGCGCAAATCACCACCGCATCGGCCTGCAGCCGCTCGCCCTGATGCTCCAGCCCCGACCAGGTGATTTCGATCCCGTTCGGCGTGTGGGTAATCGCATCGACATGGGCGTCATTGGTGAACACGGCACCGCGCTTGATGCAGGCATCAGCAAGGCCGCGGGTGAATTTGTGAATATCGCCGGTCGAGTCCGAAGGCGTGAAAAATCCGCCATAATATGTGCCGTGCAAAGTCGGCTCCAGCGTCCGCATTTCATCCGGGGTCACCGCCTGGCGCTCCAACCCGCCTTGGCGCAATAATTCATTGACCTTGGCGGCCGCATCGAAGGATTTCTTGTCGCGATAAATATGCAGAATACCGCGCCGCTCGAGATTGAAATCGATCGATTCGCGTTCGGCGATGGCAAACAAATAATCCCGCGCCTCGATCGCGAGCTTGGTGGTGGCGATGGTGTTGGCCTTGTAATTGCGGATATTGCTCGTGAACTCACCGATCCAGGTATATTTATGCACACTCGGCTTGGGGTTCATCAGCAGCGGCGCATCGTGGCGCAGCATCCATTTCAGGCCCTTGAGAATCGTCCCCCAGCTATTCCACACCTCGGCGTTGCTGGCCGAGAGCTGGCCGCCATTGGCAAAGGATGTCTCCATGCCGGCATAGCGGTTCTGATCGAGCAACGTCACCCGATGCCCATGATCGAGCAGGGCATAGGCAGTAGTGACGCCGGTAATACCGGCTCCGATAACAGCGATATGTTTCATTTTCTTCTCCGCAAGACCAAGACCAACAGCCCGTGCGACTGCGCGAACCAAGTCCCCATCTGTTGCGGTACCTGAGAGTTTGACCCGGCTGCCTTGAACGGCAAACTCAGGCTTCCCCTTCGGTGGACGCATTCAAGCGCCTCTCTCCAGAGTGTTCTAACCATGCGGTCCTGGGTGCCTGAGAGTTTCCTGGGGGGTTGCTCCGTCGGCGCCGGTTCCATCAGGAGACAAACCGGTCTCTCCCGCATGATTATTTGAACCATTGGGTCCTCTCACGAACCGGGCTTGCCCGCAAGGGCAAAACAGCCGCGCCAGATCAATATCGGCTTAGATGGAGTCGCCAGACTCCAGCTAAACCAATGAAATTGATCGGAGAGATATGGCTAGAGCGGATGCGTTGTAACGCATCACGCTCTAGCATGCCTGCGCCGCATTACCGCACTTTTCAGCCCAACCAGCCGGGCGTAAGGGACGAGGGCAAAAAGGAGCGAAATCCGATGGACCAGAATTTCGATGTCATAGTCATTGGCGCCGGCCCCGGCGGCTATGTATGCGCCATTCGCGCCGCCCAGCTCGGCTTGAAGGTCGCCTGCGTCGAAAAGCGTGCCACCTTGGGCGGCACCTGCCTCAATATCGGCTGCATCCCAAGCAAAGCCCTTTTGCAATCCTCCGAAAATTATCACGAGACCCTGCATGGCCTGGCCGATCACGGCATTCATGTCGAAGGCGTCAAACTCGACCTCAAGCGCATGATGGCGCGCAAGGGCGAAGTGGTCGGCGCCAATGTCAAAGGCATCGAGTTCCTGTTCAAAAAGAACAAGGTCACCTGGCTCAAGGGGGCCGCCCGCTTCACCGGACCCCATTCGATCAGCGTCGCCGATGTCGAATACAGCGCCAAGCATATCGTGATCGCGACCGGCAGCGAGAGCATTTCCCTCCCCGGCGTGATGCCCGACGAGACCCGTATCGTCACCTCCACCGGCGCGCTCGAGCTTGATGCCGTGCCCAAACATCTGGTGGTCATCGGTGGCGGCTATATCGGGCTCGAACTCGGCAGCGTCTGGCGCCGTTTGGGAGCCGAAGTCACCGTGGTCGAATTCCTCGACCGGCTGGTACCGACGATGGATGGCGAAATCGCCAGCGCTTTTCAAAAAATCCTCGGCAAGCAGGGCATCACATTCAAGCTCGGCACCAAGGTCACCGGTGTCAAAACCGCCAAGGATGGCGTCACCCTGATGCTCGAGCCGGCGAAAGGCGGGGCGATGGAGGAACTGAAGGCCGATATCGTGCTGCTCTCGATCGGCCGAAAGGCACATACCGCGGGCCTTGCCCTCGATCAGGCCGGTGTCGCCACCGACGATCGCGGCCGCATCGCGACCGATGGTCATTTTGCCACCAATGTCCCCGGCATCTATGCCATCGGCGATGTCATTGCCGGGCCGATGCTGGCCCACAAAGCCGAAGAAGAGGGCGTGGCGTTGGCCGAATTGATCGCCGGCCAGGCCGGGCACGTGAATTACGATGTCATCCCCGGCGTGGTTTACACCTGGCCCGAGGTTGCAAGTGTCGGCAAGACCGAGGAGGAACTCAAAGCCGCTGGTGTGGCCTATAATATCGGCAAATTCCCTTTCACCGCCAATGGCCGCGCGCGGGCCATGGGCGACACTGACGGCTTCGTGAAAATCCTCGCCGATAAAACCACGGACCGGGTTCTCGGCGCCCACATCATCGGCCCCGACGCCGGAACATTGATCGCCGAGCTCGCCACCGCAATGGAGTTCGGCGCATCATCGGAAGATGTCGCACGCACCTGTCATGCCCACCCCAGCCTGAACGAAGCGGTCAAGGAAGCCGCCATGGCGGTCGAAGGCTGGGCGATCCATATCTGATCAGATCAAGCGGGCGATCGCATCGAACATCGCAGGCGTCGCATTCCGGCCGATCGCGCCCGTGATGATATCCGGAAAATAGCGCCTGATGCTCTCGATGGTCTCCTCAACCGGGACCGTCGCATTTTCGCTTTCATTGAGGATGAGCGCGCCGATACCGATATGTTTTGCATGCAACGCCTCGATCGCGGTCAGCGTGTGGCTGAGCGTGCCCAGATAGCTGCCGGCGACCAGCAGCACAGGCAAATCGAGTGCGGCAATCCAGTCGCGCACCGTGGCGCGCGCGGCCAGCGGCACCATCACCCCGCCGATCCCTTCGATGAATAAAGGGCCCCGATTCGCCTCCATCGCCGCACGACAATATGTCGTCAACGCATCGAGCGAAACCGCTCGTCCTTCGCGGGCGGCGGCCATGTCGGGCGACAAGGGAGCAGTGAAGCGCCAGGGCGAAATCGCCGCCAATGTGCGCAAGCTCGCGGGTTGATCCATTGCGGCCAGCAACAAGGCGGAATCGCTTTCATCGGCGCGGGCGGCATCAAACCCGGTGACCAGCGGCTTGATGGCCGCCGCCCGCGCACCGGCCCGGCGGAAAGCGCGGATCAGCCCGCAGGTGAGAAAGGTTTTGCCGATATCGGTGCCCGTGGCAGTGACGAAATAATGGCTCATGCCGGTGCCCATAAAGCCGCACGCACGCTCTCGGCAAGCCGTGTAATGCTCGCTTTGTCATGGGTTGCCGAAAAGGTGAATCGCAGCCGCGCCGTGCCCGCCGGCACCGTGGGCGGCCTGATGGCGGCGACCAGAAACCCGTCTTCGGCAAGCCGTGCCGACGCACGCAATGCCGCATCGGCGGCGCCGATAATCACCGGCACAATCGTGCTCTGGGCCTCGGGAAGATCGAGCGCATTTGTAAAAAACCGTGCATTTTCCATGGCTTTCTCGGTATATTGCGGGTTTGCGGCAATGAAATCCAAAGCCGCGATCGCCGCCGCGACCGTGCCGGGCGGCAAGCCCGTGGTATAGACAAAACTGCGCGCGCGGTTGCGCACCAGGGCAATCACATCCGCCGAGGCGCATACATATCCGCCATAGCCGCCAACTGCTTTGGACAACGTGCCCATTTGCAAATCGGCCTTCTGTGCCGGCAACACGCCCAGGCCATGCGCGTCGTCGGTCATCAGCCAGGCGCCAGATTGATCGCAGATTTGCCGGATCGCTTGAATTGGCGCGCAATCGCCATCCATGGAAAACACGGTCTCGGTAATCACCAAACGATGCCGCGCCGCACTCGCCGCGAGGCGCTGCGCCAGATCATCGACATCGTTATGGCGAAACACGCTGAGTTTGGCGGCCGATAATTGAGCACCGGCCCAGATGCAGGAATGCGATAATTCATCGGCGAATATCTCATCACCCGCACCGACGATGGCCGGAATGACACCGATATTCGCCAAATACCCCGAGCCGAACACCGCGCACGCAGCCGTGCCCTTCATCCGCGCAAGCCGGGCTTCGAGAATCGGATAAAGCGGATGATTCCCCGTCACCAACCGCGAGGCCCCCGCACCCACACCATAGCGCTCGGTCGCCGCCACCGCAGCTTCGATGATCGCGGGATGTGTGGACAGGCCCAGATAATCGTTGCAGCTGAACGAAATCAGCTGCTTGCCACCACGCGTCAGACCGCCCTGGCCCGAGCGCTCGCACTCCGCCAGATCACGGCGCAGCGCGTTTTGCTCCAATTGACGCAGTTTCGCAGCGGCAAATGCGTCAAGCCCGTTCAATGTCCAGCATCCCCTGAGATGATCCGCTCAATGATCCCTGAGCCGGCGCTGGTTAAAACCGCCCGCCGGCAGGGTTTCCTCAAACCCGACATAAGGTTACACAAATTCTCCATCGATGACGAGACAGGAGCATTTAATGTCGATCACGCTCAACAAGCCGGCACACGCCATGCCGCCCGCCCTGGTCCGTCACGACTGGACACGGGTGGACATCGCCGCCCTGATCGCGCTGCCCTTCGCCGAATTGATATTCCGCGCCCAGACAATCCACCGCGCGCATTTCAACCCGCAGGAAGTGCAGATTTCCACGCTGCTCTCCATCAAAACCGGCGGCTGCCCGGAAGATTGCGCTTATTGTCCGCAAAGTGCCGGATTTGAGACCGGCGTCGATGCCTCAAAACTCATGGCGGTCGATGCCGTTCTGGCCGAAGCCCGTGCTGCGAAAGAAACCGGCGCCCAGCGCTTTTGCATGGGCGCCGCCTGGCGCTCGCCGAAAGACCATGATCTGGATCAGGTCTGCGCCATGATCGAGGGTGTCAAAGCGATGGGCCTGGAAACCTGCGTCACTTTGGGCATGTTGCGGGCCGAACAGGCCGCACGGCTCAAGCAGGCGGGGCTTGATTATTACAATCATAATCTCGACACCTCGCCCGAATTTTACGGTCAGGTGATCACCACGCGGGTCTATCAGGACCGGCTCGATACGCTCGATCACGTGCGCAATGCCGGCATCAATGTCTGCTGCGGCGGCATTATCGGCATGGGCGAGGGTGCTGACGATCGGGCCGGGTTGCTCGCTGCCCTGGCCAATCTGCCCGAACATCCCCAAAGCGTGCCGATCAACGCCTTGGTCGCCGTCGAAGGCACGCCGCTCGGCGCCACCGAAAAACTCGACCCGATCGATTTCGTCCGAATCATCGCCGCCGCCCGCATCACCATGCCCGCCTCGTTCATCCGCCTCTCGGCAGGCCGCGAATCGTTCTCCGACGAAGCACAAGCTCTGTGCTTCATGGCCGGTGCCAATTCGATATTTTACGGCCCGCGCCTGCTGACCACGAAAAACGCCGAAGCCACGCGCGATGAAGCCCTGTTCAGCAAACTCGGCATCGTCAAGCTGCACAGCGCGGCCCTGTAACCCGATCAAGTTAAACCAATCAGGGCCTCATGCAGCGCCACCCAACTTGGCTGATCCGGTGCGAGAATCAGCCCGCCCGCGCGGTCGCTGGGCAGCCAGGGCGCGCCATCGAATTTCGCCGCATAACCGCCGGCCTGGCGATGGATTAACACCCCCGCGGCATGATCCCACGGCAAGGTGCGGCCGAATAGCTGGATTTCGCAATGGCCGCCGGCAAGCATCCGATATTGATGCGCCGCACAGCGATAATCCCAACTCGCGGCAACCCGATCGAGCCGGTTCATGATCCGCGTGCGATAAGGCTCGGGCAGAAACCGCCAGGAAATCGCGCCGGCCATTTGCCCCACCGGCACTGGAGGGGCCACCTGCAATAAGGCTTTGTCGCCATCGCGCTGCTCAATCCAGGCCGGCTCGCCCACGAGGCCGATGGCGGTATCATCGCCCACCGGGTCATGAATGAACCCCGCCAGCGTCCTGTTGCGATGGACCAGCGCAACCATCACCCCGAATAAAGGCAGGTCAGCGGCGTAATTGCCAGTGCCGTCGATCGGATCGATGATGAACACCGGCCGGTCGCCCTCGATCAGCGCCAGACATGATGGATCAGCCGCAGCCTGCTCCTCGCCGATGATGTCGGTGCCCGGAAACAGCGCCCGCAACCCCTGCGCCAGGGCTGCTTCCGCGGCCTCGTCGGCTTCGGTCACCTGGTCAAGCCGGCCGGTTTTCTGGCGGATCATCGCCGGCGATAAATGCCGGAAACGAGGCATGATGTCCCGGCTGGAGACCTCGCGCAGCAGCTCCAAAATGGCCGAAATATCGGCTCTATCCAGCCTCATCCCGGCTCGAAGCGCGCGCGGTCGGCAGGCGCCAGACGCACCGTGACATGCACCCCATCCTCACGATCGTCGCGCGCAATCACCTCGCCATGGCGATACAGCCAGGCCAGCCGCGCGCCATCCTCGGCCGGCAGATCATAAGTCAGGGTCTCCAATGACGCTGAAAGACGCTGATCAATGGCGGCCAGCAAGCCCGGCAATCCAGTGCCGGTGAGGGCTGAAATCACAATGTCATTGCCCGCCGGCGCTGTCGCATCGTGGGGCAGCAGGTCGGATTTATTGAGCACTTCAAGACTATGCTGCGCCCAATCCGCACTCAAAATCCCCTGGGCGGCCATGCCGTCGAGCACGCCAATGACATCGCTGCGCTGGGCGGCGGTGTCGGGGTGGGCGGCGTCGCGGATATGCAGCAGCAAATCCGCTTCAGCGACTTCCTCAAGTGTCGCCCGAAACGCCGCCACCAATTCGGTCGGCAGTTCGCTGATGAACCCCACAGTGTCCGAGAGGATAATCTGCCGACCGGAGGGCAGCACAATGCCGCGCATCGTCGGGTCGAGGGTCGCGAATAGCTGGTCCTCGGCATGCACCGCAGCCCCGGTCAGGGCGTTGAACAAGGTCGATTTGCCGGCATTGGTGTAACCGACCAGCGCCACGATCGGGTAGGGCACGCGCTTGCGCGCGGCGCGGTGCAGTTGCCTTGTGCGCCGCACCTCCTCAAGCTCGCGCCGCAGCCGGGCAATCCGATTGCCGATCAAACGCCGATCCGCCTCGATCTGGGTTTCCCCCGGTCCGCCCAGAAACCCGAAGCCGCCGCGCTGGCGCTCCAAATGGGTCCAGGACCGCACCAGCCGCGAGCGCTGATAATCCAGATGCGCGAGCTCGACCTGCAAAGCGCCTTCGCTGGTTCGGGCGCGCTCGCCGAAAATATCCAAAATCAAACCGGTCCGGTCGATCACCTTGCAGCCCCAGGCCCGCTCCAGATTGCGTTGCTGAACCGGGGTGAGTGTCGCATCGACGATGGCAACCGCAACCTCCTGCTCGGCAATGGCGGCACCTATGCTGGCCACTTGGCCTTCGCCGAACAAAGTGGCCGGCTTGCGGGCACGCAGCGGAATGATCGCGCTATGCGTGATCACCAGCCCGATCGATGCAGCCAGGCCGACCGCCTCGGCCAGCCTCGCCTCGCCCGCCCGCGCGGCATGGCCCGATTTCTCCCAAGGCAGCAAAACCGCCGCCCGTGAGGCCCCGCTGATCGTCATATCAACATGTCATGGGACATTGGCGCGCCATTACATGTCACTATCCTGCGGCATGTCGTTGCGCTGGCCCAGGCTCAGGGTCGAACCGGTGGACCCGGCTTGCGCGGCACCGGTCTCGGCCTTGGTGGCGTCAAAAAGCTGGATCGGCGCACCAGGCATAACCGTGCTGATCGCATGCTTATAAACAAGCTGCGTGTGGCCATCCCGGCGCAACAGCACCGAAAAATTATCGAACCAGGTGATCACGCCCTGTAATTTGACGCCATTCACCAAAAACACGGTGACCGGGGTTTTGCTTTTGCGGACGTGATTGAGAAATACGTCCTGCACGTTCTGGGATTTTTCAGCGGCCACGGTTGAGTTCCTTTTGTTGTTGTCGCCATGCGGCGATAGTTGCGTTGTTATGTCAGTCAGCCGAGAACGGCTCAAGTTTGGGATGCCAAGCCGGGTCCGCTCGCGTGGCACGAGAGCGACCCCCCATAACTATAGCGACGCCGCTCAGGAAAACCAATCATCATTGGCGTGATCGGCGCCGTGATCGGCGGCACGCCATGCAAAACGCCTTCAACCTGGGCGTTGAAGGCGTTTTGTATCAGGCCGCCCTTGACTGCGGCGGCCGTCTATCCGCAGAGAGCCTCGGATGGATCATGCGTGGTCAGGCCGCCTGGGCCCTCGCAGCATTGGATGACTTGGCCGGCAGGCGGCGCCAATCCCGCGGCAGGCCGGCATAATGAATGGTCAATATCGTGCCCTCAGGCGGTAAAATCAGCATCGTGTTGCCGGTGGTCCAAATCGCGCTGTCGCCCTCCGCCCTCGGGTGGCGGTGCGATGCCGGGATGACATTCTCAAGCTCCAGCATCTCGCCATCGAGCGAGATACCGGCAATCGCCATGCCAAGGCTGCGATGATCATCTGATGTCGGTTCAATGCTGGCCGGCGAGAAGCAGCCGCTGAGCAACTCCACGGATATTAAGGCTCCAGCCGCATGATCGGGCAGATGAAACGTCAATTGCCCGCTCTGGCTGATATCGGGGGCCAGAATCATCCCGCCTGCTTTCAGCCATGGCGTCGTCTCGCTCACCTGGTAACCCAAAGCCGCCTTGCGGGCGCTGAGCGTCTGGCGAATCAGGGCAAGCGTTTCGCCACCGGTGCAGAGCAGCGCGCATCCTTGTGCCTCGCGCCGGTTTTGCATCATGTCAGGATGCAAAATCACCGGCGCGTCATCATTGTCGAACACACCGCGATGGCCGGTATCGAGGAAGGATTCGGCCGCAGCACCCTCAGCCAGTAAAATGTCATGGGCCGGCAATTCGACATGGAAATAGCGGATCTGGCGGATCGAGCGATCAAACCTGATCGTCACATCATCAACCAGGTCCTTCGCCTGCACCAGAACGCCCTCCATCAGGAACGCATGATCGGGCGAGACAACGAGGTCGCGTTTGGGAATGCCGGCGGCAAAGGCGCCGGCGCTGATCCGCACGGGCCGCACCTGCTCGGGTCGCGCATGGCGCTCAATATCCAAATCCCGCTGACCAATCCAGCTGATCCGGCAATTCCGGCCATCGGCGAGGACAACCGCATCGCCGATTTTCAACGCCTCCACCGCAATCTCGCCGCGCAACGTGGCAATGCGCGTGCCCTCGGCAAAACAGGGGTGGGGATTGATATTGACGTCCTGGGTTGTGTGCAGCGTGCCGTTGTAAATGGTCGTGCCATTGACAACCGCACTGGACAAATCAAGCGAGAAGGTCGCGTTGGACAAGGCCGAATTCGAATAATTCTTGCCGAGTGACTGAATCTCGATCAGTTCAAGCGACGCCATAATGGAATTATAATTTGCCGAACCTGGCGCTGCGACAAATCCAAATAGGCTATTATTCGAGGTCAGAGAACCATAAAGCGGGATACCATTAACCACAGCGCCTGTTGCGGCGCCCGGTGTGATGGTCAGACTCGGCGATGCGTCGCCGAGAAACAAGTCAGGAAGAAGAGTAGCGATATTATTATAGCCGATTTTGCTCAGGTCGGAGACGATATCACTGAGCACAACATTATCATTGGGTCCAAAATTGAACACTTTGCCATCGACCAGGAGTGTTGATGGCGCAGCCGCAGACCCGCTGACGGCGCTGGAATCGATGATCAAAGAACCCGACGTGCCGCTGAAATCGACCGACCCGCCATTAAGTGAAGACGTTAACGTTAACGTCTGGCCATTCGTGATCGTATCGTAAACTGAACCGGACATAATATGTTCCCCCTCGCTATTTCGTCCGAATTTGAGACGAAATCGACGTTTGGTCAACAAATATGTAAATTATAGAATTTATCAAAACTACTCTGAAAAATGATACTTAATATTTCAAAATCTCCCTGTTTTGGCAGGTTTATCCTAATATACAGCCAAATCAACCACTTCTAATTGTATAGGTTGTGTTGGCCGAAATAGGCATCGATTAACTTGCGCGTAAGCGTTAGATTAAATTTAAGGCGCCTATAATGACATAAATCTCAGGCTGAAAACCTCTGTCCAGCGGAGGGCAAAACACACCGGATGGCCGGCTCAAGCGGCTTGTTTTGTCCCATCAGGGCGATAAACAACCCTCATTCGGCGCTGTCGCCGGCGGAAACCCGTGGCCCGATGAAATCAATCTGCGTTTAGATTAACCGCAACATTCAATCTGAACGCATGAAATTGATCGACAAAGTGAACAATCAGGCCGCGCGTCGCCACATGATCGGCAGCGCCGTGTAGCCAATCACAAGCTCGGTCCCTGGATGAGGCAGACTGAGTGTGACATCGCCCTTGGTCCAAATACCCAAATCATGTTCGGCGCGCGGGTAACGGTCGGCCTGATCGATCACATCTTCAACAGCCAGCCGCTTACCATCCAGCGTCACATGGCCGATGCACATGCCAAGCTGCCGATGGTCGGCCGAGGATGGATCGATATAAGCGGGCACGAACGCGCCGGTCATCAGCATGAATGTAATGTCCTGCCCGGGCAGATGAAACAACAATAATCCAGGCTCAGGTTCAATCGCCGAGAGAATCATCTGCGGATGTTTCAGCCAGGGTGTCGCGGCCTGCATCCGAAAACCGAGCGCCTGTTTGCGTCGATGCAATACGCTGCGAATCTTCGCCAAATCGGCACCATCCGTGCAAAGCGGCGCGCACCCCTTAACGTCGCGAAACACGGCCATCAAATCGGGGTGCAAAATCATCGGCGCGCCCGCATCCTCGAACATGAAACGATTGCCGGTATCAAGATAACTCTCGGCAGGGGCGCCATTGGCGAGCAGGATATCATGCCCATCCAGTTCGATATGAAAATAAGTCACTTTCTGGGCGCCGGTCATCGGCGCGATCAAATCGCCATCGATCAGATCTTTCACCGGCACCAACCGCCCCTCGAGGTAAAGCGCGTGATCGGGCGATAAAATCAAATCGCGTGCGGGAATCTGCTCAGCCAGCGCCCCGGCGCGAACCCGCACAGGGCGGACGGATTCCGGTTTAGGATGGCGCGTGATATCGATGTCCCGATGGCCAACCCAGGTGATGGGCCGCATTTTGCCGCTCATCGTGCGCACAACATCACCCACCCGCAGCGTCTCAACCTTTACCTCGCCCTTTGTCCCACCCGTGGCCGTGGCAATCCGGGTGCCGGCGGCGAAACATGCCGCACTGATGGTCTGCGCCGAGGTTATGACCCCGTTGACGAAACTGCCCGACATGTCGGTCACGGCGGCAATCGTCAACGTGCCGGTCAATGTGCTGGAGCCGAACAGGGCTTCGTCAATGAGCCCAAAATACGGCTCTATGACGGGCTCCAGAGTGGATAACTCAAAATTTATAAACAAATTATTCGAGGTCACATAACCGCCCGGCTTGACGTAAAACGCGACGCCATTGGCCGCTGCAATCGAAATATCGGAGTTGAATAACGCATTATTGGCAGCCGCCGAAGGCGCTTTGTCGAGATCGGCATAAAGCTGCTCGAGATTGCTGATGACGATGGTATCGCCGGGCCTGAACCCCTCGATATTGCCGCCGAGATACGCACTGATCACCGACGTCACGCCGGCCGATACCGAAGTGCTCACCCCGATCGCCCCCGGTTCAACAACCAAGGTGCCGCCAGGCGTCGGGCTATTGGCAAAGGTCACGTTGCCGCCATTGAGGCCGCTCGTTAAGGTTACCGGCGTTCCGTCACTTACGATTATGCCCGACATCGCATCGCCTCCCTGACGCAGCTTTAATACGTCCCTCTGGTCAGCGCAGCAACATAAATATCAGGAGTCGATCAATTTTATCCTGATATATTGTGCATATTTTCAGAATTTATTGCGTATTGCGATGCATCAACAACCATAGATTGCCAAATCTGCGGCAGCCCCGTGTAGCGGATGCTTAATTGCCGGCCTGCCCACGGCAAATGCAAATCGCAATCGCCGCGTAACCAAATCGCCACGTCCTCCGGCGCACGCGGATGGCGGTCACCCGCATCGATCACCCGGTCCAGGTTCAGAATTTCATCATCCAACGTCACCCGCGCGATCGACATGCCAAGCACGCGATGATCGCTCGCCCCAGGGTCAGTGTAGGCCGGCACGAATTGTCCCGCCATCAAACGCGGCCGCCTCACAAAATCGGGCAGATCAAATTGCAAAAGACCAGGCTCAGCTTCGAAAGGTGACAAAATGACCGGACCCGCCTTCAACCATACCGGCGCCTGGATCATCACATACCCCAGCGCGCGTTTGCGCTCATGCAGGCGCGTGCGGATCAGCGCGAGCGTGTCCCCCTTGGTGCAGAGCGGCGCAAAACCCTGGCTTTCGCGGCATAAATTCATCAGATCTGGATGCAAAATAACCGGCGCCGTCTCGTGCGCGAACACGCCGCGCTGCCCGGTATCGAGATAGCTCTCAACCGCCGCCCCTTCGGCGAACAAAGCGTCATGCTCAGCAAGTTCGACATGGAAATAATGCGCCGATCTTGCGTTCATGTCCGGCGCGATGACATCGCCATCCACAATATCCTTTGCTTGCGCCAGAACATTTTCGAGCAACAACCCATGATCAGGCGAAAGCAGCAAATCCCGCCGCGGTATGCCCTCGGCCAAAGCGCCTTTCTTGATCCGGATCGGCCGCACCGTCGCCGGGCGTGTGTGGCGTGTGATATCGACCCGGCGCTGCCCCACCCAGATGATCGGCCGCATGATCCCGCCAATCGTCGGCACCAAATCGCCCACGGCCAGCTCTTCGACCGGGATTTCACCGCGTGCTGTGCTGATCCGCGTGCCGCGCAAAAAGCAAGGATTGACCGGCTCTGGCGAGGTGATGATGGCCTCGTAAGAGCCATTGATCAAAAGCGGCTTGATATCGATCGTGTCGGCCAAAACCCCCGCACCGAATATCGCTTCATCGATGGCCGGCAGATACACCGCCGATGCACCCAAAGCCCCGCTGATCGACCCGCCCGGATCGATGACGAAATCAATATGGGTCAGGGCCGCAAAACTGATGGCGCTGTCAAAAGCGGTCAATTCCGCCATGGCGCTCGGCCCGCTGAGCAAACCGGCATAAACCTGCTCGATATCATTGATAATCACCCGGTCCGTGGGCTGCATATTCTCCACCACGCCACCCAGACTGACGCTCATGGTGCCGTTGCTGCCCAAGCTGCCCAAAATATCCTGTGGCTCCAGCGTCAAAGTCGCCAGAGTGCCCGCAAAGGCCAGGATCGTGCCGCTCAAAGCGGTCGTCAGATCATAAGAGGCGCCGGCGGGAATTCCGATTGTCTGCGACATGACAAATTTGCCCTCTGCGGTTGCAAACATTCATACTTGCAACCTGTAAGCGCATACGTAACGGAATTATCCCGCCGGAATCAATTAAATTCGATCGAAGTCAGAATAATATCGATATCGCTATCATCGGGCCCCGGCATAAATCCATCGCGGGCAGATCCGAAATGCTTTGCCGGCCGCTCTACGGCCGTGCAGGGGCCGCAATAAACCCGCCGCCCAGAACGCGGGTGCCGTCGTAAATCACGCAAGCCTGTCCGGGTGCGGCAAGGCCCGGCTCATCGAGATGAATTTCCGCACCTTGTGCCGTGCGCATGATCTGGGCAGGCTCCGGCGCCTGACGGGCGCGCAATTTGACCCGCGCGCGCAGCGCCGATGACGGCGGCTCGATCAACCAATTCACCCGCTCAATCTGCACCAAGCGCGCACCGCTGCTGCGCGGGCCGATGACAATCCGCCGCGTGGCGGCATCAATGGCGGTAACAATCTGCCGCGCGCCGTCACGCTCGGAAGCCTCGCCCAGCCTTTTGCCCTGGCCAACCGTGTAGCGGGCGATGCCCTGATGCGCACCAACCACCTCACCCGCGGCCGTCACAATCTCGCCGGGCTCCGCCGTCTCAGGGCGCAATTTGGTAACGATATCGGCGTAAGATCCGCTCGGCACGAAACAAATATCCTGGCTGTCGGGCTTGTCGGCCACCGCCAGACCCATCTCAGCGGCAATCGCCCGAACCTGCGCCTTGTCCTGCATGTCACCAAGTGGAAAGCGGGAGAATTCCAGTTGCTCGCGGGTCGTGGCGAACAGGAACCAGCTCTGGTCGCGCACCGGGTCCGCCGCGACATGCAATTGCGCGCCATCCGGCCCCTCGACGCGCTTGACATAATGGCCCGTCGCCATCGCCTCGGCACCAAGGTCGCGCGCCATGTCGAGCAAAAAGCCGAATTTCAGATGCTGGTTGCACGATACGCAGGGCACGGGCGTGCTGCCATTGGCATAGGAATCGGCGAATTCATCAATCACGCTGGCGCGGAATATCTGCTCGGCATCGATCACGTAATGGGCAAAACCCAGCCGGTCAGCCACGCGTTTGGCGTCATGAATATCCGCCCCCGCGCAACACGCACCCCGGCGCCCGGCGGCCGCCCCCTGGTCGTAAAGCTGCAAGGTCACGCCGATCACCTCATGCCCGGCCTGATGCATCAGCCCGGCCACAACCGAACTATCCACCCCCCCCGACATGGCAACGACGATACGCATAATCCGATCAGGCCATATTATTGCGCACGGAGGACGGCAATTTGACGCGCAAGCCATCCAGGCTCTCGCTCATCACGATCTGGCAGCCCAGCCGCGAGGTTTTCTCAAGCCCAAACGCCAGATCGAGCATATCCTCCTCGTCCTCGCTCGCTTTGGCGAGCCGCTCATACCAGGTCGGGTCGATGATCACATGGCAGGTCGAACAGGCCAGCGAGCCCTCGCACGCGCCCTCGATATCGATGCCGTGCTTATGCGCGACCTCCAATATCGAAAGGCCGATCGGCGCGTCCACCGCGCGTTCAGTGCCGTCGCGTTCAACGAAAATCATGGTCGGCATGGCAATCCCCGGAACAGGCGCCGCTCAGGCGGCGCGAACAGGAGGGGAACTAGAGATATCGCCTGGTTTGCGCAAGGCGCGTTCGGCCATCGCCCGGTATGCAACGATGAATTGATCGACATCGCCATCGCGCAGATTCCACGGCAGCGATACCCGGATCGCATCGCCCGCGTGATCGGCATACCCCATGGCGGCCAGCACATGGCTCCGCGCGACCTTGCCCGAGGAACAAGCCGATCCCGCTGAGACGCAAAAGCCCGCCATATCCAGGGCAATCACCTGCGTCTCCGCCCGAACCCCCCCCCGAGCCCCGGGTAGAGCAAGGCAGCTCGTATTGCCCAGCCTTGGTGCCGCCTCGCCCATCACCAATGCGCCGCAGGCGCGCGCGGCCTGTTCAATCCGCTCGCGGGCCGCCCTTAAATCGGGCCGCGCCACCATGGCGGCGGCGGCAAAGCCGGCCAGCGCCGGCAAAGCCGGCGTGCCGCCGCGCCGCCCGCGTTCCTGCCCGCCACCGGCAATCAAGGGCTTGATATGATCCGCCAGGCCCGCCGCGCAAATCAACGCCCCCGCCCCAAGCGGCCCACCCAGTTTATGCGCCGAAACGGCGAAGCTCGCAGCCCCCAGGGCCAGATAATCAATCTCCACCCGCCCGGCGGTCTGCACCGCATCGACATGCAGCAGCGCGTGATATCTCGCGCATAACGAAGCCGCGTCCGCCAGCGGATGCAGCACGCCGGTCTCGTTATTCGCCGACATCAGGCACACCAAGGCGTTTTCATGCGTGCGCAGCAATGCCTCAAGCGTCGGCAGATCAACCTCGCCGCTCTGCCGCACGGGAATAATAACAGCCCCCGGCGCCGCCGCCCGCACCGCGTCATGCTCGGTCGCGCCGATCAGAACCGGCCGGCCCGCCCCCAGCGCATGAATGGCCAGCGCATCGGCCTCGGTCGCCCCGGAGGTGAAAATCAAATCGCCCGGTGCCGCATGGAACCGCGCGGCGAGTGACTCCCGCGCCGATTCCAACACCCGCCGCGCCGCCCGCCCCGCGCCATGGATGGAAGCCGGGTTGCCCGGCTGCTCCAGCGCCGCCAGCATCGCCGCCCGGGCTGCCGGATGCAGCGGCTCGGAGGCATTGGCATCCAAATAGACCAAGTCGATGAAACTCAGTTCTTGCTCGGCGCGGTCGCTCGGGCCTCGCGGTCCAGCCGGCCTTCCAAATCGTTCAATTCGGCCCGCAAGGTCGCGACCTCCTGCAAGAGCGGGTCAAGGCACGGATCGCATGGCGTGCCATAGGCATCGAAACGCGGCTTGCTGGTGCGCTCGACCGGATGCGCCGGAATCCCCACCACCGTGGTGCCGGCCGGCACTTCGGCCACCACCACGGCATTCGCCCCGATCCGCGCATTATCGCCGATCAAAATGGCGCCGAGCACTTTCGCCCCCGCGCCGATGATCACGTTATGGCCGATGGTCGGGTGCCGCTTGCCCATTTCGCTGCTGGTGCCGCCCAACGTAACCTGATGATATATATAAACATCATCGCCCAGTTCCGCCGTCTCGCCGATCACCACACCCATGCCGTGATCGATGATCAACCGGCGGCCCAGCGTCGCCCCGGGGTGAATTTCGATGCCCGTCAGGAACCGCCCCAGGTGCGAGATAAACCGCGCCAGCGTGTAGAATTGACGGGTCCAGAAGAAATGCGACAGCGCATGCACCCCAACCGCATGAAGCCCCGGATAGCAAAGCAGAACTTCCAAATTCGACCGCGCCGCGGGGTCGCGCTGCCGGTAAGCCTGGATGCTCTCACGCAAAAACATGAAGGCCATGCGACAATTCCATAGAAAAATTGGTGAACTGCTCTTATACTATGTCGGCCAGAGGTTGGGCGACAATTGCTTATCATCTAGTCAACCATCTCTGCGCTTGCACGGCAACTGGGTATCCGCTGGGCGTTGGTCAAGTTGGGGGGTCAAGTTGGGGGTCAGATTGGGCGCCAGGTTCGGCGCCACGCTGGGTGTCAGATTGGGGTAGTCGATTTTAAGAGGGGCAGATCGGGAGCCAACTCATAAGCTTATCGGGCCGATACAGGCCAGAAACATGATTGCAGCCCGGATCGCCGTCAGGGGTTCAGGCTGCGGGGTACAACGGATTTAGACGGAAAGCGGATTAAACACAAAATGCCTGAGATGATGTTTACCGGCCCAGATGGCCGGCTTGAGGGTCGTTATCACCATGCCAAAGAGCGCGGCGCGCCGCTGGCCCTGGTCCTGCACCCGCACCCGCTGCATGGCGGCACCATGAATAATCGCATAACTTTCACGATGTATCAGGTGTTCCAGCGCCTCGGCTTCTCCGTGATGCGGTTCAATTTCCGCGGCGTCGGCCGCAGCCAGGGCAAGTTCGACGGCGGCATGGGCGAAATCAACGATGCCGCTGCCGCGTTGGACTGGATGCAGGCGCTCAATCCCGGCCATGCCGGCTTGTGGATCGCGGGCTACTCCTTCGGCGCCTTTGTCGGCATGCAATTGCTGATGCGCCGGCCCGAGGTTTCAGGCTGGGTCAGTGTTGCCCCGCCCGCCGCGCATTACGATTTCGGCTTCCTCGCCCCATGCCCGTGCAGCGGGCTGATGATCCATGGCGACTCGGACGATTTGGTGCCGGAAAACTCGGTGCGCAAACTGGTCGACAAATTGAATCTGCAAAAAGGCGTCGCCATCGATTACCGGGTCTATCAGGGGGCGGACCATGTGTTTGCCAATCATGCCGATCAGGTCGCCGAAGCCACCGAGGAATATGTCACAAGGGCAATGTCGCGTAAGCAAATCGCCCTGGCCGCCGATTAACCCCTGCGATTGAGGGGTCATGGCCGCCCTGTCTTGAGCGCGCCCTCTTGAGCATTAATGTCGCCCAGCCCTCAGCCGGACAACCCGGCTGGGGGCTGATTTTTCTGCTCGGCGTCGCGCTGAACATCGTGGCCGGCTTTCTGAACTGGCATGCCGTGCTGCACGGCACCCTGAGCGACCCCGACAGCTATATGCGCCTGGAGCGCATCTGGCAGGGCATCCAGGCCGGGCATTTGACCAATATGGTCGCCCGCGACGATTCCGGCGCCGGGGTTCTGGTCGAATGGTCCCGCCTGCTCGATGCCCTCCTGCTCGTCATGGCTGCCCCTCTGGCCCCCTGGCTCGGCTGGAAATCGGCTCTATTCGTCGCCGGCGTCGCGTTCGGGCCCATCGCCGTCGGCTTGCTCGGGCTCAGTATCGCCTTCGCCGCCGCCCCCTTCGCTGGACGGAAATTTCTCCTCCTCGCCCCCATCGCCGCGGTGCTGATGCCCGCTTTGGCCAATTACGCCCTGCCCGGCGTGGTCACCCATCACGTCATTTTACTCGTGCCGATCGCGTTTTGCGCCGGCTGTCTGGTCCGCGCTCGCGCGGGCGCCAGCCACCCCGCCTGGCTCGCCGGTGCGGCAGGCGGCATCGCCATCTGGATCACGCCTGAGACCATGCCCTTCATTCTCCTCCTATTCGGCGGGTTTTTCCTGGTCTGGCTGGGTAATCAAGCAGCCCCGATCGGCGTGGTCGGCCGCGCCTTCGCCCTCATGCTGCTCGCCGCCTGCCTGCTCGATCCGCCCCATGGCGGGTGGCTCACCCCGGAAATTGACCGGCTTTCCATCGTCTATGTCGCCCTCGGGGTCGATGTCGCCCTGCTCACCTGGGCGCTCGGGCGGATCGGCCCGCGCCCGATCGCGGCCATCCCGCTCGGCGGCTTATGCATTCTGGCCTGGCTCGCTTTATTCCCCAAAGTCGCCCTCGGCCCGTTCGGATTGATGAGCCCGGCCGACGCCAAGCGGTTTTTCGGCCCGATCATTGAAATGCAGCCCATCCAGAGCTGGCCCATGGCGGTGGAATTTCTGCTCCCCGGTGTGGTGGCGTTGATCTATGCGGGCCTCTCCTGGCAACGCCGCAAGCACTGGATTTGGCTCTACACCATGGCCGCGCTGATATTTGCGCTCGTCCTCGCCCTCCGATTCGCCCGTTTCTCGCCGTTCTCATCCCTTATGGCGGCGGGGCTTCTGCCGGTCATGCTGACCGACATCACAAGCGCGCTCGGCGAAGACACGCTCGGCGCCATGCTCTCCCGCATCGCGCTGGTGGCCTTGATGGTCGTCGCACCCCGCCTCGCGGTTTTTGTGCCCGCCGGCCATCCAAGCCCCGCAAATCATCTCACCCCGTGCGATTTAAATCTATTCAGCAAGAATTTAGCGCCTTATGCCGGCTATATTGTGCTGGCTGACGTGAACGACACACCGGAACTCCTATGGCGAACAAACATCATCACCGTCGGCTCGCTCTATCAAAACGGCATTGCCGGGTTCCTGCGCCTGCGCGCCGCCTGGCGGGCGCCCGCGGGCACCCAAATCCCGCCCGCCTTCCGCGCCACGCATGCGCAACTGGTCCTGGTGTGCCCCGCCGCCGGCCATTCGCTGCTGGTCCAGGGCGCGCCGGACGATTCATTGCTCGATTCAATTCTCGCCGGCCATCCCCCACCTTGGCTCAAGCGCGTTGAACCCCCAACGCCAGGCGGCTACGACCTCTACCGCGTCGCCGGTGGCTGAGCCGGGCAGGGGTTCGCTGCGCCTCAAACCGCTGGCGGTTTTGGTGATGGCCTTTTTACTGGGCGCCATGGTGGTTTTTGTGTTTGCCATCGCGTTCGAGGTTCGCTGGGCGCACGGCATCAGATTTGCACTCAATACCACCCGTACAATGCCCGAGGGCGATTTCGCCAATTTATGGGCAGCCGGCAAGCTCGCTGCCTCCGGGCGCACCGATACGCTTTATTCATCCTATCTCTTCGAGTTGTGGCGGCGCGCATATTTCGGCGCGCGCATCATCACGACCGATTGGATCTATCCGCCTTTCAACCTGCTTCTTGCCGTGCCTATGTCATGGATGGGCCTCAGAACCAGCTACATCGTATGGACGCTGTTGAGCGTTCTCGGTTCCGCATTTTTGCTGCGGCTGGTGCGGCTGTCATGGCCGGTTATTCTGCTCGGCATTTTCTCGCCGGCGTCGATCTATTCCATGATGCTGGGCCAATACGGCACCCTCGTCGGCGCGGCGTTTGTGGCCTCACTGCTCGCCGCACCGCGCCGGCCGCCTCTCAGCGGCGGGCTGACCGCCATCATGATCCTCAAGCCGCAAATTGCCCTGCTGATACCCATCGTCTGGCTGGCACAGCGCAACGCCCGCGCCATCGCCATGGCCTGCACCATCACGGCGGTGCTAGCCGCCTTAGTGACCTTGTCATTCGGCCCCTCCGTTTGGTCCAATTTCTGGGCCAACGCACCGGCCAACAGCCGCGGCATTTTGGAGGACATCTACCCGCAAGGTTATCAAACAATTGGCGTATCAATATTCTGGATGGCGCGCAGCCTGGGCAGCAACCTCGCGGTCGCCTACACCGCCCAAATCATCAGCGCCGGTCTGGCAACAATCATGGTGTGGCACGTGTGGCGCACTCAGAGCGTCAACCCGCTCGCCCGTATGGCAATCACCGTGTTTCTCACACTGTTATGCTCACCTTACGGCTATGTTGATGACATGGCAGGCTATTCAATCGCTCTCCTTTGCTTGGCTGAACAACGCGACTGGCGCATCGGCTTTCTCGACGTGCTGCTATTCACCTGGCCCGGCCTCTGCCTTCTGACAACAAGCCTCATCCACATCCTCCTGACACCCATTTTGCTCCTCTGCGCTGCAGTGATGGCGTTGCGGCTCCTTCAACAGCCGGTTGATTTGATTAGGGAATCGCATGCAAGGGTGGCCTGAGTGGTGAATAACTTGGAATCGTCGTTAGCGAATACGACTTTTGGATTTTGGATGGGGGATATCATGTGTGTCATTAATGGCTTTCAAGGGTATCAATTTGGGAGAACTATTAGCGGTGCATAAGCAAAAATACCTTGATTTAGTGTCGATTATTGTTCCGATCTTCAACGAGGAGCGGGCGCTCCCGATTTTAATTTCTAAAATCATTGAGACACTCGACCAAACTACTTTAAAATTCGAAATCATCGCAGTAGACGATGGAAGTTCAGATCGTTCATTTGATGTGTTAACGAAAATCGCGGCTTTTGAAACACGATTGAAGGCGGTTCCGATGATGGCGGGCCTTGATAATTCAGTTGGCACAATTATCGTTCCGATCGATGCTGACCTGCAAAATGACCCAATGGACATCCCACGGCTACTCGACAAACTCAACGAAGGATTCGACGTTGTCTCTGGATGGCGACGAAATAGGAACGATTCTCCGATTAGACGAAACTTTTTGAGTCGTCGGGCCAACTGGATTATTTCAAAACTTTCTGGCGTAGCACTTCATGATTATGGGTGTTCGCTAAAAGCGTATCGCCGATCAGTAATTACTCACGTAAAGCTCTATGGTGAGATGCACAGGTTTATCCCTATCTACGCGTCATGGTACGGAGCCCGTATTACCGAGATCGAAGTAAAACATCACCCGCGAGCGTTCGGGAAATCAAATTACGGTACAATAAGAATACTAAAAGTCATACTTGATCTTATCGTGGTGTGTTTTTTGGATCGCTGGATTGGGAAGCCGATTTATGTCTTCGGTGGCTTCGGTATATTATGGCTCCTCGTATCTGCTCTAACTTTAGGGGACGTATTATATCTCAAATTCTTTAAACATTTGTCAATGATCTTAACGCCATTGCCGCTTTTGGTTGCAATGTCATTTATGATGGGAATTATGAGCATACTAATTGGGTTATTGGCAGAAATTGCTGTTAGAGTTTATTTTGAGTCGCAATCAAAAAAAATATATTATGTGAAAGAAATAGCTGCCCAGTCTATCCAAAATATAGATATAGATTGGTCATAGACGAATATGTGTGGTTTTGCGGGATTCCTTGGAACTGGTTCATACGACGATATTGTCGCGATGACATCTGCTCTCGTCCATCGTGGTCCTGATGAAGAGAGGATTTATGACGACCCAAAATACAGGTTATTTCTCGGGTTTAGACGCCTGAAAATTCTAGACCTGTCTGGTGGATCGCAACCGATGCAGTCATGGTTAGCGAAGCATATCATAGTTTTCAACGGAGAAATTTACAATCATCACGAATTACGAGTGGAATTAGAACTAAAAGGCTATAAGTTTCAGACCAACAACTCTGATACAGAGGTTATATTGCATGGCTATGCTGCGTGGGGTGATTCGTTGCCGAGTCACCTAAATGGCATGTTTGCTTTTGCAATATGGGATGAATCGCGCCGACGAATTTTCTGCGCCCGAGATCATTTTGGCGAAAAACCGCTCTATTACATCGATCAGCCAAAACTATTTGCATTTGCATCTGAAATTTCGGCTCTTCACTCCCACGTCAATATTCCAAGGGAATTCAATCCCTCAAATGTACAGAAATTCTTTGCGTACGGATATGTACCTGCGCCAGGCACAGTCTACCAATCGATCCACAAGCTACCAGCTGGTTCTACTTTAATTTTTGACCTTGATACCAACAAAACTAAAGTATCACGGTACTGGAAATTTGAAATTCAGGCAGATGATAATGCACCCGCAGCGCGTATTCCGGCGTTAGCAGATGAATTGCGAAGTTTACTTGAAGCTGCTGTCAAGCAAAGATTAGAAGCTGATGTGCCGCTCGGGGTGTTTCTCTCTGGCGGTCTGGACTCCACGGCCATACTGGCAATAGCTGCGAAATGCAGAGGCTCAGATGGGATTGATAGTTTTACGATTGGCTTCAAGGAGCCGTCTTACGACGAGTCGGTATTCGCGCGTTCTGCGGCATTGGCAATTGGGAGTCGACATCACGAACGTATAATTGACCTTGCTAATACACATGTTGAAACTTGCAGTATTTTGAATAAGCTAGACGAGCCTTTTGCCGACCCATCGATCGTGCCGACTTCCATTTTAGCGCACTTTGCTCGGGCGACCGTTACGGTAGCTCTGTCGGGCGACGGTGGCGATGAGATGTTTGCGGGCTATGATCCATTTGCCGCTCTTACCGCCGCTGCACTTTATCGTCATTTGGTTCCATCTTCAGTGCATCCAATAATAGGAAGCATAATTAGTGGATTGCCCCGTAGCCAACGGAATATGAGTTTGGACTTCCGCCTGCGCCGAACGTTTCGTGGACTGTCCTACAGAGCCGCATTATGGAATCCAGTGTGGCTAGGTCCATTGGCACCTGGAGATTTTGTGCAGTGCTTTGAGCGTCCACTATCAACAGAAGAGTTGTTTGAAGATGCAATTTCAGCTTGGGACCAAAGTAACGCTCGAAATGACACAGATCGATCTCTTGAATTTTACACAAATTTCTATTTGCCCGAGATGATTCTGACGAAATCTGATCGCGCTACTATGCACGCCTCACTTGAGAGTCGTTCTCCATTTCTAGATCGCGATATCGCGGCATTTTGCCAGACCTTGCCGCGTGGATACAAAATTCGGCACGGACAACGTAAATATATCTTACGAGAAGCACTGCGTGGATTGGTTCCAGATTTTGTGTTGGAACGCAAGAAAAAAGGATTCGGTGTGCCCTTAACGAAGTGGCTTTCGACTATCAATACACCACCGAAATTGCCGGACGGATTGAGTATTCGAGATAGTTTTACAACCGCTCGTTGGAAGGGCTTGTTCGAGAATAGTGAAGATGAGCGGATCTTTCTGTGGGCATACTTATGTCTTGCATATGTGGGGGGGGCACTTGAGTAATCCGACCATTAACCTATTCCAACGCATTTTTCGTTATGGCTTTGCGGGAGGCTTGGTCGCGTTGCTCTTTAGTTTAGGCGT
>NCAP01000142.1 GCA_002255495.1 Rhodospirillales bacterium 20-60-12 | reverse complement strand
GGGGACGACCCGGTCGGCTCGATGGGCACGGATACGCCGATCTCGGCGCTCTCCGACAAGTCGAAGTTGCTCTATACCTATTTCAAGCAGAACTTCGCGCAGGTGACGAACCCGCCGATCGATCCGATCCGCGAGGAACTCGTCATGAGCCTCGTGTCCTTCATCGGGCCGCGGCCGAACATCTTCGACCTGGAAGGCAATTCGAAGCGCAAGCGCCTCGAGGTGCGCCAGCCGATTCTCACCAATGCCGATCTCGAGAAGATCCACGCCGAAGTCAAACGCCTTTCCGAACTGCCCATGCCGCCGAAAGGTGTCGTGACCGCCGTCGATAAGACGATGGGCCTGCCGGATGACGCGAAAGAGCCGGCGCAGATCACCAAAGCGGACGGCTCGGTCGATCACGAAGCGACCGCGCTCTCGCTGATGAAATCGACCTACGCCAACCGGCGCTTAGTCTCGCTCTGATTCACCGCATCGATTGATTGAGCGCCGCCTTCGGGCGGCGTTTTCGTTTCTTAACCAGCCCGCACGAGCGGGTTTTTTTATACCTGGAGCATTCACATGAACCCGACCGATCAGACTCTCGGCCTTTTGAAAGGCGTCTATGAGGGTGGACTCGCAAAGGCTGGTAATACCGTCACCACGGGCACCGGCCTGGTCGCTTACGACCTGCAAGCCCCCTCGAAGAATCTCTACCCCGTCATCACGATCCTGGGCAAGCGCATCCCGCGCGTCCGCGGGAAGGGCGGCACGGCGACCAACTGGCGCCAAGTCAACTCGATCATCGGCTCCGGCTGGGATAACTCGGGTTGGGTGCCGGAAGGCCAGCGCGCAGGCGTGATGAGCCTCAACGCCTCGAACAAGGCGGCGAGTTACGCGACCCTCGGCGAGGAAGGCGCGCTTACGTTCGAAGCGGTTTCCGCCGCGAAGGGTTTTGAGGATGAGCGGTCGCTCGTGTCGATGCGCGTTCTGCAGAAGGCGATGCTGAAAGAGGAAGCCGCGATTTTGGGCGGCAATGCCTCCCTCGCCTTGGGCACGGCGAACACCCCGACGCTCTCCGCGACGGGTACAGGGGCATCCCTGCCGACCGCGACCTACAGCGTGATCGTGGTCGGCCTCACGTTCGAGGGCTATCAGAACTCGTCCGTGGCGAACGGCGTCGCGACCAGCAAGACCGTTACGGGCCAGGACGGCCAGACGTTTCCGCTCAATGGCGGTTCGGGCATGAAGTCGACGAACGCGACCCAAGCGGTCACGTTGGGCCAGACCTTGACGGCCACGGTCGTCGCGAAGTCGGGCGAACTCGCATGGGCGTGGTTTGTGGGAACGGCGGGCAGCGAAAAGTTGCAGTCGATCACCACGGTGCCGAGTGCGACGTTCTCCGCGCCGCTCAACTCGGGCAGCCAGGCGGCGACCGCCGTCACGGCGGACAGCTCGCAGAACGCGAACACAGCGTTCGACGGGCTGCTCACGACCGCGTTCAACTCAGGCACCGCCTACACGAAGCAGTTTGCCGGCGCGACGCTGACCGCTTCCGGTCGTGGCACGGTGGTCGAAATCGACACGATGCTCCGTGCGCTTTGGGATCAGTATCGCGTTTCGCCCTCGATCCTGCTGGTGAACAGCCAGGAGCAGAACAACATCACGACGAAGGTGTTGTCGGGCAGCACCGCGAACAGCGTCACTCCGCTTTTGCGGCAGAACGTGACCGTGGGCGGCGACGGCGAAATCCGTGCGGGCCAGGTCGTGTCGTTCTACTACAACCCGTTCTGCCTGGGCCAGGGAAAGATGATCCCGGTGGTTCTGCACCCGAACGTGCCGCCGGGCACGATTCTCGCCTACGCGGAAGATCTGCCGGCGCAGTACCAGAACGACAACGTGCCGAACGTCGCAGAGATGCACATCCGGCGCGACTGGTACGACATCGAGTGGCCGCCGGTGACTCGAAGCTATCAGCACGGCATCTACGTCGAGGAAGTCCTCGCCGTGTATGCGCCGTTCGCGATGGCGGTGCTGTCTGGGATCGGCAACGGCTGATCGTTGATCTGGCGCGGGTCGGTTCTCGGCCCGCGCCTTTCCTTTCGAGGTTTCCCAATGGCCGACGAAATCCAGATGCGCGGTCCGAAAGACTGCGCGCCCGCTATTTCGCATGGCGGCAAAACGATCACCGCCGACAAGCGCGGGATCTTCACCGTTCCACGTGAAGCGATCGAGGATCTGATGCGCCACGGCTTCAAATTGATCGAGCAGAAACTGTGACACTGCTCACCACGCTCGCGGATGTGTCGCTCTACATCGGCGCGACCGACACAAGCGAGGATCAGGTCATCACGGCACTGATCGCGAACGCCTCGGCGTTCATCGAGAGTTTTTGCAACCGCACGTTTGCGATCACGGCTTACACCGAGACGCGAAACGGCAACAACCGCCCGCGGATGATGCTCAACAACTCGCCCATTACGGCGATTTCGAGCCTCGCCATTGACGCGGTGACGATTCCGCTATCCACAGGCCCGACGGTTCCCGGCTACACGTTCGACCTCAATTCGATCTACCTGCGCCCCGGTGGCAGCTACAACACGTTCCGCAGGGATGTACAGAACGTCCAGGTGAGCTATAGCGCTGGCTTTTCGAGCGTCCCTTCGGACGTTGCGCAGGCCTGTATCGAACTCGTCGCCTTCAAGCGCGCCAAGCGGTCCCGGATCGACAAAAAGAACGAGACGCTCGGTAGCCAGCAAACGATCGGCTTCGACACGTCCGATATGCCCGCGTCGGTCAAGACGACGCTGATGCCGTACCAACGTTTCACGGTGTTCTGATGCTTGTTCTTAAATTCACCGGCACGCAAACGATCATCGAGCGATTGGGCGCTGTCTCGACCAAGGTCCACGCCAAGGCGCGTGCGGCTCTTGATGTGTGGGCGGCGGAACTCGCCGGATACATCCGCGCCGAGAAGCTCTCGGGGCAGGCGCTGAACCGCCGCTCAGGGCTTTTGAGCGGCTCCGTTCACCCCCTCGCCGATGACTCACCCCGAGGCATCGTGGGCGGTGCTGGGGGTGGTGCGGGCGTTCCCTACGCCCGAATACACGAGTTCGGCGGCACGATCCCGGCGCACGAAGTCGTTGCACGCAAAGCGAAGGCGCTCGCCTTCACGGTTGATGGAATGGAGCTCTTCGCCAAGCGGGTGCAGATCCCCGACGTCGAGATGCCGGAACGCTCCTACATGCGCTCGGCGTTCGTCGAGAAATCACCGCAGGGACTCGCCGACCTTCGAGCCGCAGTCAAGGAAGCGATCCTGTGACGTCCGTCGAGACCGTATTCGCAGCCCTGTACGCGAAGCTCTCAGGGGTCACGAACTTTGCGGTGTCCGGCCGGCGCTTAGTGAACGTCCAGGACTTGAACCCGGAGCAGTTCCCGGCGGCTTTCCAGTTGCAGGGCAAGCAGACCTCACGGTTTCAGCCGAACGCGCCCTCGGTGCTCACGCTTCGCGCGACGTGGGCGCTGTACACGTTCCAGACCGACAAAACCGCCGCGCAGTCGACGCCGCTGAACCTGCTGCTCGATGCGGTACGCACGACGATGTTGCCGCCTGCTGGATCTGTCCGCCAGACATTGGGCGGATTGGTCGAGTACGCCGCGATCGACGGCGACGTTGAAATCTTCGAAGGCGTGCTCGGCGAGCGCGCTGTCGCATTGGTTCCGATAACCCTCGTGATGGCCGGTTTCTAGGCACTCGCGATAATCCAGGAGAAACCGCAATGTCTCAGACCGCAAACTATGCGAGCTTCGGCTCGGGCGTCCTCATCGCGAAGGTGGGCGGCAATGCCGTCCCATTCGGAGCCCTTCAAGACGTGCAACTCGAGATCGCCGGCAAGAACGAGGAGCTGTACGGCCAGTACCAGGCGCCCCTCGCCGTCGCTCGCGCACAGATCAAGTACAGCGCCAAGGCGAAAACCGGCTACGTCTCCGGCCCGCTGTACTCGCAGCTTTTCTTCGGCGTCACGCCTTCCGTGGGCACGGTGCATCTCGCGTACCAGGAAGCCGACACGGTTCCCGCAGTATCGACCTACACCGTCACGGTCGCCAATGCGACCCACTTCGTCACCGATTTTGGCGTCTCGTATGCCGCGACCGGCGTGGCGTTCCAGGAAGTCGCCGCTGGACCCACCGTCGGACAGTACAGCGTCAACGCCTCGACGGGCGTTTACACGTTCGCCGCGGCCGACGCTTCCGCCGCCGTGCTCATCAGCTACACCTACTCGGACGCGACGAACGGCTCGACGATTGTCGTCCCGAACAGCCTCCAAGGCGTGCAGCCGACGTTCTCGGTGATCCTGCAGCGTTCCTACAACGGGACGGGCGAGCGGTTCCTGCTGAACTCGTGCATCAGTTCGAAGCTCTCACTGCCGACTCAGATGGCTAAGTTTGCCATCAGTGAGATGGACTTCGACGCCTTCGCGCCGAACGGCGGTTCGCCCATCACCATCTACACGGATGTCTGATCGTGATAAGCGGAATTGAACTGACTGACGGCACCACAACGATCACGCTCCCGCCTCCAAATCTTCGGATCACCGATGAAATGGAGCCGGAGCGTGTCGCGCTCCTTGCGATGGACCAAAAGGATCCGGCGGCGGTTTCGGCGGCGTTCTTATCGATGGCTCGCAAACTGCTATTGATGTGCGCCCGGCGTAACCACCCAGACCTAACGAAGGCGCAGCTGGACGATTTCCTGCCACCGTCCGCGGTGTTGCCATTGTATACGTGGGCGCTCAACAAGGCGGGGCTGAAAATGCTCCCTTTGGAGCTGCGCGGGGAGACTCCAAGCGGGTAACGCGCGGGGATCTGATCGGCTGGCTCGTCAACGCTACCGGCTGGCGACCTGACGAGATCCTAGACAATCTCACATGGGCAGACGTGGCCGATCTTTCCGCTTATTGGAAGGATCATCCCCCCACGCAGTGGCTGATCGAGGGATGGATGCGATCCCAAGGCTACCTCGAAAACACGGAGCGGCGCGAGATGAGTGACGAAGAACTTCGCGCTATGGCGGGCGGCTGATATGCCGATGAACGACGAAGAAATCCGCGTTGCCATTGTCGCCAATGCCGACGGCGTTGAGGCGGGAACGGCACAGGCAACGGCCACGCTCGATGCGTGGACCGCGAGCCTACAGGCGACTCAGGCCAAGGCGGCTGCTTCCTATGCGGCCTCCAACGCCGCATTCGTGGCCGCGCAGACCACCGCGGCGCAGATGCTGGCGGACGGCCAAAAGGCATCTACCGCGCAGATCGTCGCGGCCTACGATGCGATCAACGCGGCGCGCGACCTCAACGTCGCGAACGCGCAAGCCTACGTCTCGGCGATCACCGCATCCCAACTCGAAGCCCTGAACGTCGAGAACTTCGCGGCGAGTGCGGCGGCGCAGTCGTTGCTCGCTCAGGTTGGGGCGGAACGCGCTGCGGCAGATGCGGCTTACACGAACGCCGCGGCCCAACTCGAGCAAGCGGGCGCGCTCGACACGGCTGCCGCCGCCTCGGAAGTCAACACGGTTGCGACGACCGAGAACACGGTCGCGGTCACGTTCAACGCCCAGGCGCAGCGGGAAGCGGCCTATGCGGTCGGGGAGCTCGCGACAGCCCGCTATGGACGGCTCGAAACGTCCTTGCTGTCCTTGAGCGCCAGAACCGGCTTGATGACGCGCCTGATGAGTCCCTTGGGGCTTGCCATCGGCGCTGTCGGTGTCGCGATGGGCGGCCTCGCGGTCGCGACCATTGCGGGCGCTGTGCACGAGCAGGAACTCCAGAACGCGCTACTTGCGACCGGCAACGCCGCGG
>NCAP01000141.1 GCA_002255495.1 Rhodospirillales bacterium 20-60-12 | reverse complement strand
GGTCCGACGACCGCAATCATATTCTCGATGATCTGGTCTCGATGCTCTGGTTCGGCGCGGTGGCGCTGCTGATCGGCATTCCGCCTTTGCAATTCCCGCAGCTGGTGCTGGTGCTGCGCTTCATCGAGAGCCTCAGCCACGCCAATACCAGCTTGTCATTCGGTTGGCTCGGTGAGCGCCTCATCGTCTCGCCGCGATTTCACCGTGTGCATCACGGAGTCATGGCCGCGGGCCGCCGGTCGGTGAATTACGGTGCGGTCTTCCCGATCTGGGACATGCTTTGCCGTACGGCGGATTTCACGCCCCATCTGCCCGCCACCGGCGATACGGCGGCACCCGAAGCCATGGCGACCGGCGGCTATATCGCCCAGCAGCAGGCTGGCCTCGCCCAACTGGCCCGAACCCTTGGCAGGCCGCGCGCGGGCTGATAGCAGGCTGGCCATGGCACATACCAAAGACGTCAAAAAAATCGTTCTGGCTTATTCCGGTGGTCTGGACACCAGCGTTATACTGCGCTGGCTGCAGACCAATTATGGCTGCGAGGTGGTCACCTTCACCGCCGATCTCGGCCAGGGGGAGGAGCTGGAACCGGCGCGCCGCAAGGCGGAATTATTCGGCGTGAAGGAAATTTTCGTCGAGGATTTGCGCGAAACCTTTGTTCGCGATTTCGTCTTCCCGATGTTCCGCGCCAATGCACTTTACGAGGGGCAATATCTGCTCGGCACCTCGATCGCCCGGCCGCTGATCGCTCAACGGCAGATCGAAATCGCCGAGGCAGTGGGGGCGGACGCCGTGGCCCACGGCGCGACCGGCAAGGGCAATGACCAGGTGCGTTTCGAGCTCGCTTATTACGCCCTGAAGCCCGACATCAAGGTTGTTGCCCCCTGGCGCGAATGGGAACTGACCTCGCGCACCCGCCTGCTTGAATTTGCCGAGGCCAATCAAATTCCCATCGCCAAGGACAAACGCGGCGAAGCGCCCTTTTCGGTTGACGCGAATTTGCTGCATTCCTCCTCGGAGGGTAAAATTCTCGAAGACCCCGCGATCGAGCCCGACGAAATCGTCTATCAGCGCACCATCAGCCCCGAGGCCGCACCGGACCACGCGACCATCATCTCGATCGATTTCGCCGGCGGCGACGCGGTTGCGATCAATGGCGAGGCGCTCTCGCCGGCGACCATTCTGACCAGGCTCAACGAATATGGCCGGGCCAATGGCATCGGCCGGCTCGATCTGGTCGAAAATCGCTTTGTCGGCATGAAGTCGCGCGGCGTTTACGAAACCCCCGGCGGTACTGTTTTGCTCGCCGCGCACCGGGCGATGGAAAGCATCACATTGGATCGTGAAGCGGGCCATTTGAAAGATAGCCTGATGCCCCGCTATGCCGAACTGATTTATAACGGTTTCTGGTTCAGCCCCGAACGCCGCATGCTGCAAGCTGCCATCGATGCAAGCCAGCATTCGGTCACCGGTCAGGTCAGGCTGAAACTTTATAAAGGCAATGTCATCGTCATTGGCCGCTCAAGCCCGCACAGCCTCTATTCCACCCGCGTGGTCACGTTCGAGGATGATCAAGGCGCCTATAACCAGCAGGACGCCGCAGGCTTCATCAAGCTCAACGCGCTGCGCCTGCGTCTGGGAGCCGCTATCGGCCGTCGCGGCGGGGCGTTGTAGTCGGTATCGTCGGGCAATATTTCTTTTTTGAAAAAAAGAAACAAAAAACTTTTTCTCGTTTGATCTGTGGCGGTTGGAGAGCACAGTCCAAATCGAGAAACTTTTTTTGTTTCTTTTTGTTTACAAAAAGAAATTATATAGCGGGTAACTCGCTATTTTTTTAGGGCGTCTTTCAAGCCACCAACAGCGTTCTGGATTTTGCCGGTGGCTTTCTCGGTTTTACCCTCTGTCTCCAATTTGGCATCGCCGCTCACTTTACCAGCGGTTTCCTTGACTGAGCCGGATACCTGCTTGGCGATTCCCGCTACACGATCTTTATCCATGGTCATGTCTCCCTCTGATTTATGGTTTCGGGGTGGTGGGGGTATTGGCGTCGGCGGCATTGGTCAGCGCGTGACCACCTTGCGACAGGTCCTGGCCTACCCCGGCCGTCGTATGGCAAGCGGCGAGCAAGGGTGCGGCTCCCAACAAGGCGGTCAATGCCAGAGCCGTTTTGACTGATTTAGCCATGATGTTCGATCTCCTTTATCATCCACCCCGATCTCGAAATCTATATGACGAATTTCAACAACACGTAGATCAGATAACGTCCTATTCAGATTACGGCCACGAATTGGCCATATGGTAGGGTGGGCACATTAATAGTGCTGCCGCACTACATGATCCGGTATTTTCAGTTCTGTTTCGTTTGCTGGTGCAATCCTATCTGTCGTGTGTCAGCTTTGCCGGCGCGCATTTTATGTGCGCCGGGCGAAACAAAATATTCATCATGCCGGGCAACTGGCATAGATATGAGTGTCGGAGAATCGTCGTGCGTATTTCGTATGGTTTTGATATCGAGATCGAGATTGCCGCACCGACGATGATCGTCACCAACGTCGATATTCATCCCGATTGCCGCGGCGCCATCGTCCAGGAGCAACCGTTCTATGTCACGCCGCCATGTGATATCGAAACTTATCACGATATGTTCGGCAATATCTGCCGGCGCATCCGCGCGTCTCCGGGCGCTGTAACATTCCGCGCCGCCGGCCTGATCGATGATAGCGGCGCACCCGATCCGGTGATCCCGAATGCGATGGCGATCGATGTCGGTGAATTGCCGGTCGATACGCTACAATTTCTCGCCGGCAGCCGCTATTGCGAGACCGATCTTCTCTCCGCATTCGCCTGGAGCACGTTCGGCTCGGTTGAAGGCGGATGGGCCAAGGTCCAGGCCGTTTGCGATTTCGTCCATCAGCATATCAGCTTCGGCTATCAACATGCGCGCGCCACGCGCACCGCGTTCGGCGCATTCGAGGAACGGGTCGGCGTCTGCCGCGATTTCGCTCATCTGGCGGTGACGTTATGCCGCTGCCTGAACATCCCGGCGCGCTACTGCAACGGGTATCTGGGCGATATCGGCGTGCCGCGTGACCCGGCACCAATGGATTTTAATGCCTGGTTCGAAGTGTTTCTGAGCGACCCGACGATGAGCGCGCCGAGCGGGCGCTGGTACATATTCGATGCCCGCCACAATATCCCGCGCATCGGCCGTATCACCATCGCCCGCGGCCGCGATGCCACCGACATCCCGATGCTCAACAGTTTCGGCCCTCACACCCTGCGGCGGTTCGTCGTAGTCACCGAGCAGGCATAACGCCCGCCACCCTGACCCAAGCCCGTCTTGCGCCTCTCCGCCCCCTCGGCTACCCCCTGCGCACCAGCCAGACGGAGAGAAAAATGTCAGCCATTGCCGATATCGTAGCCCGGGAAATCCTCGATTCACGCGGCAACCCGACCATTGAAGTGGATGTTATGCTCGATGACGGCGCGATGGGCCGGGCAGCCGTGCCCTCCGGCGCCTCTACCGGTGCCCATGAAGCGGTCGAAAAGCGCGATGGCGATCAATCCCGCTATGGCGGCAAGGGCGTGCGTGAGGCCGTAATGGCGGTCGAGCATGAAATTTTCGATGCCATTGGCGGCATGGATGCCAGCGAGCAAATCGCCATCGACAATATCATGATCGATCTCGACGGCACGCCGAACAAATCCCGCCTAGGGGCCAACGCCATTCTCGGTGTCTCACTGGCCATCGCCAAAGCCTCGGCGGACTCGCTGGGGTTGCCACTTTACCGCTATGTCGGCGGTGTGTTCGCCCGGACCTTGCCGGTGCCGATGATGAATATCGTCAATGGCGGCCAACATGCCGATAACCCGATCGATATTCAGGAATTCATGGTCCAGCCGATCGGGGCCGCTAGCGTCGCCGACGCCGTACGCATCGGTGCCGAAATTTTTCACACGCTGAAAAAATCTCTCTCCGAGGCCGGCCACAACACCAATGTCGGCGATGAAGGCGGGTTTGCGCCGAATTTGAAATCGGCCGACGAGGCGCTCGGCTTCATCGCGCGCGCGGTCGAACGCGCGGGCTACCGGCTGGGCGAGGATGTCACCTTCGCGCTCGATTGCGCCGCCACCGAATTCTATAAAAACGGTGTCTATGATCTGGCGGGCGAAGGCAAAAAATTCGACAGCGCCGGCATGGTCGCCTATCTCTCTGACCTCGCCGGCCGCTACCCGATCGCCTCGATCGAGGATGGCTGTGCGGAGGATGATTGGCAGGGCTGGGTGCATTTGACCGCGACTCTGGGCGGCAAATTGCAATTGGTCGGCGATGATCTGTTCGTCACCAACCCCGAGCGCCTGCGCCGCGGCATCGCCGAGCGCGCGGCCAATTCTATCCTGGTGAAAGTCAACCAGATCGGCACATTGTCGGAAACTCTCGAAGCGGTGGAAATGGCCCACCGCGCCGGTTTCACCGCCATCATGAGCCACCGCTCCGGCGAGACCGAGGATTCCACCATCGCTGATCTGGCGGTTGCAACCAATTGCGGCCAGATCAAAACCGGCTCGCTCGCCCGCAGCGACCGGACAGCGAAATATAACCAGCTGATGCGCATCGAGGCCGAATTGGGCACCTCCGCCCGCTATGCGGGCCGGAGCATTCTGCGCACCTGATCGCTTCGCTCAGAATACGAAAAAAAGGCCGGTGCATTGCACCGGCCTTTTTTTGTTTTGGAGCCGCCGAGGTGGGGGAAAATCAATCCCCCGCCGCGGTGTGCATGAACGAACGCACCGGTGCTGCCTGAGTGGCCGGCCGCGGGAGTGCATGCGGCTGTGGCGCGGGCAGGGCGGCCAGGATCGAGACCGAGACCGCCGCCAGATAAGGCAGGGACTGGGTGAACAGCACCACGCACCACAGCTTCGTCTCCGGTGTCGCCCAATGATGGGTAAAGCCGACGCCGAGCAGAGCCGCCCATGAGAGCACGAGCAGCACTGCCTCTTCGCGGGCCATCACAAGGCCCTGGATCAAAGCCGGCGCGTCCTCCATTTTCGGGGTCCGCAGGAAGGGCAGTTTGTTGGTGAACAAGCCTTTCCACACGGCTTTGCCGATCGAGTGGGACAAAGCCAGCCCCGCCGCCGCCGCGCCAATCCGGTCCTGCCAGCCGCAGGCCACACGCGCTTTATAGAGCACCAGGATTTGCGCGATTTTGAAGGCGAACAGACCCACCGACGGCAGCATGAACAGCAGCACGGGGAACTGGAAGCGCACCGGATCGAAAATCAGCCCGACCGACCACAGCAGGCCCATGGCGAGGAACACCAGGCCCAGCGCATCTCCCATCCAAGGCAGCCAGCCGGTCACGAAATGCCAGCGCTGGCCCTGGGTCAGTTCCTTGTTGAACGGGTTCAGCAGGGCTTTCCAGTTGGCGCGCATAATCCGCATCGCGCCATACGCCCAGCGATAACGCTGCTTGCGGAACGCGTTGAAATCATCGGGCATCACGCCGCGGCCGAAGCTGCGTTTTGAATAGACCGCCTCATAGCCGGCACGGAATAATTGCAGGCCAAGCTGGCTATCCTCGGTGATGCACCATTCGGCCCAACCTTGCGCATTCCGCAACGCATCCTTGCGCACCAAGGTCATGGTGCCGTGCTGAATGATCGCGTTGCGCTCATTGCGGTTAACCATGCCGATCTGGAAGAAGCCGTTATATTCCCAGAACATCAGGCGCTTGAAGAAGCTGCCGTCATTGTCGCGATAATCCTGCGGCGACTGGGTGAAGCCCACTTTCGGGTCGGCGAAGGCCGGCACCATCGAGCGCAGCCAATCGGCCTCGACGATGTAATCGCTGTCCAGCACGCCCACGATCTC
>NCAP01000140.1 GCA_002255495.1 Rhodospirillales bacterium 20-60-12 | reverse complement strand
TGCAGGTATCATCTTCACCGTTGCCGCCTACATGATCTGGCGGACGGCGGGCCCTGCTTTTGCCCATGCTGCCACTCCTTAACCTGAAGCATATCGGGACATATTCAAGTTGGAAACGAACCGTAAAATCACCGCCGGTCTTGGTATCTCAACCCAGATCAGCATCGAGGATTTATCCACGTTAAAGCAGGCCGGATATCGCAGCATCATTAATGCCCGTCCGGATTCAGAGTCTCCTGATCAGGTTGCCAACCCTGAACTCGCGCTGGCCGCAGCGGCGCTTGACTTAGAATATCGATTTATCCCCGTCGTGGCGGGGGCCATCAGCGATGACGATGTTGCCGCGTTCGGTCGTGCTCTTTTGGAAATGCCGCAGCCGATATTGGGATTTTGTCGATCTGGCACCAGGGTCGCCTCGCTTTGGGCACTTGATCAGGCCGGACATGATGATGTCGATCATTTGATTAAAATGGCTTCGGCCGTTAATGCCGATATATCCGGGTTGCGCCCGCGCCTTGTTGCACGCCATGATTCAGCATCGCAAGCCATGTCGTGCGCGATGTCATCCTATGACATCGTAATCGTCGGAGCAGGTGCAGCGGGTTGCGGTGCGGCGTCCAGCATTCTCAAGCGTCGGCGTGATTTGAAAATCGCGATCATCGACCCGCGTCAGCAGCATTTTTATCAAGCTGGTTGGACGATGATCGGCGGTGGCATATTCAAACCGGAATCAACCGAACGGCCGATGCAATCGGTGATTCCCAAAGGGACCATTTGGATCAAGGCGGCTGTCGCCGGGTTTGCGCCTGAGCGTCATCAGGTCTTCCTCGATGATGGTTCGATTATCAATTATCGTGCGTTGGTCGTTGCACCCGGGCTGGAGCTCAATTGGGCCGGAATCGATGGCTTGACCGAGACTCTTGGCAAAAATGGCGTCACTTCGAATTACCAACATGGTTTGGCTTCCTATACTTGGACATTGGTGCAAAATTTGAAGTCGGGTGTTGCCTTGTTCACCCAGCCGCCGATGCCGATAAAATGCGCCGGTGCGCCGCAAAAAGCGATGTATCTCTCAGCCGATTACTGGCGCCGGTCGGGTGTTTTGGATAAGATTAAAATTGAGTTCCACAATAATGGCGCTGTGCTGTTCGGGGTGAAGGAATTCGTCCCGCCGCTGATGGAATATGTTGAACGCTATAAAGCCGAATTGGTTTTCGGGTCCACCCTGAAGGCCGTTGATGGCCCCGCGCGTATTGCGACATTTGAAGATAAAATGCCTGACGGGTCGGTAAAGCTCGTGCAAAAATCCTTTGATATGTTGCATGTCGTACCCCCTCAACGTGCGCCGGCTTTTGTTGCGAAATCAGCATTGGCTAATGAAGCGGGTTGGGTCGCGGTGGATCAGCAGACATTGCAACATGTCAAATATCCAGACGTCTTCAGCCTCGGTGATGTTTGCTCGGCGCCGAATGCAAAAACGGCAGCCGCTGTGCGCAAGCAAGCTCCTGTTGTGGCCATGAATTTATTGGCGATGCTAAATGGTCAGCCTGTACGAGCGGTTTATGATGGTTACGGGGCCTGCCCGCTGACGGTTGAGCGGGGCAAGGTGGTTTTGGCGGAATTTGGGTATGGCGGAAAATTATTGCCCTCGTTTCCACTCAATCCGGCGGTGGCGCGGCGTAGTTCATGGTTTCTGAAAGCGACACTCATGCCTTTCATTTACTGGAATATGTTGCTGAAAGGCAATGAGATAATGGTGAAGCATGAACTCAAAGCAGTCGAACCAGAAACGGCACCGGCTTGTGATTTTGAGACCGTTTCAGGCCGTTGATGGATGAGGTGGGGTAGGCGGATGAATGATTTGCTGTCGGTTGGCCGATGAGTTTTGATTTTGCCACGGTTCCCAACCGCGTGCCGTGGCCACCCATCATCTACCTGACCTCTGGGCTGTTGGCGGTGCTGTTGGCTCATATTTCAACGTGGTCATGCTGGTTGGCTCACCGGGGCGGGCACTTAGTCAGTCTGATGGGCGTTGCTGTGATGCTGATTGGCGTGATCTCCGATGTGGCAGCCATGTTGGCCATGCGGCGCCACCGCGCCAATATTCTGCCCCATCGTGCGGCCACCGCATTGGTGACCACCTGGCCATTTTCGTGGTCACGGAACCCTATCTATTTCGGTAATTTGCTGCTTCTGATCGGGGCAGGGTTTGCGTTCAATAACATATGGTTTTTTCCCGCTGCGTTGTGTTCTTATGGCCTTGTCACCATATTGGCGATCAAGCGGGAGGAGGCTCACCTCGCTTATAAGTTCGGCAGCCTTTGGATGTCTTATGCCCAATCGACGCCGCGCTGGATCAATTTGTCGTTCTGACTGAAGGCGTTTTCCAAAATGACAGAGTTTACACCTTTCCAATCCGCACTCGGCGGCGCCATCATTGGGTTCTCGGCCTTGTGGTTATGGCTGAGTTTAGGGCGGATTGCCGGTATCAGCGGCATTCTGGGCAGTGTTGTCTCGGGCGCACCCAGAGAGCGCCATTGGCGTATGGCCTTTCTCGTTGGGCTGATGGGCACACCGCTGATTGCAACGGCCATCGGGCTTGCCCCAAGTCTGCATTTTCCGGTCACCAGCCCGCCGGTTCTTATAGCGGCTGGCTTGCTCGTTGGATTTGGCACCCGTCTGGGATCAGGTTGCACGTCGGGTCACGGTATTTGCGGCATCTCGCGCCTGTCCCCAAGGTCGATCGCTGCGACACTGACATTCATGGCCGTTGCCTTTGTCATGGTATTTTTCACGCATCATCTGATCACGGGGTTTGGCGTATGATCCGCAATGTCTTTGGCTTGTTGGCCGGTTGCCTGTTCAGCATCGGGCTGATGATTTCGCACATGATCGATCCGGCGAAAGTGCTGAATTTTCTCGATGTGGCAGGCCGCTGGGATCCAAGTCTGGCATTTGTCATGGCCGCGGGCATTCCGGTTGCGGCCACAGGCTATGCGATTGCAAAGCGGCGCAGCGCGCCTCTGTGTGACACGGCATTCCCGGTTCTCCCCCGTGGCGATCTGGACCGGAAACTGATTATCGGCGCCGTTCTGTTCGGTGCCGGCTGGGGATTGGCCGGGTTTTGCCCTGGCCCCGCCTTGGCTGCCTTGCCGCTGGCGTTTGGCCATGTGGTGCCTTTCGTCATTGCCATGATCATCGGCATGGCATTGGTTCCCCTGGTTTCGCCCTTATTATTCCCAAAACATGATCCGGCTTTGGTCAAACGTCAGGAGTTATTACGGTGATGTGGATCAGATCATGCCGGATGTGGCTCATGGCGGCGGTCATTTGCCTGATCGGGGTGACGCAGGCTCATGCTGCACCGCCTCCGCAAGTGAGCGAATGTTCATCCTGCCATGGTAATGACGGTCTGGGCAGCGCGTCCGCGGGGTATCCCGCATTGGCAGGATTATCCTCGGCCTATATTGTGGAGCAGCTTTACGATTTCAAACACGGCACACGCGTCAATGCGATAATGACCAGTTTGGCCACACCTCTGAAGCCGGCAGACCGTAAGGCGCTGGCTGATTACTATGCCGCATTGCCGGTGCCGGTGCAGCCTGAGCCGACTATTTTGCCAACCGGGATCGGCGCGGATATCGCCGATCATGGTCATTGGCAGGGTAGTTTAGCCAATGGCGTTCCGTCCTGCGCATCCTGCCATGGGGCAGGGGGCATTGGTGTCGGCGCGGATTTTCCACGTATTGCCGGGCAACCTCAGGCTTATATCGCCGCGCAATTGAATGATTGGCATAACGGGGCACGCAAGAACGGGCCGTTAGGCTTGATGACGGCGATCGCCGGGAAATTATCCGCCGATCAAATCAATGCGTTAGCCGCCTATTACGCGGCTCTGCCCGCCAACGCGGCGCCGGAGGCAAAACAATGAGTGATGGTATGGGGGCGGGCCCGCGCGCGGGGATGATTATTGTCGTCCGGCACCTATACCGGCGGCTCAGACCACAGCGTCGGCACAGGTTGCAGCACCTATGGCGGTGCCTCTAAATGCCAGGTTCCAACCACCCGCATATGACGCCTTGCCCGCAGGTCAATTCGGTGACGCTGTCAAACTAGGGCGGGATATTTTTCGTCATACGCCGCAATTTGCCGGCCAATATATCGGTAACACACTGAGTTGCAGCAATTGCCATTTGGATGCCGGACGATTGGCAGGTTCTGCACCGATGTGGGCGTCCTACGTCGCCTATCCCGCTTATCGCAAGAAGAACGACAAGGTGAATACGTTCGGTGAGCGTTTGCAAGGCTGTTTCCGCTTTAGCGAAAATGGCAAAGCCCCCGCTTTGGACAGCAAGGTGATGGTGGCGTTGGAATCGTACTCTTATTGGATGTCGACCAAAGCGCCCACAGGTGCCAAGATGCCTGGCCGCGGCTACCCGGATTTGCCCAAGCCGGCGTTACCGGCCGACTACCATCGTGGTGAGGCTGTCTATGCACAAAATTGCGCTTTGTGCCACGAGGCTAACGGGGCCGGTCAGCAGGCAGGCGGAAAAACCGTGTTCCCGGCTTTGTGGGGCAGAAACTCCTTCAACTGGGGTGCGGGCATGGGCTCGATCAAGAATGCAGCCGCTTTCATCAAGGCCAATATGCCGCTCGGTGTTCAGGGCTCACTTACCGTTCAGCAAGCGTGGGATGTCGCAGCTTACATGGACAGCCAGGACCGGCCGCAGGATCCTCGCTATTTAGGTAATGTTGCCGCAACGCGCGCGAAATTCCACAACTCGCCTATGTCGATGTATGGCAAGTCGGTTGATGGTCATATTCTTGGTAGCACGCCTTGATGCGTCGCCGGTGTAGTGAATAGCAGGTGAAATGAAATGCAGGCGCGGGCGATAAAGCCTACCGCGCCTGCACAGCGAATACGTCGCTATTTGCTATAGGGTTTGAATCCGTAGCTTTCGAATATTTTCAGCGACGCCGGCGAGGTGATAAATTTCAGCCAATCCTTGCCGGCTTGCACATGCGCCGCATTCTTGACCAATGCGCCGCCATAAATGGCAGTGGTATTTTGGTCAGCGGGGATATCGACATTCTCAATCGGGTGCCCCGCCTGCTCTTGGAAAATAGCTTCTGATTTCCAAGTCACGCCGGCATCGGCCAAGCCTTGCATCAGGAACAAGGGCGTCTGACGATGATGGATATGGGTCAGAACCGTCGAACCATCGGCGACTTTCGTGGTGTAGACATCCTTCGTCAGCGCCGCTCCGCCGGCTTTGGACAAGGAGGCCTCGATCTGCCGGGCGATACCCTCGAAAGCGGGGTTCGGCATCACGAGTCTGACGCCTGGCTTATCGAAATCGGCAAGCCCGGTGATGTGGCCAGGATTGCCTTTGGGCACCATGATCGTCAGGTCATTTGTCGCGTAGGCAACCGGCTTGCCGGTTAACATACCCGACGCGATCAAAGCCTTTACCTTTTTCAAACCGGCCAAATAGACGTCGGGCTTCACCGTCCAGGTCATATTGCCCGACGTGATGGTGCCACCTGCTTGCATCTGCTTGACCAATAATCCGGGCGGTATCGTCTCGTAATAGATTTTGCCCTTATATTGCGGATAGGCGGCCTCGAATGCCTGAACCAAAGGCTGCATGGCAAAATAATAATTGCCGCCGACAAACAGCACCAAGGCAGGATGATCGATATCGCCATGGAAATCGGCGAGGTCGTCCACTTCGGGTATTGTGAACAAAAAGCCTTTGTTCAGCGCGTCGTTATTCTCGCCCTTTTGCCAGGGCGGAAAAATATCGCCGCGATAATGCGGGGTCTCGGCTTTGCCCTGCCAGCCTTGTGTGCTCGGCGCCGACGCCTGTGCAGCGGCGTTGCTTTCATGAGCAACCACCAGGAGGCTCACGAGGCCCGCCAGCACCATGTGTTTCGACAGATTCATGGAATGCTTCTCACTTCGCATAATGATAACCGGCCAATTGCAATTCAGGGATTGTGCCGACAACGCCAGGGCTGAGTACGGCGCCCGGTATCAGGTGATTGGTCAATTCGGCAGCCATTGCTCCATGGGATAATTTGTCCGGATTGATATTTTTTTTGATCAACGCGCCGGTCAGCTCCCAGATGGCATTATGGCAGCCAACGAAAACCATGCCGCGACGTTGCAGTACTGTAATCGAATTGTCGGCGGGTGAGTAAACCCCCGCAGGATCATTGAAATTCTTCGGATCAGTTGCACTCGCCGGTGGCAGATCGATCAGGCTATTGGATTTAAATTTTCCGGCGGTCCAATCGGCCAATTTATATTTGTCCCAGATCATCTGATCATAGAGCGCAAAATGGGCCGTGCCATGGGTGGCTGAAACGGCGATGAAATCAGGATGCTTCCACGACCAAATTTGGGCATTGGCTGAATTGCGCATCAGATTGAGCCAGGGGCTGGCAATGTCGGTATTGTCCCAAACCTGTTTGGGTCCGCCGCGATATTTGAATAAGGCCTGCAAGGCCTGATTGTCCCATTGATCGCTATCGGTCAGGATCATCGGCACGGTTTTAAAGTCCCGGCGGCGCGGAGCAGCAGCGATTTGCTTGGTCAGTTCCTCGAGCGTCGCCGCACCGGTTGGCTCCAAGCTGTCGGTCGTGCTTGTCCGTGCCTGCGCATTTTGCACGGCAAGGGCGGCAAGGCCAATGGAGCCTGCGGATAGTCCGAGCTGGCGTAGCACGGTGCGCCTTTGCGGGCGCGTGGGTGTGTCGTCTGATTGAGCCATGATTCTGTTTCTCCCTGAAATGAGGCGCGCGAACTTACCGATTATGTGCCGCTCGAAGCGATATAGACTGAATTTAAAATTATATAGATAAATAAATTTAATGATAATGATCATGTCAGACGATTGGATTTCATTGAACTCACGCTGGAATACCCTTTAGACAGAAATACGGTCCGATGAGCGCCCGACTCCGGTCGCTTACCGGACCGATAAGATAAGGAAACGCCATGTCTTTCGCTTTGACTCGTCGCCATTCATTGATGCTGGCATTGGCGGCGCTGGGCGCACCATCCGCTGCTCTGGCAAAGACGCCAGATTCGGCATCTTTGGTTCTGCCTGAAGACCCGATCGCGGGGAATCCGAAGGGCGATCTGACTATCGTCGATTTCTACGATATTCGCTGCCCGCCATGCCGCGCCATGGATCCGCGCATAACAAGGCTCATAGCAGCGGACCATGGAATTCGCTATGTCCCTATCGATTATCCTATTTTGGGTCCGGCGAGTTTGCTCGGCACGCAGGCGTTATTTGCGGCTCAAATACAAGGTCAATATTTTCCCTTGCGCGCCAAGTTAATGACGGAACCTGCACCGCCCACCGACGTGTCCATTGAAGCGGACGCCAAGACCTTGCGACTCGATTGGGCCGCTATGGAATTGGCAATGAATGGCGATGAGGTCGCGCATCGGGTCGCGATGAATTTGGCGCGCGGGAAAAAGCTCGGCGTCACGGGTATCCCGACTTTGTTTATCGGACGCCAGATTGTGCCTGGAAGCCTGTCCTATGCTGACCTTGTTTCCGTCGTTGCCAGTGCCCGAAAAGGCGCTTAGCGGGCTTGACATCACCAAGGGGTGATGTGCCATTATAATTTACGCAAAAACAATATAGAGCATCGGTAATTAATAAATTGCCCGATGCAGATGGGAGTAAATTTCGAATGAAGGCTGCAGGACGTCGTCAAATGTTGCGCGCCAGTGTTGCCGCGGGCGGTTTATTGATGGCGGGTGCCGCCAAGGCGGCATCACCCCCTATCGATGCCCCGCCGGCGGATGATCCTTGGTCGAAAGTGCTTGGACCAGGCGTCGATGATCGTCCCTATGGTAAACCTTCCCGCTATGAGGCCGATGCGATTCGGCGTTACGTTCCGTGGCTCGCTCAGAGCACCCAGGCTGATGCCAGCTTTACACCCTTGCAGGACCAGCCGGGCGTCATCACTGCCAACGGGTTTTTCTTCGAACGCTATCATGGCGGGCGCACGAGCGTGGACCCGAAAGAATATCGCCTGATGATCGATGGCATGGTCGATAAGCCATTGCTGTTGACGCTTGACGACATCAAGCGTTTCCCTTCGGTCAGCCGTACCTATTTCCTCGAATGCCCTGCCAATGGCGCCACTGAATGGCCCGCTGCACAAGAAAATTCGCTGCAATTTTCGCATGGATTGCTCGGCTGTGCCGAATGGACCGGCGTGTTGCTCTCAACGTTATTGAATGAGGCGGGTGTTCAGAAAACAGGCAAATGGTTGCTGCCTGAAGGCGGCGATGCAGCGCACATGACCCGCAGCCTGCCGATCGAAAAATGCATGGATGATTGCATGGTCGTCTGGGGTCAGAACGGCGAGGCTTTGCGTCCTGAACAGGGCTATCCGATCCGTCTCATCGTGCCCGGCTGGGAGGGCAATGTCATGGTCAAATGGCTGCGCCGCCTGCATGTCGGGCCGGGCCCATGGTATACGCGTGAAGAGACCAGCGAATACACCGAGCTGCTGCCGAGCGGCAAAGCCTTGGCTTTCACGCTGGTCAATGAAGCAAAATCCGTCATCACGTTTCCATGCCCCGAGAAACCCTTCACCCAGGGACCCGGTTTTTACGAAATCCGTGGCATCGCCTGGTCAGGACGCGGCAAGATCAAGCATGTCGATGTGTCATTCGATGGCGGCATCAATTTCACCCGCGCCCAATTGCAGGAGCCGATTCTGACGAAATGCCTGACCCGCTTTACCATCCCGTTCCATTGGGATGGTAAGCCATTGATGCTGCAGTCGCGCACCACGGATGAAACCGGCTACACCCAGCCGACAATCGCCCAGAAGCGGAAATCCTATGGCTCCAAGCCAGTCTATTTCAATAACTCGATCCAGACCTGGCAGGTTCTTGCCGATGGGAGCGTTAACAATGTCCAGCTTTCGTAATCTCATCGCCAGCGCTGCTTTGCTTACAATGGGCGGCATCGTCGCGGCCCATGCTGAACCGCCGGGCTATTATAAAATCGGCGCGACCCCGAGCGCCGCACAGATCGATGCGTGGTCCATCGCGATCCCGCCTGACGGTAACCGCTTGCCGCCCGGCAGCGGCACCGTGGATCAAGGGGGCGATATTTTCGGTGCTGAATGTGCGGCCTGCCATGGTGCCTTCGGTGAATCAGCAACTGGTTTTTGTCTGTGCGTTCATCAAGCTGGGCAAACACTTGCACATGTTCTGAATCAAGTACGGCATTCAAAGCCTCGGCCGATTTTTTCGAGCGCGTCATCTGGTTTCAGTTACGCCAGGGAGCGAGCCACAACGGCAGAATCCGCGAGCCGGCCGGCTGGAAGGACGCCTGCGAGGCCAAGGACCACATCAGCCACCAGGCCTGGGCCACCTTCTACAACTACGCCGCCGCGGCTCCCTTCCACACCTGGATCCCGCGCGAGGACGAGATGGAGTGGCTGTCGCAGCAGTACCCGGACAGCTTCGACACCCTGTATCGCCCGCGCCTGGAGTACTGGAAGGAGCAGGCGCAGCACAGCAACCGCTTCTACAACAAGACGTTGCCGATGCTGTGCACCACGTGCCAGATCCCGATGCTGTTCACCGAGCCGGGCGACGCCACCAAGATCTGCTACCGCGAAAGCGACTTCGGCGGCGACAAATACCACTTCTGCAGCGACCACTGCAAGGAGATCTTCGACAACGAGCCGCAGAAGTACGTGCAGTCGTGGCTTCCGGTGCACCAGATCTACCAGGGCCACTGCTTCCCCGAAGGCACCGACCCGACCGCCGAGGGCTTCGACCCGCTGATGGGCGCGCGGCCGATG
>NCAP01000005.1 GCA_002255495.1 Rhodospirillales bacterium 20-60-12 | reverse complement strand
AGGCCGCAACCCGGGTGAGGGATTTCGGCACCAGACGTTTGGCCTCCTGGCCGATCATGGCACGCAGATTGGCGGCACCGGGACAGGGGGGGATCGAATCGGCGGCTTCGCGCGTCAGGCTTTCCAGCAAATGCAGCGCGCCATCGATACCGAAGCTGCGCACGGCACTTGGCCGATCAAGTGCTGCATCGCGGCCGACCGGCTTGTTGGTCTCCGAGGGGTCGGCCACTGCATCGAGCAGGTCATCGGCGACCTGATAGGCCTCGCCGAGTTTTTCACCCAGATCGCGCCAAGGCTCGGCCGGGGCGCCGGCTGAGGCCGCGCCGGCGACCGTGGCCGCGGCGAAAAGCGCGCCGGTTTTGGCGCGTTGATAGGTCGATAAATCGGCCACCGGTTCACATTCCCAGGCCTGACCGGCAACGATGCCCATGGGCATGCCGACGCCGCGGGCGATGGTGAGCATTAAGGGTGCGAGGCGCGCGGGTGTGGCAGAGGTGCCCCAGGCGAGGGTTTGGAATGCCAGCACGATCAAAGCATCGCCGGTCAGCACCGCCAGCGGCTCGCCGAATGCGCGATGCAAGGAGGCTTTGCCGCGGCGTGTTTCGGCATCGTCAAAGCAAGGCAGGTCGTCATGGACCAGCGATGCGGCGTGGAGAAATTCGATGGCGGAGCCTGCGGCATCGGCGGCGTCCGGCGCGTCATCACCGCAGGCGGTGGCGACGGCGAGACACAGACGCGGGCGGATTCGGGCACCTTTGGGGAACATGGCGTAGCGCATGGCCTCAGCCAGACGGGGCGGGCTTGTCTCGCCCACGAAACGCGACAAGGCTGCAGTCAAGGCGGCTTCGATGCGATTCAGCGGCTCCATGGTGACCTCTGTATGTGTCAACTTTTATTGTCACTTGGGACTGTGCGTCTGGATTGACACAACGTCAAGAGATTTCGATACAGGTGCATGGCGCAGCGCAGAATAATCATCATCGGGGCGGGTATTGGCGGGTTGGTCTCGGCGTTATTGCTCGCGCATGCGGGATTCGCGGTGACGGTTTGCGAGCGCGCCGGTGTGCCGGGGGGTAAATTGCGGCAGGTCGCGGTCGGTGGCGAAGCGATCGATGCGGGGCCCACCGTGTTCACCATGCGCGACCTATTCGAGCGGATTTTTGCCGATGTGGGTGCTGACATTGCTGATCATCTGCAACTGGAAAAGCAGGAGATTCTGGCGCGGCATGCGTGGAAAGATGGATCGCGGCTGGATTTATACGCCGATGCGGCGGCGAGCCAGGATGCGATCGGCGTGTTTGCCGGCGCGCAAGCGGCCCGCGGGTTTGCGGCTTTTTCAGCCCGGGCGCAGGAGGTTTACGAGACGCTCAATTTGAGTTTCATGCAGGCCCAGCGGCCCGGTTTGATGGGGCTTGCGCGCAATGCGGGGTTTTCGAAGGCCGGTGCGTTGCTGCGCATATCGCCCTTCGCCAGCCTGTGGCGTGAGCTGGGGAATTATTTCACCGACCCGCGCCTGCGCCAATTATTCGGCCGCTATGCGACATATTCAGGAGCATCGCCGTTCACTGCACCCGCTACGTTGATGCTGATTGCCCATGTTGAACAATTGGGTGTGTGGCGGATCGCAGGCGGCATGCATCGATTGGCGCAGGTACTGACACAATTGGCCAGCGCACAAGGGGCTGTGTTTCGATATAACCAGGCTGTAGCTGAAATTTCGACGAATCAGGGTGCTGCAAGCGGGGTGATTCTAGCGGACGGCACGAGGCTCTCCAGCGACATTGTTATTGCCAATGCGGATGTCGCGGCTTTGGCCGGCGGATTATTTGGTGCGGCAGCAGCGCGCGCGGTGGGTGGGGCGCGCGCGATGCCACCGCGCTCGCTCTCTGCGCTGACCTGGTCGATGAAGGCCGCGCATCATGGTTTTCCGCTCAGCCATCATAATGTGTTTTTCGGCGATGATTATGAGGGCGAATTTGCCGCTATTGCACGCGGCGCATTGCCGCCGGATCCGACGATTTATATCTGCCATCAGGGCGGGGCGCGTTTATTCTGCCTGGTGAATGCCCCGGCGACGGGCGATGCCCATGCTTTATCAAATCTGGAGATTGCGCGATGCCAGGAGACCTTATACCGGACGCTGGCCCAGGCGGGCCTGGCGATCGAGGCGACACACAGCAGCCTGACGGGACCGGCGGAATTCGCGACGATGTTTCCGCACACCGGCGGGGCGCTGTATGGCCGGGCGCTGACCGGCTGGCGCGACCCGTTTGCGCGCCCCGGGGCACGCAGCCTGCTCAAGGGCCTGTATCTGGCGGGCGGATCGGTGCATCCGGGGCCGGGCTTGCCGATGGCGGCGATGTCGGGCCGGTTGGCGGCGGCGCGGATCATCCAGGATTACGATTCGACCAGCCGGTAGGCGATGGCGGCTATCGCTGGTGGTATGTCGATGCGATCAGTGATGATGGCAGCCAGGCTCTGACCATCATCGCCTTCATCGGTAGCGTGTTTTCGCCTTATTACGCGCGCGCGATTGCCCGCCGGCAGGGACAGGCCGAAAATTTCTGCGCCATGAATGTGGTGCTGTATCAGCCGCGCCGGCATGCCTGGGCGATGACCGAGCGGCGGTGGCACAGCGTTGTTCGTGATTCGGCTCGTTTGCAGATTGGGCCGAGCAGATTGAATTGGGACGGTGCTGCATTGCACGGCACGTTCGATGAAATAACGGTGCCAGTGCCGCGCCGTTTGAAGGGCCGCATTTGCGTCAGGCCGGAGGCTTTGGAGCGGGTGATTTATCCATTGGATCAGGGCGGGCGCCATTGCTGGCAACCGATTGCGCCGCGCGCGCGGATTGACGTTGATTTCGGCCCGGATTGCCAATGGCAAGGCCACGCCTACATCGATTCGAATCATGGCAGCCGCCCTATGGGGCTTGATTTCTCATCCTGGCACTGGTCGCGCGGCATGAGCGAAAGCGGGGCCCGGGTGCTGTATGATGTCCAGCCGCGCGATGCAGAGCGATATTGCCTGGCCTTGCGTTTCAGCTCTGAGCGGCCGGTTGAGCGATTCGCAGCACCGCCGATTTCAGCTTTGCCGCGCGGATTATGGCGGGTGAAGCGCGAGACTCGCAGCGATTCGGCGTTCCGCCCGATGATTGTGAAAACGCTGGAGGATTCGCCATTTTACATGCGCTCGCTGATTCGCACGCAGTTGGCGGGCGAGATTCAGGAGGCGGTTCACGAGAGCCTGGATTTGAACCGCTTCGATCAGCCCTGGGTGCGGCTGTTATTGCCCTTCCGGATGCCCCGGCACTGGCGGTGAGACGCTGCTGGCCGCGTTCTGTTCCGCCGCCTGCCGCTCGGCGGCTTCGCGTGCTTTGCTGCGCTTGAGATCGCGCGTGACGGAAATATATTGCCAAATGGCGATGCCGAGAAAACTGAAATCAGCCAACGTCCAATCAAGTAGAGTACCCAGGCGGCTATTCATGCGAAGCCCCCACCTTTCTGCGCTCGCTGGGCGCGTTCAAGCCGTTCGAGCCGTTCAAAAATCGTCAGTACATTGACGAACCAATTGATTTTTGCAGGACCATCGGCAATGCAAGCAGCGGCGACTAATTGGCTAGCTTGCGGCAAGGCCGGGCCGGCAGCGGAGCCGCGCGGCACCACGCAGCATAGCAGCGCGCGGGCCGCGAGGGCTAGTTTGCGGCCGCCTGTGACGCGCGCGCGCTGATTGATCGAATCAAATCCGGCACGTGCAATTTCGGTACCGATGGCGGCATAAATCAATCGCGCCGCGCCGATGCCCGGGCGGCAGAAGAACGGCAGGCAGCCAATGCCGGATTCGGCTTTGCTGTAAAGTTCATCGGCCACAGCGAGAAGTTTGGCGATAATGCTCGCCAGTGCGGGATTGAAACGCGTGTCGGTGCATAATGTATGCGGCGATATGCCGGCTTGGGTGAGCCATGCGAGCGGCAGGTAAATCCGCCCGGCTCGCGCATCCTCCCCGACATCGCGGGCGATATTGGTGAGTTGCATGGCAATACCCAGATCGGCCGCACGTGCGAGCGATGCATGATCGCGCACACCCATGATCAGCGCCATCATGACGCCGACGGAACCGGCCACCCGCATAGCGTAGGCGAGCAGATCAGCCATTGTCTCGTAACGCCGTCCTTCGGCATCCCAGGCGAGGCCTTCGATCAAGGCACTGGGCAGAATTTTGGGAATATGATCATGGGCGACCAAGCCTGCGAATGCGCGATCGACCGGCTGGGGCAAGGGTGTTCCGGCATAAGCCAGATCGAGCCGCATGGTCAGGCGGGCGACGGCTTCATGACGATCGGTGCCCAGATCTACCGCGTCATCGGCGATGCGGCAGAACGCGTATAAAGCCGTCGCCTGATCGCGCACGCTGCGCGGCAACAGAAGGGAAGCGGCATGAAAACTGAACGAGCCGGTGCGCAACAAGGTGCGGCAAGCGGCGATGTCGGATTGATCAGCGAAAGACATTGCCATGGGGCACCACCTCATCGAGAACGCGGGCCGAGGATAAGACGCCCGGCACGCCGGCACCGGGATGGGTTCCCGCGCCGACCAGAAACAAATTATCCACTTCCTCGCTCTTATTATGTGGCCTGAACCATGCGCTTTGCATCAGGCGTGGTTCCATGCCGAAGCCTGCACCATGCAGCGAGAGAAAATCATGCTTGAAATCGACCGGTGTGATGAGTTTTGAGCTCACGATTGAACCGGTCAGACCCGGCAGGCAGGTTTTGTTCAAATGCGCCTCGATCGCTTGTCGATAAGGTTCGGCCTGGCTTTGCCAATCGATTTCGCCTTGCAGATTGGGCACCGGGGAGAGGACATAGAATGCATCGCCGCCGGCCGGGGCGAGCGATGGGTCGGTCGCGGTCGGGCGATGCAGATAGAGGCTGAAATCATCGGCGAGAATTTTCCGCTCGAACATATCGCGGAGCAATTCATCGTGGCGGGGGCCGAGGAGAATAGTATGATGAGGCACTGCCGGCCATTGCCGGTTGGTGCCGAAATACCAGACCAGAAGCCCCATGGAATAATGCGCGCGCGCGATGCGCCGGTCGGTCCAGCGGGATTTCTTTTTGCCGCGCAACAAATGCTGATAGGTCCATCCGGCATCGGCGTTGGAGACGATAATATCGGCCTTGATTTCAAGCCCCGATTCGAGGCGCACGCCGGTTGCTGTGCGGCCCTGCACGATGATTCGATCAACGGTGGCGTTGCAGCGCAGATTGCCGCTCTGGCGGGCGATGAGCCCGACCATCGCCTCGACCAGCGCGCCGGTGCCACCTTTTGGAAAATGCACGCCGAATTTACGCTCCAGATGCAGGATCAGGCAATAAATGGCGCTGGTGCGCAGCGGATTGCCGCCGACGAGCAGGGGATGAAAACTCAGGGCAATGCGTAAGTTAGGATTCTTGATGTAGGAATTCACCAAACCACTGACGCTGCGATAACCTGAGAGCTTGACCAGATCGGGCAGGATGCGCAGCATGTCGACGAGAGAGCCGAACGGCTTATGGCCCAATTGCTCGAAGCCAATTTTATAAATTGCTTCGCTGAGGGCGACGAATTTCTCATAACCATGGATATCGGCAGGGAATTTTTCCAATATCTGCGCGTGCATCTGCGCGGCATCACCGGTGCAATCGAATGTTGAACCGTCATGAAATGCGATGCGGTAGAACGGGGTGACCGGGCGCAGATCGACATCATCGGCGAGCCGTGCACCGGCTAATTGCCATAATTCATCGAGCAGGAAGGGTGCTGTGATGATGGTCGGCCCGGCATCGAAAGTGAAGCCATCCTGGCTGAAGACCCGGGCCCGGCCGCCAGGTTGGCTGAGCCGTTCGAGGACGCTGACGCGATATCCACGCGCGCCCAGGCGGATCGCCGCGGCGAGACCGCCAAAGCCGCTGCCGATGACGACGGCGTGCGGCCGGTCCTGGATATTTTGCAGACTGGCAATGTCGGGCGATGCGTTCATGCAGGCAGTGCCACCTTCTGTAAAACATGCTGGGCGCGGGCTTCATCGAGAATGAGATCGGCTGTCGCCTGCGGCGCCTCCTCATGCGACAAATGGCCGAGCCCGGGCATGATGACAATGCGCGCGGCAGGCAGCATCCGTTGCACACGCCGCGCGTCAGCCGGCGGGATTGAGCGGTCATTGGCGCCGACGATCAGCAGCAAGGGCGTTTTCAATTTCGGTAGGTTCTTGACCAGCGTTTGCAGATCCCAATTGCCCATCATGGCCAATGCACCGCCGGTATGGCCGGCCCGGCGCGCCAGGCGGGCGTAGAACTCGATTCCCGCTTCGTCGATCTGCGAGCCGGTACTGCGCAGCAGATTTTCCACCACCGGCCGATCAGCCGCCCGCCAGGCGAAGATTCGCGGCAGGAGCTTATTGCGCGCGATCATCCGGGCGACCGGGCCGATGATCGGGCTGGTGCTGCTTTCATAGGGCATCAGCGCGCCGTTCAGGCTGATCAGAGCACGCGGGGCGATCATATGTTCGAGGCACATATGCACCAGGATGGCGGCCCCGGCGGAATGGCCGATGGCCATCACGGGTTTGATATCGAGTTTGGCGAGCAGGGCTTTGACCAAGCCGGCCATGCCAGGGACCGACATTTGGACGCCACGCCCGCCGTCGGTGAAGCCATGGCCCGGCAGATCGGGCGCGATGATGGTGAAATATTGCGCCAGCAACGGCGCCAGATCGCGCCAGGAATGGGTAGCGGCACCGGTGCCGTGGAGCAGGAGCACGGGCGGGCCATCGCCCATGATCTGGACATGCCAGTTCAACCCTCCAGCCCGGATGAAGCGGCTTGCTTCGCGGTTGGGCCAGCCGGCTCCCTCACGCTGCCACAGCGGCGGGTCGGCCCCCCAGAAGGCGGCCGGGGGCGTCGCCTGGGTGAGGGTGTTAAGCGGCCGATCGGACATTGATGAAATCCTGGTTCTGGACGGCGCGGCTGAGCGACTGGGCATCGGCGTAGGGCAGCGGCAGATAGCGCGCGCCCATTTCGGCCGCGAGTTTGGCGACGAACGGGTTGGGCCTGGGTGCTGTGTCCACCACCAGCGCCCTGAAACCCGCCACTTTGCATTGGCGGGCGGCGGCCAGCGCATCGGCGGCGGCGGCGGCGCGGCCCGGCTTGCCATCGCGGCCGATATTCGCCCCGCCATCGGTCAGTAGCACCAGCAAGGGCAGATGGCCGCGGCGGCGTTCGGCATCGGCCAGCAGGCGCGCTTCATCGATCCCGAGCGCCAACGGTGTCGGTCCGCCGCCGGGCAGGCTGGCCAATGAGCGGCGGGCGCGGGCGAGGGCATGGGTGGGTGGCAGGAGACATTCCGCGGCACGGCCGCGGAAGGCGACCAGGGCCACCTGATCGCGCCGGACATAGCAATCGGCGAGCAGGAGTTGAATCGCACCCTTGGCTTCGGCCAGGCGGTTGAGGGCAGCGGAGCCCGACGCATCGACGCTGAATATGGCAACCGTCCGCGCCCGCTCCTTGAAGCGGAGGATTCTGAAATCATCGGCACGGACGGCGATTTTGCCGCGCCGTTCCGGCTGATCGGGCCGGGCGCGCAAGCGCTGCCAGGGTGCGGCGGCGCGTAGTGTGTCGAGCAATGCCAGGCGGGCGCCGCCGCCCAGTGCGCCGGGCCGGCTGCCAGCCGGGCGGCCGCGCAATTTGCTCATGCTCTCGCCCGCCTGGCCGGCGCCACGCGGGGTGCGCCGCTGGCGGTGGGAGGCCGCAAGGGCGGCGAGCAATTCCGGCGGCAAGAGCGATTGAGTGGCGTCGGTGACGGTTTCCTCCAATTCTTGGATTTGCTCGTTCGGCGCGGTTGTGTCGGTCGGTTGATCCTCCGGCTGATCAGGCTGATCAGGCTCGTCGGATACGGGTTCGGATGCGGGGATGATGGTGGCCCGAGGCACCAGGACGAGGCGGACCGCCAGATCGATATCCGTCTCATCGACCTCCAAGCGGCCATCGAAGGCGGCGCGGGCGTGGGCGGCGCGGGCTGCCAGGATAGAGGGGCGCAGGGAATAAATGCCAAACATCGAGGCGAGGCGGCAGAGCCGGTCCAGCCCGGCATCGCTCAGCGCGACCGCCGGCAGGCATTCTGTGGCAGCCGCGATATCAAGCTGATCAGGCCAGAGCACGCCGCCCGCGGGCAAGGCATGACCGGAGAGGGAAAAAGCCAGCCGGTCCGCCAGGGCGGCGGGGGGGGCTTCGTCATCCTCCAGCCCTTCGTCCAGCAGGATCATCGCCGGGCATGGTTGCTGGTCCATGATATTGGCGATGCGGGCCGCGCGACCGCGGTCGAGCCGCTCGGCCATGGCGATGAGGATCGCCCCGCCCGCAGCATCGGCAAGCATTCCTTGCGCCATGACCGGTTTTGAGGCGGCAAGTGTGGCTGTGAGATCGAGGCCGCCGAACAGTCGCTCATCGGCGATGTTCAGGGGCATTTTACGAAACGGTGCGGCAGATGGCAGCAAGAGGCGCAGATGATGCAGGAATAAATCGCGCTGGGGGCTCGACCAGGCGCGGAGCGCGACGCCACCGAGGCCTGCCGGATCGATGGCGGTGAGTATGGCAACCCACTGGGCATCGTCATAAGCGGGCGCCGGCGCGGGGTCGTGTTCGGGCATCGGCTCGAAGGGTGACATCAGGCAAAAATCTCGGCCACAGCGCGTTCGACGCGGACGCCTGCGAGACTCTCATCGAGCGGATCGCGGCGCAGGCGATGGCGCAAGGCGGAAGGCGCCATGCGGGCCAGATGAGTGGCGGTGACTTCATCGGCGTGCTCAAACGCGGCCAAAGCGCGGGCGGCGCGCATGAGCGTCAGCTCGCCGCGCAGCCCATCCGTGCCGAGGGCCATGCATAAACGCGCGGCGAGTTTCATGGCATCGTCGGACACGACAAGGCTTGGCAGATAATCTTTGGCTGCGAGGATTTTCTCGCGCAAGGCGGCATCGGCAGCCTGCCAGGATTGGCAAAACCCCGCGGGATCGTGGTCATATTCATCCCGCCGGCGCACGATGGCGATGCGGGTATCAATCGCGGTGGGGGTTTTAACTTCGACGCAGAGGCCGAAGCGATCGAGTAATTGCGGGCGCAATTCGCCCTCTTCGGGATTGCCGCTGCCGACCAGGACGAAACGGGCCGGGTGGCGCAGGCTGAGCCCTTCGCGTTCGACGACGTTTTCTCCCGAGGCCGAGACATCGAGCAGCAGATCGACGATATGATCTTCGAGCAGATTGACTTCATCGATATATAAAAAGCCGCGATGGGCACGGGCCAAAAGGCCGGGCTCGAAAAGTTTGACGCCATCGGCCAAAGCGCGTTCGAGATTGAGCGCGCCGACGACACGATCCTCGGTGGCGCCGAGCGGCAGATCGACCACCGGGACGGCGGCGCGGCCGGCCTGCAAGGTGCCGGCGGCTTGTCGCGCGCGGCATTCGGCACAGAAGGCGGCTGTGTCACCAGGATCGCAGCCATAGGCGCAACCGACCACCGCCGGCATATCGGGCAGCAAGGATGCCAGCGCGCGCACGGCGGTGGATTTTCCTGTGCCGCGATCACCGAAAATGAGAACACCTGACAGACGGGGCTCGATGGCGGCGATGATCAGCGCATCGATCATCTCATCCTGGCCGATGATTGCGGAGAAAGGGAACACCATAATCAGGCAGCCTTAAATGGTTGATTGAGTTGCACAATGGTATAATTTAAAAATCCGGCGAAACTGACCCAGAGCAGATAGGGCAATAATAGCAACCACGCGTTGCCGGCATGGAGTTTGAGAAACAGCATGGGTGCTGCGATCGAGAGCCACAGAAAGATCATTTCGCGCAACGCCCAATCAGGCCGGCGCAGATAGAAAAACAGCGCGCTCCAAAGGATGTTGCACACGCCGTTGAAGGCGAAGAGCAATATCAGAATCGTCGCCTGAATGTTATCGGTCGTTCGGTACCAGCCCATGACGGCGGCGGTTGCGGCGAGAACGAAAATCAATGTCCATGCCGGTGCGAACGCCCAATTGGGCGGGTTCCAGGATGGTTTTTTCAAATCGCGATACCAAGGGCCGATGGTTGTGAGAGCACCACCGGCACCGGCGACGAAAGCAGCCCCGGCCGCGGCGACCAAATCGGGGCCCCAATGGCTCCAGAATCCGTTCACGCGCGGGCAAACCCTGTGAGATGGGCGATATTTTTCAGGAATATCCGCATATGGGCGCCGGGTTTGGCGATGACCAGAGCCTTGTTCATGTAAGCTTCCCAGGTGAGATATTGCACGTCGGGGTCGCTGCAGATGGCGACGAAACGCTCGCGCCGGTTATCGGTCGTGTACCAGAAACGCTGCATGATGCCGAGCACCCGAAAGACATTACCGTGGTCTTTCATGAAGCGCTTGCGTGCCGATTTCAAAACCCGGGCATCGCTGGAGGCGCAGAAAGCATCCATTGTTTCGCCGGCGATTTGGCCCGATAACAGGGCATAATAAATGCCTTCGCCGGAGGCCGGGGCGACGACGCCAGCGGCATCGCCGGCGAGCAACACATCGCGCCCGTTATCCCAGATTTTTAAAGGCTGCAGCGGCAAGGGTGCGCCTTCACGGCGGATTGTCTCGGCATCGGACAGGCCCGCAGCGGCACGCATGTCACCCACCGCGTTGCGCAATGAAAAGCCCTTTTGCGCACTGCCAGTGCCGATGCTGGCGGTGTCACCATGGGGGAAAATCCAGCCATAGAAATCGGGCGATAATTTCGCGTTATAAAATATATCGCAGCAATTCGCGCTCCAATCCGCATGATCCGCCGGGGCGCGGATGATTTCGTGATAGGCGAACACATAGCGCGTGCGTTCGGCGCGCTTCATGGTTTGCTTGGCCACAGCGGAGAGCGCGCCATCGGCGCCGATGATGCCGCGTGCGCGCACGGTGACCGCGCCGCCTTCGCGTTCGAGATAGGTGACGAGCGCCCTGCCCTGCTCATCGCGGGTGATGGTTTCGAATAATCCGGCGCGCAGGATCGCCCCGGCGTCGGCCGCGCGTTGACGCAGGAAGGGATCGAATGTTTCACGATCGACCATGCCGACAAAGCCGGCGTCGATCGGCATCATCACCTGGCGGTCTTTCGGCGAGACGATTTTGGCACCGGTGGCGCGCGCGACGATCAGGTGATCGGGAATGGTGAAATCGCGAATCGCGCGCGGTGGCACAGCACCGCCGCAGGGTTTAATCCGTCCGGCCCGATCGAGCAACAAAACCCGCCGCCCGGCCATGGCGAGGGTTTGCGCCGCGGTCGCGCCCGCAGGCCCGCCGCCGATGACCACAATGTCGAAATCCTCAGGTTCCTGCATGATCAAACTCCCTTTGCGGCAAGCGCGAAAGCGCTGATCAACATGCCGATGACATAAAGTGTGGTGCCGGTGGCATTATACCAGGGCGCGCGCTCGCGGGGTTTTTCAAGCAGCGAGAGCATCAAGATCATTTGCACCCCGAGCAGTAAAATGATGGCCAATGCAGTATAGCGATGATGCCAGCCGAACATGGCGCCGATGACAGCGATTTGCGGCAGGATCATAACCCAGCAGGCGAGGCGGCCGGCACGGTCGGCACCCAGCATGGCGGGCAGCGACTTGATGCCGATGGCGCGATCACCATCGATGGATTTGAAGTCATTGAGCGTCATGATGCCATGCGCGCCGATGCTGTAGAGCAGGGCGATGAGCAAAATATGCGGGCTCGGCAAAGCATTGGTCATGATGGCGGCACCGGTGAACCAGGGCACGCCTTCGTAACAAATGGCCACGGCCGCATTGCCGCCCCAGCCATTTTGTTTCAGACGCAAAGGCGGGGCGCTATAGGCCCAGGCCAGCGCCAGTGCGACGACGGCGGCGGCGAAGCCCCAGATGCCGAGACGGGTGGCGAGCAGCAGTGATAGAGCGGTCCAGATGATGCCGATATAGAGGCCCCAATGACCGGGCATGCGACCCGAGGGGATTGGCCGGTTTGGTTCATTGATCGCATCGACATGGCGATCGAACCAGTCATTCACAGCCTGGCTGGTACCGCAGACCATGGGGCCGGCGAGAAGCAGTCCGGCGAGGATGATCGGCACATGGGCCGTGAGCGACTGGCCCGATGAGACGACGCCGCAGAAAAATGCCCAGATCGGCGCAAACCAGGTGACGGGTTTGAGGAGCTCGAGGCAGGTTTTCAGTGCCGGTATCCGTAACGCCATAGGCAAAGACGGATTGGTTAGATGGTCGATCGTCTCCTCAGCCGACAATGTCTCACTCCCTTGGGTCCAAAAGTACAATTAGCTGCTGCCGAGTTCGGCCTCCATGAGGCCATGGCGGCGCATTTTGACGTAGAGGCTTTGCCGGCTGACCCCGAGCACTTCGGCGGCAGACGCGCGGTTATCGCCGGTCATGGTCAGGGCAGCCTCGATGCTGAGGCGTTCGATGACGTCGGTCGCTTCGCGCACCAGGTCTTTGAGGGAAACCCGGCCGATCAGCTCGATGATTTGTTCGAGTGAGCGCGGGAAGGCGCGGGCGGTCTGCGGTTTCGCCTCGACCCGGCGGCTGACGCTGCGAATGGCAAAGCCGTAGCAATGCTCGCCACCATTCATCACCACGCCGGCGGAGATTTCAACCTCAGACTCGGTGCCGAATTCATCGCGCAGGCTGGTCGGGTAGAGCCGGACCGAGCCATATTGGCGCAGATTATTCATCATCACGCCCAGATCCACCCCGGGGCGGCCGAGCCATCGATCGAGCGACTCGCCTTGGGCTTGTCCTTCGGACATGATTTGCGACATTTCCAGAAACGCGGCGTTGGCGGCGATGATGCGACCGTCATTGTCAGTGACAACAAAGCCATCGGGCACGCGTTCGACCAATTGGAGCAATTTGGCCTTGCTGTCGGAGAGGAGCAATTGCTGGTCCATCGCATGATCGGCGCGGCCCATGCGCAGCAGGAATAATTGCGCGTTGCCCTGGCGGAACAAGAAAGCGGACAATTTCATCTCCACATGATCTTTTGACAAAGTGATGGAAATATCGTCGGCCCGGCCGGTGGCGCGGATGGTGGTGAACATCGCCTCGAGCGCGGCTTCGCTCTCGGGTTCGATCAGGGCGGGCAAAGCGAGGCCGATGAGCCGGCCTTTTTCGCCGAGGATTTGCCGTGCGGCGGGATTGGCCTCGATGATTTTATGGGTGGCGGCATCGATGATGAGCACGGGTTCAGGCGCCATTTGGAACAGGATGCGATAGCGGGTCTCGATATGGCGCATCCGTGAATAATCGCGTTCGAAGGATTGCTGGACATCGACGACGCGCTGCTGCAAGGCGGCAAAAGCGCGTAAATCGCGCCCAAAGGCGATGATACGGCCGGTCTGACCGACGGGCAGGACCGAAAACAGGATGGGAATATCAGGGCCGCGGGGGGCGGCGTAATTCACCTGACGCCCATTGCGGGCGGGGCGGGCGTGAACATCGCGCAGCATGTCATCGATTTTTCCGCGGCTTTCGATGGTGACCGTATCGCGCCATGGTTTGCCAAGCCATTGATCATGCTCGGCAAACTCCATCGCCAGCGACTCGCTTTGGAAAGCGAAGTCACGAATGATGCCGTCCTGATCCAAAATGACTGCCAAATCGGCCGCGGCCGCAATGAGCACCGCAGTGGCATCTGAATCGATGTCGGCAAGCCACCGGGCCGGGGATTCGAACGCCTTCATAATCATACACTCTTTCAACCATTTCGGGCCAAGGCTTGATAGAGTCAGACAGAATCTGTCAACTAAATCTGACTCAGATAACCGAAATACTCCTTAATGTGCGCGCATCGACCAATCGATTGGCCTGTCTCAGCGCGTCCTCCGCACTGTCGGACGTGAAATCGGCACCCAGAAAGCGCGTGCGCTCCTCGTTGGCGGCAACCGCATAGCCGCCGATCATGATGCCGAGACCGGCGTTGCACGAGGCCTTGCGGATCGCGCGCAGGCAGGCAGCGAGCCCTTTGAGCGAACGATCGGCGGTGACTGAAAACCCCACCATATCGAACCATTCGCCTTTGACCAGATCGAGCAATTTTGCTTTTGGCACAGCGGGACCCGAGCGGACGCACCAGCCGGATTCGCGAAATATGTCGGCCACCATGTTCAATCCGAAACTATGCTGCTCGCCCGGTGCCGGCAGCAACAAAGCGTGGCGCTCGTGGCTGAGCACGATCTCCGGCTCCAGGACTGTCGCGGCGGTATGGCGCATGATCTGATCAAGCCGGTAAACCCCCAATGTCACGGTTGTGAAATCGCAGACATCCTGCTCCCACAGCACGCCCAGATGCTGGGCGGCGGGGGTCAGCAGATCGCGCAGCAATGCGTCGCGCCCGCCGGACAGCACGATGACGCGGTCGGCGACCGCATGGGCTTGTTCCATGTCATCGGAGATCAATAAATCGACAAACGCTTGAATATCGAAGCGGGTTGTCTGATTGGCCGTCGGCTCGATCACCTCACATTCCTCCGCTGCACGCTGCAACTCAACCAGACGCGGCAAAATATCCGACTCGATCGCGTCTCTCAGAAGCTCCGCCCAGGACCGATCAGACGCAGGAACGGCCCGCTTTGGCGCGGCGGGCGCAATCTCGGCGCAGGGTCGGACCAGGAAGTCCGGACTATCCAAAAAAGACTGGGTGGGCGTTTGAGTACCTGGGAGCCTGTTTTTGGACAAAACCGCGCCCGCCACAGGCTCTAAAGACCCAAAGACTTCGACCATGTTCGTCTTCCTTAGACTTGACGATGATGAACAGATTTAAACTAGAGTGTCAAGTTCAATTGACGTAATATAAACTTGACAGATGCGTTTACGGGGGGTTAGCCTTGATCTTGTCGGACGAGAGCGACGAGGGAACCGCAGATGAAGAAACACCGCGAATTGCGAAATCGACCATCGGATGGCTCCCTGAACTGGCTGTTTTCTCCGCTTTGCGCGGCAGGCCATTATCCCAATTCCGGATGCAACGCCTGCCTTACATGGATGTCAAGCAATGTTTACACGCGTCGTTGATCGGCTCATCGGGATGGTCGATTGCTGCCCGTGGCAAGGCCACGCTTACGGCATGCGCGACTCGCACAAATCGGTCGTGAAGGTGCGGCCGCCTTATTTGTATACGCCGGCCGAACGGCAGCGGCGCGATTCGACGCGCTGGACCTTGGTGCAAGGCATTCTGGCGCCGGTGCAGTTCATTGTGTTTTTGACGAGCCTGGCGCTGGTGTTTCACTATTTGGCGACCGGCCATGGCTTGTACATCACCACCATTTCGATCCTGGTGAAGACGGCGACGCTTTATACGATCATGATCACCGGGTCGATCTGGGAACATAAGGTGTTCGGCAAATATCTATTCGCTCGGGCATTTTTCTGGGAAGATGTATTCTCGATTTTGGTGATTGCGCTGCATACCGCTTATGTCGTGGTGCTGGTCAGCGGATCGGCCAGTGTGCGCACGCAGATGCTCATCGCCTTGGCGGCTTATGCATCCTACGTGATTAACGCCAGCCAGTTTGTCATGAAACTGCGCGCCGCTCGGCTTGAGCAACGCGGCGGTCAGATTGCCGGACAAATCGGATGAACGATTTGACACCGATCAGTGATGTTGCGATTCCAAAAATTGGTTGCGGCGATTTGCCTGTGTTGCGCGAGCGCGGCCAGCGCGAGGTGTTTTGCGGACTGACCGGCATTGTCTGGCTGCACCGGCGGATCCAGGATGCGTTTTTTCTGGTCGTGGGATCGCGGACCTGCGCGCATCTGATTCAATCGGCGGCGGGGGTGATGATTTTTGCCGAGCCGCGCTTTGCCACCGCGATCATCGAGGAGCGCGATCTCGCCGGCCTCGCCGATGCCAATGACGAGCTTGATCGGATTGTCGATCAATTGATCGAGCGCCGGCCGGACATCAAATTGCTGTTTCTGGTCGGCTCCTGCCCTTCGGAAGTGATTAAGCTGGATTTGTCGCGGGCTGCCTTGCGCCTCAGCAAACGCTACACGCCGGCCCTGCGGGTATTGTCGTATTCGGGCAGCGGTATTGAGACCACTTTCACCGAAGGCGAAGACGCCTGCCTTGCCGCCTTGGTGCCGGAACTGCCGGCCAGCCCTGCCCAATCGCTGATGGTGGTGGGCACCTTGGCCGATGTGGTGGAAGACCAATTCCGCCGGCTATTTGCTGAAATGGGCATTACAAATGTTGGGTTTTTGCCGCCGCGCAGGGCTGCCGACATGCCGCCGGTGGGCAAGGGCACAAAATATATTCTGGCACAACCGTTCCTGGCCGGCACCGCAGTGGCTCTCGATCATCGTGGCGCGACTCGCATTGCAGCACCCTTCCCGCTCGGTGCCGAGGGAACCGCTTTATGGTTCAAAGCAGCCGGGCGCGCCTTTGATATTGCTAAGAGCAAGATCGATGACGTTTTGGCCAAGCCGGTGGCACGGGCACGGGCGGCACTGATGCGTCAACGGGCGGTTTTGGAAGGGCGGACAATTTTTTTCTTCCCTGATTCCCAATTGGAAATTCCATTGGCGCGGTTTTTGTCGCGTGAGTTGGGCATGGTGCTCAGCGAGGTCGGCACGCCGTTCCTGCATCGTGAGCATTTGGCGGAAGAATTGGCGTTGATGCCGGCCGATGTCCAACTCTCCGAAGGCCAGGATGTCGAAAAACAGCTCGATCGGTGCCGGGCGGCGGCACCGGATATCGTGGTGTGCGGTTTGGGACTCGCCAATCCGCTTGAGGCACAGGGCATGACCACGAAATGGTCGATCGAATTGGTGTTCTCGCCGGTTCAGGGATTTGAACAAGCCGGCGACCTGGCCGAGCTGTTTGCCCGCCCGTTGCGCCGCCGCGCTTTGTTGAAGGTCTAGGCCGATGCAACTGACATTATGGACCTATGAAGGCCCGCCGCATATTGGCGCCATGCGCATCGCCACCGCGATGAGAGGTGTGCATTATGTGCTGCACGCGCCGCAAGGCGACACCTATGCCGATTTGCTGTTCACCATGATTGAACGGCGCGATCAGCGCCCGCCGGTGACATATACAACATTTCAGGCACGTGATTTGGGTGGCGATACCGCACAGCTTTTCAAAAATGCCGTGGCCGATGCCTATGAGCGCTTCAAGCCGGAGGCGATTATTGTCGGCGCGTCCTGCACCGCCGAATTGATCCAGGACGATCCGGCGGGGTTGGCTTTGGCTTTGGATTTACCCGTGCCGGTTATTCCCCTTGAATTGCCCGCCTATCAACGCAAAGAGAATTGGGGTGCGGCGGAGACATTCTATCGGCTGACACGCGGCTGCATTGGTGCATTTCCCCGCCCGGCCAGGACCACCGACCGGCTGGTGAAAACCTGCAATATTCTGGGGCCCACGGCACTTGGCTTTCGGCATCGCGATGATTTGCATGAAATTACAACTCTGCTGGGCCAGCTTGGTGTCTCGATCAATGTGATTGCACCGCTGAATGCCCGACCGAGCGATCTGGCACGGATCCCGGACGCCGATTTCAACATTGTTTTATATCCTGAAATCGCGCTCAATCTGGCAACCTGGCTGGAGCGGCAATATGGTCAGAAATTCATCAATATCACGCCGATCGGCGTTGGTGCCACTCGTGATTTCATCGCCAAAGTCGCTGAATTAGCTGATATTGATGCAACCGCTATGCTCACGCAAACAGCTTCGCGATTGAACTGGTATTCACGCTCGGTCGATTCGACATATTTGACCGGCAAGCGCGTGTTCATTTTTGGCGACGCGACACATGCAATTGCCGCAGCACGCGTTGCTGCCGATGAGCTTGGGTTCGAGGTGGTGGGGCTTGGCACCTATGCCCGTGAATTTGCCCGCGAGATACGCACCGCCGCCAAACTTTATAATATCGAGGCTTTGGTCAGTGATGATTATCTGACAGTCGAGGCCGCGATTACGGCAGCCAATCCGGCCTTGGTGCTGGGGACACAAATGGAGCGCCATATCGCCAAGCGGCTCGGCATTCCGTGCGCGGTGATTTCTGCTCCGGTGCATGTGCAAGATTTCCCCGCCCGTTACAGCCCGATGATGGGATTTGAGGGCGCCAATGTGCTGTTCGATAGTTGGGTGCATCCGTTGATGATGGGCCTTGAAGAGCATCTGCTTGGCATGTTCCGCGAAGATTTCGAGTTTCACGGCGATGCAGCACCCTCACATTTGGGCGGCAAGCCTGTGCAAGCCCAACCCGAACCCGTTTTAACCACGAACCAAGCGACCGCCATATGGGGTGCGGACGCCGAGGCAGAGTTGAAAAAAATACCATTTTTCGTGCGCGGTAAAGCCCGGCGCAACACTGAGCGATATGCCGCTGAGCAAGGTACGGCGCTCATCAACATCGAGACATTATACAATGCCAAAGCGCATTTCAGCAGCTGAGATGACCCCCGTCCGCGTTGTCATCATTACGATGGACAGTCATTTTGCGGGCGCCCTTCCCGGTGCGCGCGCAACACTCGCCCGCGAATTCCCCGGCCTGACCTTGGATGTTCATTCGGCCGACATCTGGGCTGGTGACGAACATGAGCTGAATAACTGCAAAGCTGCCATTGCATCGGCCGATATCATCATCACAACCATGCTGTTTCTCGAAGATCATATCAGCTTGGTTTTGCCGGCCCTGACAGCGCGGCGCGATGAATGCGATGCCATGATCTGCACGATGTGCGCACCCGAAGTGGTAAAGTTGACACGCATCGGCAAGTTGAAAATGGACGGCGAATCGATGGGCGCGATTGGCCTGTTAAAGAAATTACGCGGCAAGGCACAAGGCAAAGCGGGTGGGCCGGCAGGGGCTGCCAAATCGCAAATGGGCATGTTGCGGAAATTGCCGAAAATTCTGCGTTTCATCCCTGGTCCGGCACAGGATCTGCGGACTTATTTTCTGGCGATGCAATATTCATTGGCGGGTTCCTCGGACAATATTGCTGGATTGGTCAGTATGCTGGTCTCGCGTTATGCGGCAGGCCCGCGTACCGGGATCGGCAAGTCGGTGAGTGTTGCGTTGCCGATCGAGTATCCCGATGTGGGGCTGTATCATCCCCGTGCACCGGGGCGGATTGTTACCGACCGCGATGCGCTGCCCAATTGTAAATTCGCCCGCGGGACAATTGGGCTTTTGATGCTGCGCTCTTATGTGCTGGCCGGCGATACCGCTCATTATGACGGCGTGATCTCGGCCTTCGAAAAGCAAGGATATGTCGTTATCCCGGCTTTTGCTTCGGGCCTTGATGCACGCCCCGCGATTGATGCTTATTTCATGCGTGCGGGCCAACCGACGATCGATGCCATGGTCTCGCTGACCGGGTTTTCGCTTGTCGGTGGCCCTGCTTATAATGATTCCGCATCCGCCGAGTTGGTCCTGGCCGCTTTGGATGTGCCGTATATCGTCGCACATCCGCTGGAATTTCAGACCATTCAGGATTGGAACAACGACCAGCGCGGCCTGACGCCGATTGAAGCGACGATGATGATCGCCCTGCCCGAACTCGATGGCGCGATTATGCCGATGACGTTCGGCGGCCGATCCACCAGCGAAACCGGTGACAAAGAGCGGATGATGACATCGCTCGACGAGCGGGCCAAGACATTGGCAGCCCGGGTCGGCAGCATAGTAAAATTGCGCCGTAAACAAGCGGCACAGCGTAAAATTGCGCTGGTGATTTTCAACTTCCCGCCCAACGCCGGCAGCACTGGCACGGCCGCTTATCTCTCGGTTTTTGAATCGCTTTTGAACACCATGCGCGCGCTGGCCGATGCGGGATATAATGTTGATGTGCCAGCCGATGTTCATGCGTTGCGCGAGGCAGTAACGCAGGGCAATAAAGAGCGGTTCGGCGCCTTTGCGAATGTGGCCGCACGGGTGCATCGGGATGACCATGTCAAGCACGAGACATGGCTTGGCGAGATTGAGCAGGTCTGGGGTCCGGCGCCCGGCAAGCAACTGAGCGACGGCACCTCAATTTTCGTTCTTGGCGCGCAATTCGGCGATCTGTTTGTCGGGATTCAGCCGGCTTTCGGTTATGAGGGCGACCCGATGCGCTTGCTGTTCGAGCGCGGTTTTGCACCGACTCATGCCTTCAGCGCGTTCTATCGCTGGATCAAGGAGAGTTTCCAGGCCGATGCGGTGCTGCATTTCGGCACCCATGGCGCGCTGGAATTCATGCCGGGCAAGCAGGCCGGCATGTCCGGCGATTGCTGGCCTGATCGGATCATTGGGACATTGCCGAATTTCTATTTCTACGCGTCGAACAATCCCTCCGAAGGAATGCTCGCAAAGCGCCGCACCGGTGCGACTTTGATCAGCCATTTGACCCCGCCGGTGACGCAGGCGGGATTATATCGTGGGCTCGCCGATCTGAAATCATCGCTTGCGCATTGGCGTAATTTGGAGCCCGGCGCACCGGAGAGTGAATTTCTCTCACTGGCGAGCATGATTCAGGCCGAGGCGGCCGCGATTGATCTGGCCAATGCCGAGCCTGCCTGGGGTGAGCTGGCGGCGGGCAAAATTGCCGATTTGGGACGGGCTTTGCTGGAGCTGGAATATACGCTGATCCCGCATGGGCTGCATGTGATCGGCGTGCCGCCCAATGAAAGTGAGCGGGCCGATTTGCTGGATGCGGCGGGGATCGTTGACCCGGCGCAGCGTGCCGCGATCGATGCAGTGCTGGCCGAGGATCATGAAATTCCGGCCTTGCTGCATGCGCTGGATGGCGGCTTTATCCGCCCCGCACCCGGTGGTGATATTTTACGCAATCTCGCGGTGCTGCCCACGGGTCGGAATCTCTACGGGTTTGATCCGTTCAGGATGCCGAGCAATTACGCGGTGGAAGATGGCGCGCGTCAGGCGGAGCGACTTCTCGCGCGCCACGCCGCCGAAGGTCACGGCGTGCCGGAGACGGTGGCCTTGGTGCTGTGGGGCTCGGATAATCTGAAAAGCGAGGGTGGGCCGATTGCACAAGCCTTGTGGTTGATCGGCGCGGCACCGCGGCGGGATTCCTATGGCCGCCTTGCCGGCGCACAGCTTGTCAGCCTGGAAAAACTGGGCCGGCCACGGATTGATGTGATGGTGACGTTATCGGGTATTTTTCGCGATTTGCTGCCGTTGCAGATCAAGCTTCTGGCTGAGGCCTCGTTGCTGGCCGCGACCGCCGATGAGCCGGTGGCGGATAATTTTATTCGCAAACATGCCTTGGCGTTCCAGGCCGTCCATAGCGGTTCGTTGGAAGATGCCTCGTTGCGGGTATTCAGCAATGGCGATGGTGCTTACGGCGCCAATGTCAATCAGCTGGTCGATGCATCGACCTGGGAGAGCGAGGATGAGCTCGGCCAAGCCTATTTGAAGCGTAAAGGCTTTGCCTATGGCGTGACCGGCAAGCCGGCGCGGAGCGATAAATTGCTTGGGCATATTTTATCATCCGTCGACGCCGCCTATCAAAACCTCGAATCGGTGGAGCTTGGAGTGACCACGGTTGATCATTATTTTGATGGTCTGGGCGGGATGAGCGCGGCGATCAAATCCGCGCGCGGCAAGAAGGCGGCGCTGTATATCGGTGATCAGACAAGAGGCGAGGGTTTGGTCCGCACCTTGGGTGAGCAGGTGGCGATGGAAACCCGCTCGCGGGTGCTCAATCCGAAATATTATGAGGCTTTGCTGAAACATGGCCCCGAGGGTGTGCGCCAGATTGAAGCGCAAGTGACCAACACGCTTGGTTGGTCGGCCACCACGGGTGAAGTGGAAGGCTGGGTTTACCGGCAGATCAGCGAAACTTTTGTGCTTGATCCCGTCATGCGTGAGCGGCTGGCGGCTTTGAATCCCACTGCATCGGCCAAGATCGCAAATCGTCTGATCGAAGCCCAGGAGCGTAATTATTGGCAGCCGGATGCGGCAACGCTTGATGCGTTGCGCCTGGCTGGGGAAGAACTCGAGGACCGGCTTGAGGGCCTCGATATGGGAGTAGCGGCATGAACCGGATCGTGAATGAATCAAGCTTGGCAGCTAAGTTGAATGGCTCAAGCTGTGGCACGTCGTGCGGCGATGGCGAGGGGAGCGTTCAAGTGACGCTCGATCCCAGCTTGCGGATTGGCGGCGCAAAAGTATTCGCCGTTTACGGCAAAGGGGGCATCGGCAAAAGCACGACATCGTCGAACCTTTCCGCCGCGTTCAGCAAAATTGGCAAGCGGGTGCTGCAAATTGGTTGTGACCCGAAACATGACTCGACCTTTACCCTGACCAAGCGGCTCGTCCCCACTGTGATCGACGCGCTCGAAGCAGTGGATTTCCATCCCGAGGAATTGCGGGTCGAGGATTTTGTTTATCAAGGCTATGGTGGTGTGATGTGCGTGGAGGCCGGCGGCCCGCCGGCGGGCACGGGATGCGGCGGTTATGTCGTCGGCCAGACGGTCAAGCTGTTGAAAGAGCACCATCTTCTCGAAGACTCTGATGTGGTGATATTCGACGTCTTGGGCGACGTGGTGTGCGGCGGATTTGCGGCCCCGCTGCAACATGCAGACCGTGCGCTGATTGTGACGGCAAATGATTTCGACTCAATTTTTGCGATGAACCGGATTGTCGCGGCGATTGCGGCCAAGGCTCGCAATTACAATGTGCGGCTCGGCGGTGTGATTGCCAATCGGAGCGCTGCGACCGATCAGCTCGATAAATATAATGCCGCGACGAATTTGAGCACGCTCGCGCGGTTTCCCGACCTTGATATCATTCGCCAGAGCCGGTTGAAAAAATCTGTCCTGTTCGAGATGGACGATTCGCCGGCGTTGCGGGCGGTGCAGGCGGAATACATCCAGCTTGCCGAGGCGCTGTGGGCGGGGGTTGAGCCGCTGGAGGCAAACCCGCTGAAGGATCGGGATATTTTTGATCTGTTGGGGTTTGAATGATGTTGAGCACAACCTACCAGCAGCGGCGCGGGCAGATTGAAACCTATTTCGACCGGACTGCGATGGCGGCCTGGGCGCGCCTGACATCCGACGCGCCGGTGAGCGGCGTGCGCGCAACCGTGCGCGCCGGTCGGGATTCGATGCGCGGCACGCTGCTCTCGTGGATGCCGCAGGATATGACCGGCATGCGGGTTTTGGATGCGGGATGCGGCACCGGTGCTTTGGCTTTGGTGGCAGCGGCCCGCGGCGCAGAAGTGGTGGCGATTGATCTGTCGCCGCAATTGGTAACCCTCGCCGCCGAACGCGCCAGACGCGATCCTTTCGCCCGGCGCGTGACATTTTGCGCCGGCGACATGCTGAACCCGGAATTGGGTGAGTTCGATTACGTGGTGCTGATGGATTCGATTATTCATTATGCGCCATCGGACGCCATCGCGGCGTTGGCGGCGCTGGCGGCGCGCGCCCGGCGCGGCATTTTATTCACCTTCGCCCCGCACACCACGCTGCGGGCCGGCTTGCTTGCCGCCGGGCAGTTATTTCCGCGCGGGGATCGTTCACCTTCGATCGTGTTGCAACGCGAGGGACGGTTACGCCGGAGCCTGGCTGACCACGATATTTTGTCGGGCTGGCGGCAGGGCCGAAACCGGAAGGTGAGCAGTGGTTTTTATATCTCGCAGGCGATGGAGTTGGTGAGATGATCAATCCTCTGAGCAAACCCAATAACTGGCTGCAGTCAAAATGGGCTGGGATGGGCACGGCGATGCTGCCGTTCGCCGACATTGCGACACCCGAATTACCGTGGCCGCGCCTGCTGCGCCTGTCGCTGTTTCAAGTGACGGTGGGTCTGGCGGCGGCTCTGATCATCGGCACACTGAACCGGGTGATGATTGTCGAGTTGCATGTGCCGGCCTGGCTGGTTTCGGTGATGATTTCATTGCCCTTGCTGCTGGCACCGGCACGTGCGGTGGTGGGTTTTCGGTCGGACCAGCATCGCTCGGCCTTTGGCTGGAAACGCGTGCCATTCATCTGGTTTGGCTCGCTGCTGCAATTTGGCGGTTTGGCGATTATGCCCTTTGCGTTGATCGTGCTTTCGGGTGATAGCCACGCGCCGCATATTGTCGGGCCGATTGCCGCCGGCCTCGCGTTTTTGCTGGTGGGTGCAGGGATGCACACGACGCAGACGGCGGGACTTGCGCTTGCGACCGATCTGGCGCCGGCTGATTCCCGGCCGCGTGTGGTGGGCATGTTATGCGTGATGCTTTTGGCGGGCATGATGGTGGGCGCGCTGGGCTTTGGCGCGCTGCTGGCCAATTTCAGTGAATTCCGGCTGATCCAGGTGGTGCAAGGTTCGGCACTGCTGACCTTTCTGCTCAATGGTGTGGCGTTGTGGAAACAAGAACCGCGCCGTGCGCCGAGTGCATTGCCGCAACCTCAGGCGCCGCGCCTGGCTGATGCCTGGGCGACGTTCCGCCTGCAAAAGCGCTCGACCCGCCGTCTGGTGACAATCGGCTTCGGGACGATGGGATTTTCGATGCAGGATATTCTGCTCGAACCCTATGGTGGGCAGGTTCTGCATTTGACCGTGTCGCAGACCACATCGCTGACGGCGATGTTGGCGGGCGGCGGGCTGTGTGGCTTGGCCCTTGCCGGGCGGCAACTGGCCCGCAAATCCGATCCTTACCGGGTGGCGGCATTCGGCGTCATGATCGGGCTGATGGCGTTTGCCGCGGTGATTTTTTCAGCACCCTTGCACCTGGCGGCCCTGTTTGCCTGCGGCGTGTTCATGATCGGCTTTGGCAGCGGGTTGTTCCTGGTCAGCACATTGGCCGATGCGATGAGCAACGCAGCTGAGGGCATGAGCGGACTGGCGCTGGGTGCGTGGGGTGCGGTGCAGGCTGTGGCAGCGGGATCTGCCATCGCGTTCGGTGGCATATTGCGCGATCTGATCGGCGGTGCCGCGAGCGGATATGACGCCGTCTACACAGTCGAAATAATTCTGCTGTTCACGACCCTTGTTGCTTTGGGCCCGCTGGTTCGCAGTGTGCCCAAACATATCAAACCAATGACGTCGCTCGGCATGACCGGCACGACGCGCTAACCAGGAGGATCCATTATGCAAACCGGTGCGATAACCAGCTATATCGATGTGGCGCAACTCACGCTTTACGGGTTCTGGATATTTTTCGCAGGGCTGGTGATTTATCTGACCCTGGAGAGCAAGCGCGAAGGATTTCCGCTGGTCACCAATCGGCCCGGTGAGCGGCTGGATGGTATTTTGCCCATGCCGAAGCCGAAAACCTTCCTGCTGCACAGCGGCAAGACCAAATCCGTGCCGTGGGCAGAGCCGTTGGAGACGGTGAATGCCGCCGCCTATGAGGCTTGGGAAGGCGCGCCTTTGCACCCGCTGGGCAACCCGATGCTCGATGGGGTGGGGCCCGCGGCCTATACACAACGCGAGCCGGAACCCGAACTGACCATGGAAGGCGCGCATCGCTGCGTGCCGATCCGCATCGCGACCGATCATTCGGTGGCGAGCGAAGACCCAGACCCGCGCGGCATGAATGTGATTGCCGCGGATGGCCGGATCGCCGGTGTGGTCAGCGATATCTGGGTTGACCGGGCGGTGTGCCAGGCGCGGTTTTTGGAAGTGGCGTTGGCCGATCCTGCAGCGCGGCATGTGCTGGTGCCGATGGAATTGGTGAAAGTGATCACCAACGCCCGCAGCGGCCATGTGCGGGTGGTCTCGGTGACGGCTGATCAATTCACGATCGCTCCGGTGCCGGCCAGCCCGGATTGCATTACTGCCCGCGAGGAAGATCGGATCGCGGCCTATTTCGCCAGCGGGCATCTTTACGCCATGCCATCACGCCAGGAGCCGCTGATATGAGCCGTATGGAAACTGCACCGGTTGATGGTTTGCCCGGCCCGTTGCCGGCAGACGAGACAAAACTCTGGCAGGGTTCACCGCGCTGGCAGAGTCTAGCGGTCAAGGCATTCAAAATTCGCATTGTCGGCTATTATTTTGCTGCTTTGGTCGTCTGGCGTATTGCCGGATCGATGATGGCGGGGCATGATTTTGGTTATGCGCTGTCAGCAGGGACATCGGGTATTGCGCTGGGGGCTGCGGCGATCGGGTTGTTCAGCCTGTTCGCCTGGTTTATCGCGCGCTCGACCACTTACACGATCACGAGTAAGCGCGTTGTGATTACTTACGGAGTGGCTCTGCCGAAATCGATCAATTTGCCATTCCGTACGATCGACGCCGTTGATATGCGCCGCCATGCCGATGGCACCGGTGATATTGCGCTGCGGCTGCAGGAACAATCGCGGTTATCATATTTGCTGCTATGGCCGCATGTGAAGGCCGGCAAGCAAGGCCGCAACGAACCTGTGTTGCGTTGCATCCCCGCCCCTGAATCAGCCGCGCGGATGCTTGGTGAAGGTTTGGGGCAAGGCGTTTCTATCGCGCCCGCCACGGCCCTCCGTACAGACGCCGACATGCTGCAGGCGCACGCGGCATGAACAACACCGCCGAAGCTTTCCCGCGCTGGCAGCTGATGACGGCCGGGATCGTTTTGGGCGGCGTGTTACTACTATCGGCTACTGCCCGGCTGACGGATTTTACCGCCTCGCGCACTCATCCGGCGGTGATTGCGGCGTATGATTTGCAATTCCATGATTTGCCCAATGGCGGCGTCGCGGTGATCGACGCGCCAAGCGGCAGGACGGTGGCCCAGATTGCCGCCCGCGATGACGGGTTTTTGCGCACCACGATGCGGGTTTTGGCAGGTGGGCGTGCGCGTGATCATATTTCATCGGACAAGCCGTTTCGGCTGACGCAGCTCGCCGGCGGACGGCTTGAGCTGACCGATCTGGCAACCGGACAGCATGTGGAACTTGAAGCATTCGGCCCTAGCAATGTGGCGGAGTTCACCCACCTGCTAAGGGAGGAGGAACACCCATGATTCGTGGTTCGCAACGGACGATCGAATTGCTCTGCAGCATCGATATCGAACAGACCGTCGAGAGCTTCCATGCCCATGCCATCCCTGAGGATGTCGAGATAGGGCCGGGTGATGTGGTGATGGTGCATGATGCGCCCAGCGTCATTGGGTTTGGCGAGAAGCTGACCGGGCAACGGCACGCGACTTTGACACGGGCGGGATTTTTCGACCGGATATGGACCGAATTCTCCTCGATTTTCGAAATTGCCGAACTTTACGAAGTCGGCTTTCAGGCAAAGGAATAGCATCATGTCCGCCACATTAGCCGGGGCGATGGCCCCCAATGAGCAGACCAAGCAGGCGCAGACTTCGACGATGCTGAGTCCGCGCTTTTACACCACAGATTTCAAAAAACTGGACCGGATGGATGTGTCGCTGGAGCGGCAGAAATGGGACGAATTGCTCGCTGAGTTCAAGGCAGACCCGAACAAGGGCCATTTTATTCGCACGCCGGATCTGGATGCCGATTTGTCAGCTCTGCCGCCTGAATTGCGCGCCGAGTTGCTGGATTTTCTGGTCAGTTCGGTGACCGCTGAGTTTTCCGGCTGCGTGCTCTATGCCGAGATTCGCAAACGCTCGCAAAACCCCGACCTGAAAGCCTTATTCGGCTATATGAGCCGCGATGAAGCTCGCCATGCCGGTTTTATCAATGATACACTGCGTGATTTCGATATGAAGGTTGATCTTGGGTTTTTGACCAAGGCCAAGAAATATCATTTCTTTTCGCCGAAATTCATTTTCTACGCGACGTATCTTTCGGAAAAGATCGGTTATGCGCGGTATATCTCGATTTATCGCCAGCTTGAACGGCATCCGGAAAACCGTATTCATCCGATTTTTCTGTGGTTTCGTGAATGGTGCAATGATGAGTTTCGCCATGGTGAGGCCTTTGCGCTGCTGATGCGCTCCAACCCCTGGATGCTGCGGGGCGTGAACAAGCTCTGGATCCGGTTTTTTTTACTTGCGGTATTTGCGACGATGTATGTGCGTGACCATGCGCGACCGGTTTTTCACGCGGCTTTGGGCCTGGACCCGACCGAGTATGATTTTCAGGTTTTCCGGATCACCACCGAGATTACCAAGCAGGTGTTTCCGGTCAGCCTTGATTTGGATCATCCGGCTTTCAAGCGTGGGCTTGAGGCGTTGCGGGTGATCAACGACAAAACATTGGCGATGCGCGGGCGAACCGATCTGGGCTCAAAAATTGTCGGGCTTGGTTTGAAAATCAAGGCCGCTGCGATTTTTGGTCGGCTTTATTTCCTCACTCCCAAACAACATGACCTGCCGCAGGATGTGCGGATGGCAGCAAGCTGGTAAAGCGAGGAATATTTCATGACCGCTTACGTTCTGCCTGGTTTATTTGCGCTATTCGTCTGGTGGTTCAGCACCGGGGCGATTATTTTTCTCGATAATCTGCCGCGCAAGACCTTCAAATATAGCATGGTTGGCGCAACTTTGGTTCTGCTCGGCTGCTTGTGGGGGATCCAAACAACATCGGGTATGACGAGTATTTCCAGTGCGTATTGGGCGTTTTTTTTCGGCCTGTTTGCCTGGGGCTGGCAAGAGATCAGTTTCTATATGGGGTTCGTCACCGGGCCGCGCACACAATCCTGCCCGGAAGGCTGCTCGGGCTGGGCACATTTTGGCCATGCGATTCAAACCAGCCTGTGGCATGAGCTGGCCATTATTGCCTCGGCCTGCGTGATTGTCGCACTCACTTGGGGCCAGCCCAATCAGGTCGGCATGTGGACGTTCATGGTTCTGTGGTGGATGCATCAGAGCGCCAAGCTCAATGTGTTTCTCGGCGTGCGAAACCTGAATGAGGAGTTCCTGCCTGAACATCTGCAATTTCTCAAAGGCTTCCTGAAGAGCAAGCCGATGAATTTGCTGTTCCCTTTTTCGATCACGATTTCAATGGTGATCGCGACCTTGCTGTTCGAGCGGGCAGCCCAGGCGCATGGCGCATTCACCCGCACGGCTGACACGTTTCTGGGCACGATGATGGCCTTGGCGATCCTCGAGCATTGGTTCCTGGTTATTCCCCTGCCGGCGGGCAAGCTTTGGCAGTGGGGCCTTGCATCACGCAAGCCGACCAAGGCGTTCGATGTTGAAATCGTCGCGGGATTTCTGGGTGCCGGCAAGACCACTTTCATGCGCCGCCGTCTAGCTGATCTGGCGATGGCTGATCAGTCAGTGTCGGGCAAAACCGTTGTGCTGGTCAATGATTTCAGCTCTGTCGGTATCGATGGTTCGCTGCTCAATGGCCAGGGTGCGGATGTCGTGGAACTGCCCAATGGCTGCATCTGCTGCTCGTTGCGCGATGATTTGTCACGCCAGTTGGAGGATACGGTGGCACGCTGGGCGCCGGATCGGGTGCTGATCGAGCCTTCGGGCGTTGCCGATATCGCCTCGCTGATCGGGGTCATGCAGCGGCCGGCTCTACAGCCTTTTGTGCGGGATTTGAAAGTGACCACTGTGATCGATGCCGGGGCGTTCCTGGCCGATTATGCCTCACTGCCCGCACATTTTGCCGCCCAGGCGCGGCTTGCTTCGGTGCTGGTGGTCAATAAGGCTGATCTGGTGTCGAACGGTGAACGCGAGATGGTGGCCGAGACATTGCGCAGGCTCAATCCGGCGGTGACGATCATGACCGCGCGTTACGGCATGATTGAAGCGGAAATGACCGCAGCCCCGGTGGCACACAATGCTGACCATCCTGCGCGTGAGCACGAACATGATCATGAGCACGGGCACGGGCACGGGCACGATCATGATCATAATGACCATGAACCGCATGACCACCATCATCATGACCATGGCCAGGATGCGCTTGGATTCTCGTCCTGGAACATGGAATTCACCGAAATCTGCAATGCGGACGCGCTGCAGCAGATTTTGAAATCCATAGCGGCGACCAAGATTTATGGCTCGATTGCACGGGTCAAGGGTATTGCCCGTGTCGGCGGCGGTTGGGTGCATTTCGACGTGGCCGGCGGCCATGCCAGCATGAATGCCTTCGCGCCCGGCGCCGATGAACAAGCCCGCGTGGTCGCGATTGGCCATGATTTGGATGAAGCGGCCTTGCAAGCCGGTTTCACTGCCTGTGCTTTGCAACTTGCCGCCTGAACATCAATCATCAGAACACGAGAGCACCATGGATTATCAAGCATTCTTTAAAAGTCAGCTCGATATTTTGCACCGTGATGGCAATTATCGTGTTTTTGCCGATCTGGAACGCCAGGCCGGTGCGTTCCCCTCCGCCATGCAACATGCAGCCGATGGCGAGCGGAAGGTGACGGTGTGGTGTTCGAATGATTATCTCGGCATGGGGCAGCACCCGAAAGTGCTGAGCGCGATGCATGATGCGCTTGATAAATGTGGTGCCGGCGCGGGCGGCACCCGCAATATTGCCGGCACGAACCATTTCCATACGTTGCTGGAACATGAATTGGCCGATCTGCACCGCAAGGAAGCGGCCCTGCTGTTCAATTCGGGCTATATGTCGAACTGGGCAACCTTGTGCACGCTGGCGGCCAAGATGAAAGGCTGCGTGGTGCTCTCGGATGCGGGCAATCATGCGTCGATGATCGAGGGTATTCGCCATAGCCGCGCTGAGTGCCAGGTTTTTGCCCATAATGATGTGGCTGATTTGCGCCGAAAGCTCGCCGCCATTGAGCCGGGACGGCCGATTTTGATTGCCTTTGAGTCGGTTTACTCGATGGACGGCGATGTTGCGCCGATTGCCGAGATTTGCGATGCCGCCGATGAGTTTGGTGCGATGACCTATCTCGATGAGGTGCATGCGGTAGGGCTTTATGGTCCTCGCGGCGGCGGCCTTTCGGACCGTGACGGCTTGCAGGACCGGCTGACCGTGATCGAGGGCACTTTGGCGAAAGGCTTCGGCGTGATCGGTGGTTATATCGCGGGATCGGCGGCGTTGTGCGATTTTATTCGCAGCTATGCGTCGGGTTTCATTTTCACCACCGCATTGCCGCCGATGGTGGCGGCCGGGGCGCTGGCCAGCATCAGGCATTTGAAATCGAGCGCCACAGAGCGCAACCGGATGCATGAGCGGGTGGCTAAATTGCGTGCGGCTTTGGACAAAGCGGGCCTGCCGCATCTGCCTAATCCGAGCCATATCGTGCCGGTCATAGTCGGTGATCCGGTGCAATGCAAAAGCATCAGCGATGCGCTGCTCGACCGGTTTGGCATTTATGTGCAGCCGATCAATTATCCAACGGTCCCGCGCGGCACTGAACGGCTGAGGCTGACACCCTCGCCGTTGCATTCGGAGGCGGATATCGCGCAGCTGGTCGAGGCATTGAGCATGATCTGGGATGAATTATGCATCCCGACCATTCGTCAGGCCGCATAGAGATGGATATGCTGACGGTGCATTCCGCGCAGGTCGATTATCCCGCGCCGCACCGCCGCGCTCTGCCCTTGCGGGTGGGAACGCGGGGCTCACCCCTCGCTTTGACTCAAACCAAAGCGTTCATTCGCGATTTGCAAAAGACCTGCCCGGCCTTGGAGGGTGAAAATACGTCTTTGGATATCATCCGCACGACCGGCGATGCGACACAGGCGAGCGGCTGCCGACTTGCTGACATTGGCGGCAAGGGCCTTTTCTCGAAGGAGATCGACGAGGCGATGCTTGCCGGGCGGATCGATATTGCCGTGCATAGTCTGAAGGATCTGGAAACCACGATGCGGCCGGGCATTTTGCTGGGCTGCATATTGCCGCGTGAACATGCCAGCGACGTGTTGGTTCTTGGCCCCGATTGCGCGATACCGGACCCTTGGGAACCATGGGCCTGCCTGCCCGATGGCGCCGCGGTTGGCACGGCCTCGGTCCGGCGCCAGGCGCAATTGCTGCACGCACGGCCGGATCTGAAGGTCGGGCTGATCAGGGGCAATGTGCAAACCAGGCTCGACAAGGTCGCCTCTGGCGCAACCCAGGCGACATTGCTGGCCTATGCCGGATTGCGTAGGCTGGGGCTGGCAGAGCGGGCCTCATTGATCATTCATCCCGAATTGATGGTGCCCGCCGCGGGGCAAGGCATTGTCGGCATTACGGTGCGCGAAAACGACGAGCAGATGCGCGAGATGCTGCTCGCCATCGAAGACGCACATGCGCGGGCCTGTGCCACGGCCGAGCGGGCTCTGCTCGCGAGGCTCGATGGGTCGTGCAGCACGCCGATCGGCGCTCATGCGCGGATCTGTGCGAGCGGGGATTTGCATCTGACGGGGCTGGTGGCGAGCGTGGATGGGGTGTTCCTGCTCAAGCGCAAATTATCCGGCCCGCTGAGCGATGCCGCGCGGATCGGCGATGAATTGGGCCAAAGTTTGAAAACCGATTCGCCGGCCTGGATTTTTGCGCCTTGAGCGAAAGCCTGGTCTCCGGCTCCTCCCTGGCGGGGACGGGTGCTGCGCCGCGTTGGCGGCTGGCTTTGGCGATCGTGGTGCTTGGTGCCGCCATCGGTGGATTTTATGCCGGCGCGGCGCCGCATACCCCGGTTCGTTGTGACCCACATTATGTAACATTGATCCGCTTCATATCCTTGGTGAAAACCAGCCTCGCCGCCGGGATCGTGGCCGGGCTTGCCTGGCGCCTTGGCAGTGCCGTGAACTGGGGTGCGGCGATTTTATATTTGCTCGCCGCCGGATCAATGGCGGCAGGGCCGGGCCTGATCTGGCATATGCAGCATATCGCCGCCGGCGCGCTGTGCTTTCACGGCGGCATTGCTTTGGGTGTTGCCACCATGCTGATCGTCGATCGGGCGGGTTGGGTGGCCGTGCTTTCTGCGCGACTCCAGCGAGCGCGTCGCTCGATTTAGCTCAATACGGGCTCAGCTGGATTCGCTTGATGCCGGCTAAACCCATCTCGATCTAGGCCAGCCAGCGTCAGGACCTCGGCCAACGGGCGCGCAATCAGCCCAGATTGGGCATGGTTTTGGTATAGCTCGGTAAGGCTTCGATATGGGTCCACCAATCGGCGAAGCCTGGGACTTTGAACATCGCGTCCCGATCGGGTGTGAGGGACACATAGAACATGATGGGTGCAAGATAGAGATCGGCCAGGCTGAGATCGCCGGCGATGAAGGGCGAGGTGCCTTTGGTGGCCATGGCGAGTTCGAGCACTTTACGGCCGTTCTCCAATCCGGCTCGCAAGGCCGCCGGGTTCTGGCCGCCGACAAAATCAGGGAAGAGATGATACGCCGCGATGCCGCCGATCAGCGCGCCATAGCCGTAGGAATCGATGATGCCGATGATCATGTCCATCCGCGCGCGATCCTGGGGTGTCGCGGGGACGAGGGATTTGCCCGGCAGGATATCGTTCAAATAGCGCGCGATGGCGGAGGTTTCGAGAATCCGCAGGCCGTCATGATCCAGCACCGGCACTTTGCCGAACGGATGGCGCTTGAGATGGTCGGGCTGCTTGGGCTCGCCGGCCAGGACATTGAGTTGAACTTGCTCGAACTCGGTCGCGGCCTTTTCGGCCAGCAGCATTTTGATGGTCCGGACATACGTGGAACCGTCAAAGCCCCATAGTGTCATTTTCGACATGCGCTTGGTTTCCTTCCCGATTATTTTGTCATTGTAAGGCCAAGCCGGCGGTGGGGCCAGAGCTGCGCGGCGGGTTGCGCCATGTTGTGATCGGCGGCGATGGGCTGCTTGCCGACCCGGTGGCGCGCCAGTATAGCTTTGGGGCAACGCGGGTGTAGCTCAACGGTAGAGTCCCAGCCTTCCAAGCTGGTTGTGCGGGTTCGATTCCCGTCACCCGCTCCATCCGGCCCGCCCCTCGCCTGATGATTGCACCTGATTGGGTGGCCTGCCCTTGACAGCGGGCGCTGCAAAGTGTGCAAAGCCGCTTCTGCCGGGTGTCACAGGGGTGTAGCTCAATTGGCTAGAGCGCCGGTCTCCAAAACCGGAGGCTGGGGGTTCGAGACCCTCCACCCCTGCCAACCCGACCTTAGGCTGTTCATTATTCTGGAGTTTTTCGAGCGTGGCGTTCAATCCGGCCAAGTTCTTGCGCGATGTCCGCACCGAGGCTGCCAAGACAACTTGGCCGTCGCGGAAAGAAACCCTGACGACCACCACGATGGTGCTCATCATGGTGGTGGTGACCGCTGCATTTTTTCTGGCCGTCGATCAGATTATCGGACTCGCAATGCGGGTATTGTTCGGCGTTGGGGGTTGAGGAATTAGTCATGGCCAAGCGTTGGTACGTGCTGCATGTATATTCGGGTTTCGAGAAGAAAATCGCCACCCAGATCAAGGAAACCGCGGAGCAGAAGGGCCTCGCTGGGCAGATCGATGAGGTGATGGTGCCGGCTGAGGAGGTGGTAGAGATCCGCCGCAGCCAGAAAATCAACACCGAACGCAAATTCTTCCCCGGTTATGTCTTGGTCAAAATGGAACTGACCGACGAGACATGGCATCTGGTGCGCGACATTCCGAAAGTGACCGGGTTTCTTGGCGCCAAAATGAAGCCCTCGCCGATTTCGGACGCTGAGGCCGATCGCATGCTGCGCCAAGCGCAGGAGGGCACCGAGCATCGGCGCCCGGCGATTCTGTTCGAAGTGGGCGAGCAGGTACGGGTGGCCGATGGGCCGTTCACCAGCTTCAACGGTATTGTTGAGGATGTCGATGAGGAAAAAGGCCGGGTGAAGGTCTCGGTTTCGATTTTCGGCCGCTCGACGCCGGTCGAACTCGAATATGGGCAGGTTGAGAAACTCTGATCCGCGTCTGCTGCACGGCTTAATATTCGTTAATCCCTTGCCCTGATCCGGCGGGCGGCCACATTCGGTCAGCCTTTATGGCTTTTGTCTCGGGGGATTCGTGGCCGGATTTTCGACGTCCAAATCGTGGAAATTATGGGCCGGCGCTGCGGCGCTGGTGATTTTGCTGGTGGCTTTGGTCATCTGGGCGGTTGGCTATTGGACCACGGGACGGTTCATGGTGAGCACCGACGACGCCTATTTGCAGGCCGACACAGCGATTATTGCGCCTAAAATATCCGGCTATGTTGGGCAGGTTCTGGTCAAAGACAATCAGGCGGTGGCCAGGGGCCAGGTTTTGGCGGTGCTCGATGACCGCGATTACCGGGCAGCGTCCCAGGCGGCCGATGCGGCGGTGGCCGCGGCGCAGGCAGCGATTGGTAATGATCACGCGCTGACCTCGCTGCAACAGGCAAATATCGGCGTGGCCCAGGCGAAGCTGGCGAGTGACAATGCCCAGCTTAATTTCGCCCGCACCAATGCCGCGCGTTATGCCAAATTGACCTTGAGCGGTGCCGGCACCGCGCAATCGGCCCAGCAAGCCAGCACGGACCTCGTGCGCGCGCAGGCCCGACTGACCGGCGATCAAGCAGGCTTGCTGGCCGCACAGCGCCAGCTTGCGGTGTTGAGCAGCAATCTGGCGGCGTCCGAGGCGGCGTTGAAGCAAGCCAGCGCCCGTGCGCGCCAGGCGCAATTGGATGTGCTGCATACCGTGATCCGCGCACCGATGGCCGGCACGGTGGGGGACAAGACGGTGCGGAGCGGCGAATATGTCCAGCCGGGCACCGCATTGATGGCGGTGGTGCCGCTGCGGGCCGTGTATGCCGTGGCGAATTTGAAAGAAACACAACTGACCCATATCGCCCCGGGGCAGCCGGTGCGGGTGGTGGTTGATGCATTCCCAAATTTGAAGGTGAGCGGCCATGTGGCGAGCATTTCTCCGGCCAGTGGGCAGGAATTCGCGCTCTTGCCGCCGGACAATGCCACCGGCAATTTCACGAAAATTGTCCAGCGTGTGCCGGTGAAAATCATTCTCGATGCGACCAGCGCGACCGTGGGGCGCCTGCGGCCGGGCATGTCGATCGAACCAAGTATCGATACCAAGCCGGCGGACCAGCCGGACCATGAGCATGCCGGCGAGCCTGCGGACGAGCCTGCCAGCGGCAAGCCGGACTGACCGGCCGTGGACGGCGCCCTGACCACCCCTGCCCGCTCCGGCAGCCCGAGCAGCCCGAGCAGCCCACCGACGAGCGACGCTGAGGCGGTATCGCTCAAGACATGGATTACCGTGTTCGGGGCGGTTCTGGGCGCGTTCATGGCGGTGCTGAATATTCAGGTGACCAATGCGTCGCTGCCCGACATTCAGGGCGGCATTGGGACCGGGCTGGAAAATGGCGGCTGGATTTCGACGGCCTATCTGATCGGCGAGATTATTACGATTCCGCTCACCGGTTGGCTGAGCGAGGTGTTTTCGGTGCGCCGCTACATGATCGGCAATACGATCCTGTTTCTGATTTTCTCCGCTGCCTGCGGTTTGACCGAGACTTTTCCGCAAATGGTGGCGCTGCGGGCGGTGCAGGGCTTTACCGGCGGCATTCTGATCCCCATGGCGTTCACCTGCATCATTCGACTCTTGCCGTTGTCGCGCCGGCCGATGGGGCTGGCGATGTTTGCCCTCTCGGCGACGTTTGCGCCGGCAATCGGCCCGACGATCGGCGGATTCATTACCGACAGCTATGGCTGGCGCTATATATTTTTCCTCAATCTGGTGCCGGGCATTCCGATGCTGGCCGCCTTGGCCTACGGGCTCAAGCGCGAGCCGATGCAGTTGCGGAAATTCGCCGAAGGTGATTTTCTTGGCGTGTCGACCATGGCGATCGGGCTTGCCTGTTTGCAGACGGTGCTGGAAGACGGCAACAAGGATGACTGGTTCGGCTCGGTGTTGATTACCCGGCTGAGCATCATTGCCGCCATTGCGCTGAGCGCCTTCATTATTGTTGAGTTGCGGGTTGCACGACCGTTGATCAATCTGCGGCTGTTCCGCCGGCGCAATTTTGCCTTTGCCGGCATTGCCAATGTGATGCTGGGATTTGTGCTATACGGCTCGGTGTATTTGTTGCCGATTTATCTGGCTGAATCACAGGGTTATGACGCGGAGCAAGCCGGCAATGTGATGGCCTGGGTCGGGCTACCGCAATTATTGATCCTGCCGCTGATCCCACGGGTGATGAAGCATATCGATGCGCGCCTGCTGGTGATTATCGGGTTTGCGATTTTTGCCGTCAGCTCATTCATAAATATGAATCTGGATGCCAATTATAGTGGTCCGCAGATGATCTGGCCGAATATTATTCGCGCGTTCGGCCAGGCGATGGTGATGACACCGCTTTCGGTGATTGCCACCGCCGGCATCGAGCCGGCCAATGCGAGTTCGGCGTCATCCCTGTTCAACATGATGCGTAATCTCGGCGGCGCGTTTGGCATCGCGGTTCTGCAGACATTCATCACCCGGCGCGAGCAATTTCATTCGGCGGTGATGACCCCCGCCGTATCAATGCTGGCACCCGCGACGACGCAGCGCATTTCGATGATGGCGCAATTTTTCGAGGCTCATGGCCTGAGCGATAAGCAGGCGGCGGGTCGTGAAGCGATTATCGCGATCGGCCGGAGCATTCGCGCGCAGGCCTATTTGATGGCTTACGGCGATGCCTTCGCGCTCCTCGGTACGGCGCTGGTTGTAGCAATCATAGCGAGCCTGTTTCTGGCCCGGGCCAAGGCTGCCGGGGCCGGCGGAGCGCACTGACACCAGAGGTCATGAGGGGAGCGATTGCATGAAGGCCGCAATGCTCCCCTCATTGTGACTTATTGGCCGACGCCGGTTTTCACGCTGGTTGTGGCATGGGTTTTCTTAGTATGAGTTTTAGCATGGGCATTCGTCGTGTGGCTTTTGGCGCCAGGCCTCTTTTTCTTGGCCGCCATGCTGCTGTGCCCCATGCTGCCGCTGGCTTTCATGCCATTGACGCTGGTGTTTGTCGTCACCGAATGACTTCCCACCGATTGAGATGTGACGTTGCTATTGCTGGTCGTTTGCGCTTGCGCCAATCCGGCAGAAGCGAGACCTAATATCAGTGAGGCCGCATAAATATATCGGTTCATGTTCAACTCCAAAACAAGTATAATTGACGTGTGCGGGTGTCGACCCAAAGGTCTCTGCCCGGGATGCAGGAAGGCTTATTGAAATTTTGGCTTTTTCAGTTTCCCTCGACTGACCAATTGGCGACGCCGCCCATGGATACCAAGCAAGAGCCGTAAATGTGGCCGCTTATTCATGAGTCCTTTGCATTGCTTTCGCTCCATTGCAGCACCTTATCAATGATCGGATAAGGAGATCGAATTTTTAATGGCTAAAACGACGACATCAGCGCAGCGCGTGAAGCCTGAGACCGAGGCCTTTATTCGTGCGGATCGTTTCGTTTGCGTGGCGGCGAAAGCAGCCCTTGGCCAAGGCCATATGACGATTATTCAAGCGGGTGATATTGCCGATGATCGGTCTGACCGGCTGATCGTGAAGGCGATATCCGATTTCTGTCCGACCATTCGGGGCGATGATTTCAGTTCAATTCTCGTGGTTTTTCCGCAATCCGGCTATATGAGCGAGATGAATTTTGAGACATATCTCTGGGCAAGATTGCAGGCTTTTCATGAGATCGACCGGCATTTATCGGTCTGGGACAAGAGCGTGAGCCCTGATCCGGGATCGGCTGATTTTGCCATGAGCCTGGGCGGGCATGGGTTTTTTATTGTCGGTATGCACCCGCAGGCGAGCCGGCTTGCGCGCCGCGCGCCTTTCGCGACATTGGCGTTCAACCCTCATGCGCAATTCAGGCAGTTGCGGGCGAGCGGTGCTTATGGGCGACTGCGCCGCGCCATGAGGCACCGCGACATGGATTTGCAAGGCACGACCAATCCGATGCTCTCTGACCACGGAATTGTTTCGGAGGCGGCGCAATATAGCGGGCGCGCGGTGACCAATAGTTGGGTCTGCCCGTTTCGGGCGGGTCGTGCAAAAGGGCACCATTGACGATGGCGCTTGTTGAAATTGCCCCGCAGAGCGGCGTTGCCTTCAGGCTTAGCGCAGGCAAGCAGCTTAAAATTATCGATCCGCAGGGTCAGCAGGTCGCTGACCTGCTCTGCTTTAACGCTCATGAACCAAATGAGCATTTGTCATCCGGACGGACGCTGGATTATGCGGGCAATATCTATCTGACCGCCGGTGATCCGCTTTATTCCAACCGATCAAACGTGATGCTTGATATTACGGCTGATACTGTCGGGCGGCATGATTTTTTGCTGGCACCCTGCTCGGCAGAGATGTTTCGGATCATCTATGGCGAGCACCAACCGCATCGGGGCTGCTTTGGGAATTTGGCGGCGGCCTTGCGCCCTTACGGTATTCAGCCGGATGCGATCCCGACCGCTTTCAATTGCTTCATGAATGTCGCTCTTGATCCGCTGAGCGGTGCTCTCAAGGTATTGCCGCCTTTGAGCAAGGCAGGTGATTTGATCATATTTGAAGCGCGGATGGATTTGATCGTCGGGCTTACCGCGTGTGCGGCGGGTCAGTCGAATAATTTTGCCTTCAAGCCGATCCATTACGAGATCAGCGGATGAATCGTGCCGATGTGATGAGCAGGGAGGCGCCGATCGGCCGGGCGCTCTCGGTGGGCATGCTCGAGCGTTTGCCGAAATGGCTCAACCTGGTGCCGATGATTATCCAATGCCTGTGGCTGGGGCTGCGCTATCGCTCCCTCACCTTACCGTCTGTGACCAACCCGGCAATTACCTCCGGCGGCATGGTGGGGGAAGGCAAGCTTGAATATTTCGCCACCATGGGCGCGCATGCTCAGCAATTGACTGCGCGCTATACGTCCCTAGTGAATAAAGGTGCGCCAAGCCTGCCAGCGGCGTGTGCGGCGATGGCCGAATGCGGGCTCGATTATCCGCTGATTGCCAAACCCGATATCGGCTGGTGCGGCTTTGGAGTACGGATCATTCGCGATGAACGTGAGTTGCAGCATTATCTGATTGCCTTTCCGCGCGGTGAACGGATTATTCTCCAACGTTTTATTGCTGACGAAGGCGAAGCGGGCATTTTTTACATGCGCGATCCGGATGAGGCGCAAGGCAGCTTGTTGGGAATTTTGCTGCGGCATTATCCCCGCGTGATCGGCGATGGCGTCAGCACAATCCGCATGCTCATTGCCGCCGACCCCCGACTGGCAAGGCTCGGCCGCGACGGGCTGAGCGAACCCTGCTGCGATGTGACGGCGGTGCCGGGGGATGGCGAGATTGTCAGGGTGACGACGATTGGCTCAACGCGCGTCGGTGGGCTGTATCGCGATGCAAGTGCTGCGATGACCCCCGCTTTGAGTGCCGCCATCAATCATGTAGCACGCGATATGGCGCAGTTTCACGTCGGACGATTTGATGTCCGCTTTACCAGCATGGCCGAATTACGCGAGGGACGAGGCTTCACGATCATTGAGGTGAACGGCGCGGGCTCGGAAGCGGTTCATGCCTGGGATCCGCAATTCACGTTGCGAGAGGCGTACGGGATCGTATTTGCCAAGCAACGCCGATTATACCGGCTGGCCGCAAAAATGCGTGCACGTGGCCATCGGCCGATCGGGATCATCCGGCTGGCCCAGCTTTATCGCAAACAGCGCCGGCTGATCCGGCAATATCCCGCATCGAATTGAGCCGGTCAGCGTGCCACCCGCGTCAGCCGGCGAACCATACGGGCAACCGGCAGCAAGGGGGCGAGGGCGCGTGGGCCGCCGGGCCATTGCAAATGCAGGCTGAGCTGATCGAGTGCGTGAGCGCGTGGGCGCAGGGCCGCGGCCTCGGCCTCGATTTCCCTGATCCGATTGAGCAAGGCATCGCGCTGGGTGGTGATGGGGATGAGTTTTTCGGCGTAATCGATCATCATGGCGCCAAGGGCCAGCGCTTTGCGATCCGGCTGGCTGAATTGATCGAGGCGGGATACCGGAACGGTAAAGCAAGACGCCAATGCGGCAGCTTGATCTGCCCGGCCATAAAAATCGCTGATCGCATCGAAATACAAATGCACATAGCCCGCCGGCGGCGGCATGGCGTGAGGCTGGATCAGCAAGGCGGGACGCCACGCCAGATAGGCCGAGGCATCGGGCTCGAACGACCCAAAGCGCAGGACATGCAACACGGCCAGGTTCGGCAGGGCATCGCCGATGATGCGGTTATCATCCGCCGGGCGGATTGCGCGCCATGCCTCGATCGCGGTTTCCGGTACCATGTTGACGCCTCGCCAACACTGACCATAGGCCCAATGGTTGACCGAATCGGTTATCGGGTTGACCGCACCGATCTCGGCATAATAACCGGGGTCAGCAAAGCAGCGAGAGATCAGGACGTCTTCGAAATTGGGTGCATAAGAAATCATGATGATGTGTTTTAGCATTGGCTCTAACGGATGAACATATGCACAAATTTAACGGGATTTGAGAAGCGAAAACTGCTTGTCGATGCGCGCTGTCTGCAATTGCCGCCGCATTTGCAGCGGGGGATTGGGCTGCATGCCGTCAATCTGTTGGCCGGTGCGCCGCGCGATGGCGGTTTCGAGGTCATCGGCTTCATCGATCCTGGTTTGGCGCCGCTGCCTGCTGAAATCGACGCGCTGTTCGATCGTTTAACCACCAGCCTTTATGACGCCAGCGTGACAGAAAATGCGGTATTTCTGGCGGCATCGCCGATGACTCACGATATGCGGCCGCTCGCACGGATATTACGAAATAATAATATTTATAAGACAGCTTTAGCTCCTTTTTCACCGGACGGTACGGGGGCGGTGAGGGGCAGGCGCCGCATCCTTCTCTCGTGCTTATATGCTCGCCTCCCCCCTCAACGTTTATGGGCAAGCCGCAGCAGCAGC
>NCAP01000139.1 GCA_002255495.1 Rhodospirillales bacterium 20-60-12 | reverse complement strand
TTTCGCTTTCTTGATCACTTCCGCCGGTAAGTTCTCATAGCGCAAAGCGGCCATATGTTCCGCGTAGCGCATTGTGAGGCCAGTAAGTTCTATTTTCTGCATTTCAGTAACTACGGCTGCTCCGTCCATCACATTATCTCCACACATAAAGTCGCTGCGTTTACTACTACTATAAAACTCAACAATGACAACCCCCAATCTCACTTCCAAACGTGGCTCTGAACTAGGGGCAAAACTCAACAAATTTACTGATATTTCAATGGGAAGTCGATCTTCGATCCCGATTTTTGGTGACTTGAGTCACGAAAACTCCTCAAAATTTGAGTAAAATTCTGCTTAGCACGTAACGCCACCCAGTACCCCCGGACCGACAGGCACCGATCAGGATGTCCGGCAAGCGCCGTGTGAACTCCATGAGCGTCGCCCGTAGATTTTGGTCGCACCCAGCAGCCGCGCCACCTCGTCCGCACTCAGCACGGTCGGCAGTTTGCGGCATAGCGCAGCCGGATCAGCTTGCGGGAGATCTCCGGCCGGTCGAGCGTGTACGTGAAGAAGAAACGCAGCGCTGAAACTGTGCTGTTCATCGTTGGTGCATGCATCCCCAGCTCCGACAGGTGAATTTGAAACTGGCGGATGTCCTCCGCTGTCGCCGTGTCAGGCGAACGGCCGAGGAATGAGGCAAAGATGGCGACACTGCGGACGTAATCGCGGCACGTCTTCTTGGTAAATCCGCACACGCTAATATCTTCGATCAGGCGCTGGCGCAGCCCAGTTCCTGTAGATGGCGAAATCAGCTTAGTAATCGGTGGCTCCTCGAGGGTTGAAGGAGCCTCCATGTTCAGAACGAGCCGCCACCCAGCTCAATCCATCCGATTCAGTCGAACTTATGCAGCGACATCAACACGGGCACCCCTCCCGCGAAGCGAGTTCGTGCTCCGGCCGATCTAAGCCGTTTAAACCCTTACCAGCAAGTCGAGCACGGTAGAAATCGTACACACCCAGCCGCGCGCCTTGCTGATGCCCTGCGCGTTTAGCGATCGCCGTTCAACACAGGTCGGACATATATCATCTAATTGATCAGACAAACGTATCTGATCGCACGCAACCTGCTCGCTCGATGGCTTCGCGCCTAGGCTAGTCAGACAAAATCGCCCCAAGCGATTTGAAACCCCAAAAACAATCCCCCACAGCTCGCGCACCAGAAACTGGCAGCCGCCGATCGCGTGCGCTCAATCGAAAGGAACAATTACATGAATAACGTTGGAACGATATCTTCGTTCAAAGTTGACCCTAGCCGAGGTGAGCACAACAGCCGCGTCGCCTCGGAATGGTTCTCGCGCCCTGCCGATGAAAGGTTTCTTGACTTGGATACCCTTTTCAAATCGGTATCTCGCCGGGCGGAGTGCTCATGCACCCGAACGGTCGCAAGCCGTGAAGTTCGCGTCCATGCCTCGCCAGACCAGGGCGACGCCCTGACGGTCATCCTGCCGGGTAGCGATACGCCTCTGATGCCAACGCATTGGAGTTTTGGTCAGCTATGCAGCCTGGTCGGCGCGCCCGCAGGATACCTACGCGATATGCCCGCCACGCTTGCCGGCATCAATCTGCAATACGGACTCTCCCACCAGCGATCTGAACAGGTTAAAATCCTCGAACTCGATGATGGCCGCCAAGAGCTGAGAGCGGCAACCAGCCCTGAATATGGCCGCATCTTCGACCATGAACTGGTTAGCGCCGTCCGGCAGATAGCTGGTAACGGCGTTGGCGACACGCGATGGAAGGTGCCTGGTGCATTGGATTGGTCAACGTCGACCTATAACCCCCACGTCGATATCACGGTTGACACCACAACTTTGTACGCAAGTGACCGCGACGTGTTCATGTTTTTGGTCGATGACTTAAACCCAATCGAAGCGGGAAAACTAGCTGATGGCTCACCTGATCTCTTCTTCCGGGGGTTCTATTGCTGGAATTCCGAAGTGGGCTCCAAGACACTCGGTATAGCAAGCTTCTATCTTCGGGGCGTTTGCCAGAACCGAAACCTATGGGGCGTTGATGGGTTCGAGGAAATCGTTATCCGGCACAGCAAATATGCAGGGAACCGATTTGCCCACGAAGTCGATCCGGCCTTGGAGACCTTCGCGAACTCGAGTGCCAAGAGCTTCATTACCGGCGTGAAGGCGGCGAGGGAGACCATTGTCGCCCGCACTGATGACGACCGGCATGTGTTCCTCAAAAACCAAGGTTTTGGCAAAGCCGACTGTGCCAAAATCATCGAGACGGTGCTGCGTGAGGAGGGACATTTGCCAGAGAGTGTCTTCGACTTTGTTCAAGGGCTGACAGCCATAGCAAGACGTCGCGACAACCAGGATGGACGGCTAGATCTCGAACAACGGGCCAAGCGCCTTTTTGATAGGGTGGGTTGATCGGCATGGAACACTTCGAAGGGTCCATGGATGACATGAAGATCGATCAACCGTTGCAGGCAGTATGCCCCAAATGCGGCTCGCACCATTGCCAATTGCAATCCACCGCCCGAAAGGCGGGGATTGTCGTTGGTGGCGTGCTCGGTGCCATTATCGCGGCTGGCCTCACCGGTTCAAAGGCTGGGGCGGTCAGTGGTGCCGCTATAGCCAGTGAACTCGATAGGCGCTCACCGGTCACGATCACCGGAACGATTGGTGGAGCGATCTTCGGCTTTGCCTGGGGCGCAATTACTGGGCACGCTGTCGGCTTGGAGATTGATGAGAGCATCCTTCGGCTTTACAAATGCACCGAATGCGGACTGGAATTCTAGGAAAATAGAAAATGGGTTGAGCTGAAAATGCTCAAGCTATTTTATTAAGCATTGCCTCTCGTAATAAGTCGAAAATTGGAAGTGACCTCAAAAACGGCGATAAAATCAAGTAATTATTTTTTGTAAATTGCGCCATATTGGGCAGCGTGGGTAATTGTATGTGATGAGGTTAATTCCGATAATATGGGTCACTGAGTGGACGTATCTCGCCGAAGGTAGACGTGGTCGGTAAAGCCGACCACGTCCTATCAGATGCACCTGCACGGAAAGGAGGAACTGTTCTGTTCCCCAACATGCACGGTGGGCGACTCAGTGCCGACAGCGTCCAGTCGCTACTGGCGAAGTATGTGAAGGTCGCTGCCGAAAATTGTGCGTCGTTAAAGTCGAAGCGGGTGTCGCCCCACGTGTTGAGGCACAGCGCGGCCATGGAGTTGCTGCAGGCGGGCGTCGACTGCTCCGTGATCGCGCTTTGGCTCGGTCATGAATCGATCGAGACGACACAGACCTATCTGCATGCACATATCGCCCCCAAGGAGGCCGCATTGGCAAAGCTCACGCCATACCAGAGCGGAAAGAAAACGCGCTTCCGCCCCGACGACCGATTACTCGCCTTCTTGGAAGCGCTCTGACTGGCTAAACTATGCCGAATGAAACGGAATCAACTGCCACGGAAAAACCGAAAGAAACTCAACAACCGTGCATTATTCGGAAACCATTCGGCATAGTTCGGCGGACGGCATAAACCGCCAAGATGAACAACATCGATCCGCAGGCTTGGCTCGCCGATGTCCTGGCACGGATCGCCGAACATCCAGCACATCGGATTAATGAGTTGCTACCCTGTTGGGGTGGACGGCCCAACGGCATCGAATGTGCCAATATGGGGTCGAACAACCAACCCAATGAAAGGGCCGCCCAATGGAATTTAAACGCATCTCCATCGACACGTCTAAGCATGTTTTTACGATCCACGGGGTTGATGACCAAGAGCGCCCGGTATTGCGGCGCGACCTCAGGCGCGCGCAGGTCGAACCGTTCTTCGCCAAACTGGCACCAACGGAAGTGGCTCTCGAAGCTTGTGCTGGATCGCACCATTGGGGGCGGCTGCTCCGCGGTATGGGCCACCGGGTGAGGTTGATTCCGCCACAATACGTGAAGCCGTTCGTCAAGCGGAGCAAGAACGACCGCAACGATGCGGAAGCGATAAGTGAAGCAGCATCACGTCCGACGATGCGCACAGTTTCGGTCAAATCGGCAGAAGAGCAAGCCGCGACAATCATTGTGAAGCATCGGGAGCTCATGGTGAACCAACGGACCCAGGCGATCAATGCGTTACGCGGGCACGCGGCAGAATTCGGTATCATTGCCGCCCAGGGCTGCGGGAACGTGACTGCATTGCTCGAAGTTTTGTCTTCCGAGGATTCAATCCCGGTAGTCGCAAAGGCAATGTTCGAGCAAATGGGCCAGCACGTCAGCGATCTCGATACGAAGATCGGCGCGCTGGAGAAACAGCTGCTAGAACAGCACAAGGCAAATGCGGTAAGCAAGCTCCTGGCCGCAATTCCCGGTGTCGGGCCAATTACCGCGATTACAGTGGCACTAACAGTGAACCCAGCCAGCTTTGAGACCGGGCGGCATTTTGCAGCCTGGATTGGGCTAACGCCGCGGGAACATTCAACTGGCGGCAAGCATCGCTTAGGAAGAATAAGTAAGGCAGGTAGCGAACGGTTGCGGCAATTGCTCGTGGTTGGGGCGATGGCGGTGATCCGCTATGCCAAACCTGGCAGCAAATCGGCTTCTGCCTGGCTATTACAATTGCTGGAGCGTCGGCCGCGGAAGGTCGCAGCGGTCGCTCTGGCCAACAAGATGGCCCGGATTATCTGGGCCATGATGGCGCGAGGTGAAGCGTATCGGTGTCAGCCGGTAGCAGCCTGATCCGAGCGCCGGTGCCGTGGGTTTAAGAGCAGAGCAAGAGATGATGATCGGTCGAACCGACGAATGACAGAATCCGACCAGTTCCAGGGCGTTTTATGCCGTTGCCTTGATTGGATGTCGTTCGCGGAACCCATCTGGGCCGGCGGCCATGCAGCCGCTTACATAGGCCGAACGCATGACCGCTTTCGAACCGCCATCAAATCCTGCAAATTCGCACTTGACCCCACCGGGCCGTCCACGCATGGAACTGGATAAAACCTCGAACCGATCAACTCGCCGCATAGACGACCGCGGTCCTGACCGGATGGTTACTCTCATTCTTCCGCTATGGCGACTTCGAGATCAACCTCGCAGCCGGCCTTGAGGACGCCCTGATCGAAGCCTTTGACCCGCCGTGGAACGGCAGAGAGAGAGGACGGCCGATCACCGAGGAGGCCGAACGCGAAGATTTGGACGAGGCCGAAGCGCGGGCGAATGGCGAGCCGCCGGAGTACGCTGAGCCATCACTTAGCCTGGCTCCTACCTTACCGCCGCCGTCAGCTGCGGTCTCCTTTAAGATCGTCCTCGGCGAGGCCTACTACAATCAGGGGTTCATTAACCCCGGTGTCGAGGCGAGCGCTTATCTCGGCGGCGACGGTGACCCAATCGAGGTCGCCTTCGACGATGGCGCAGAGGCGGTGCTTTCTCGCATAAATCGGCGGGCCAACCCGAGTGGCTCGGTACGGATCGTGCGCCGTAACCGACAAATTGCTAAATGGTTTCAGGCGCACTTTCAGAAGGGGGATATTGTTTAGGCGCACTTAGTGGATCCCCATCGCGTAATGCTACACGCCGGCTCGCGGCCGCAGTCGGATGACGCCATTGCCATTGGAGGAGGCAGCGAATGAGTTCCTCATACCGTGTTCCCGGCACAGTTCAGCCACAGACACTCCACCTTCAGCCTGGCGCAAAATCGCAAGAATCTGGGGTTTGCTATATCTCGACGTTTTCATGAAAATCTCCTCATGCAATGTGCCGAGAAAATTCTACTTATCAATCCCCTTAAATGCAGGCTATCCGATGCACACATCTCGGAGCTGAGGCGGTTTTCGGTTGGCGGGTTCGGCGACTTGCGGCTGGAAAAAAGGGGGCCTGGTGTCATGCGGCGCTGGTTGCCCATCCGGGCTCCTGTATCCTGGAATTGTCAGGCGGCCAGCGGCGAGGCGAGATAGGCTTTGGCCGGTTTTTGCGCAATCCGGCAGTGACTGTGGCTGCCTTGAGTGCGGCCGCGGCGGAGAGAACTGCGACGCGTGTCGCGGGCCGCGACATTCTGGCCATCCAGGACACCAGCGAGATTGTACTGGGCGGGCCGAAGGTCCGTAAGGCGGGCTTTGGCCCCGTTGGTCGTGGCGGCTTTCTGGGTGGGGTCCTGCTTCATCCCGTGCTGGCGGTTGATGCCATAAGCGGTGAACTTGTGGGGCTCGCAGATATTGCCGTGTGGAACCGCGACACGCAAAATGAATTGCACCACGCCAAGCGGCCGCTGGAACAAAAAGAATCCCGGAAATGGCTGAATGGCACAAGACGCGCCAGCGATACGCTTGGTAAGGCCGGACGCATCACGGTTGTGTCGGATCGGGAAAGCGATCTCTATGAGGACTTCGCGCTCAAACCGGTGAATGTCCACGTGCTGATCCGGGCCAGTTCCAACCGTAACCTTGTGAACGGATGCAAACTCTTTGACCATGCGGATGGCTTGCCAGAAATGGGGCGCATGACGGTGAATATTCCGGTCAGTCCTGGCAAATCCGCCAGACAAGCCCGTCTGGCGTTGCGCTTTGGCCCGGTGACAATCAAGCGGCCGGAACGCGGCATGCCCAGTCCTGATCTGAAACGTTTGCCCCAGGCGGTCGGGCTTCATCTGGTTGATATCCGCGAGGTTGATGCCCCAAAAGGCGTAGAACCCATCCACTGGCGCTTGCTCACCAGCCATATCATCGAAGACTTTGGCGCGGCCCGTCTGATGCTGGATTTTTACCGTAAGCGCTGGATCATTGAGGACTATTTCCGTACCTTGAAATCGGCGGGCTTCAAGGTTGAGGATGCAAGGATGACCGATCCTGCTGGCTTCATGAACTTCCTTGCCCTAGCCGCCATAGCCGCCGTGACTGTCACCCAGATGCTGCGCGCCCGCAACAATCCTTCCGGCCAGCCGTTGGGTGACGCCTTTGATCCCGATGACAAGCCGTTACTTATTGCCATTTGTAAGGACTACGAAGGCGAAGCCCCAACTGAGCGTCAGAAAAATCCCCATCCGCCCGATACACTGGCTTTCGCCTCATGGATAATCGCCCGCCTCGGTGCCTGGACCGGGTATTATGGCAAACCCGGCCCCGCCCCCGGCCCCGCCACACTCTCACGCGGTCTCCGGCGCTATCATGAAATCAAATACGGCGCGCGAATAGCAACCGAAATTGTGTGAATCGGATAGCTTAAATGCAGGGGGGATTACCCCCTGATCTCGAAAAGAACCCCGCACCCCACGCCTCACAAAATCTGCCGACGGCAGTGAATCACATCATAATCCCGGCAGATAGGGGTTTTTCAGCAAACTGCTAAGCTGAATTTATTTGAGCCGAGTGACCTTACAGCACTGCGATAGGTTTGCAGGTGAGACAATCAACCACACCTCCACCAGCAACCTCAGGATGAAATTTGCCGACGTACAGATCGCCTTTGTTCACGTTACATTTATGGGATCGCTAATAACCATATTAAAGTTAGGCTGATCACACCGAGCACGATCAATGATAATGTCACCGCCGTGGTGACCCGTATACCGGCTCTGGCAACCGCCCGCACATCCACACCCAAACCGAGGGCTGCCATCGAAACAGTAGTTAAGATAGCTGCAATATTCTTGATCGGCCCCAGAGTCGGTTGCGGAATTAGCTCCAATGAGCGAACCACGAGCACCAGCAGGAAGCCGATGATGAACCAAGGCACTAATTGCTGCAGCTTTAGCTTGCGCTTGACGGTGATGGTCCCTGGATCGCGGAGCTTGCTAGCAAACAGCGAGATCATCAGTACCACCGGCCCCAGCATCAGCACCCGTACCAGCTTCACCACCGTGCCGATCTGGTTACTGAGCGCCCCAATCGGCAAGGTTGCCGCCAGCACCTGCGGCACCGCATAAACGGTCAACCCCGCCAGCACGCCATATTGGCTCAGCGACATATGCAGCAGCGGTACCAGAAGCGGCAGCACTAGCACCGTGATCACGCCCAATACCGCCGTAAATGCAATCGAGGTCGCAATGTCATGGCCATCCGCGCCAATTACCGGTGCCACCGCCACAATTGCCGAATTGCCACAGATCGAATTACCACACGCCACCAGTAGCGACATTCTGCGCGGCAATTTCAGTACCCGGCAAATCGTGTAACTAATGACAATCGCCGCTACCACCACGAAAACGATGCTTATCAGCAACGGTACTCCAAGTGCGACGACCGTTTTGGCACTCACCGAGGCACCGAGCATCACCACCGCCACTTCTAAAAGCGTTTTTGCGCTAAAATGAATCCCTGGCCGCCATATTTCTCCAGGCTGCCACAAGGTACGGATAATCACTCCAAGCAAAATTGCCAATACCAGGGCCTCAAGAAATGCTTCGCCCACTAGCCAAACTTCAAACGATTGCAGCAGGGTCGACAGCAATGTCACCAAGGCGCATAGCGCTACCCCGGGGATCAAACCCAGCCGCAGTTTCTTGACACTAATCAAAGCCGTTTCCCTCGTGGAAATTTCCCATATTGGCAGCCGAGCAGCTCACCATGGCGAAGAAATA
>NCAP01000004.1 GCA_002255495.1 Rhodospirillales bacterium 20-60-12 | reverse complement strand
ATGGAGGCTTAAAGCGTTCACTATTGTTTCTCACGAGCAATTAGATCAACGGCCATTGTCTTCTGTTGTTCGAGAGCTCAGGTCTATACCATCTCAATTTCAGTCCGGCTCTGATGTATGGGCTGAAATGATGGGCGATCGTTACAAAGATGGCGATATACATTGAGCGTCGCGTTCGACGCTACATTTCTATTATATCTTTTTGCCCCTCCGGGACAGGTGTCTGTCCCACTAGATGAAAATGGCGCCTTGATTAAGCACGTTCCGGAAAGAGTTCAGCTTCTTTTTGATGATATTGAAAAATCCGGAACAACCATAATCGTTCCGACGCCTGCCCTAAGTGAAATTTATGTGCGGGCAGGCGTCGAAGCGGGTCAAGAATGGATAAGAATAATGAAGAAAGCGAAGGTTTTCCGCATATCGAACTTCGATGAAATTGCTGCAGCTGAGGGTGCTATAATGGTCGGTGCAGCCAAAAAATGTCCTGCCATCAAGCCTCAGACAGATGGAACGTGGGCTAAAATAAAATACGATAAGCAGATTGTTGCAATTGCGGTCTCACAAGGAGCCAAAACGCTATACACCGACGACCATAACCAAGGAAATTTTGCGCGCAGGTATGGACTTCAAGTTGTGGGCGTTGGCGACTGTCCATTGCCGCCATCTATCGCTCAGCTAGAATTGGAATTCAGTGATGGACAAAAATAGCAAACGAGAGCCCAGCTTGAAAGAGCCACAAATCGACCGCTTCAAAGAAGCCGCCCGCCAGATGGAGGCGGACGAGGACGAAGCTGCGTTTGACGAGAAGCTTAAGGGTTTGGCTGGGCACAAGCCTAAAGGTCAAAATAAAGAGGTAAAAGATGAATAAGCGCGAAATCTGTTCTCAGTGTTCCTCTGTTTACGAGGTGAGCGAGACAAAGCTTACGTTTCGTGACAACGACACGTTTGAATGCAGCGTATGCGGACTTACGCTTGCCAGTTGGAACGCAAGCCGCATTCCACGGTATCGCCTTATTGAGGCGATGCCATGGCCAGCCCCAAAAACAACGGCGTGATCACTGCTGAACTGTAACCGTAAGAGGGCCGGCATACTGCAAGGCATATGAGGCAACGCTGTCCACAATTACATGCACCGGCCCGTCGGACTGGGCATGCGCGGAGGGAAACGTGCCCCGCAACGCAATCACTGACAAAGCCACCGCGATAACTGTCAGAACTGACTTAGTATACCGATCAGCCATTTTAGCCACCTGTTTGTTGCTGGAGGCAGCATACCATACTTAGTGGTGGGTTTGGCAAGTATAATATCGCCTTTGCAAAAAAGGACCAAAAAACTCTATGAATAATCCAACATTGATAAGGTGGTTGATCGTAACTCGTCTTTAACCAACATTTTTAATGAGGAATGATTGTGCCGAAGCCGCCAAAAGCGGTCCACGAGCGTCAATATTTTGGGTGTTTCCGTCAATATTCCCATTTGCCAGACGGACAAATAGAATATCGCGACAAACCTGATGTTATATTATCGGGAAAACGTAAGATCGGTATTGAAATAACGCATTTATATAGGCAATCGGGCTCAATAAATGAAAGTGAGCAAAGACAACGCCCCTTGCGTGAGCGTATTGTTGAACTCGCTTATACGCATCATATCGACAACGGCGTAGTACCGTTTGGATTAACGGCCAGCTTTAATCCGGAACACCCGATCGATCCGCGAAACGTAGAAGAGCTGGGACAATATTTGGCAGATATCGCCAAATTACCGAATGAGCGATTCAGTCCCTATATCGATCTACGCTCAGTTGGACATAGGATGCCCGAAATATCTACTATTCAACGTAGCACGTCAGGATTGTTGGATACGAAATGGCAAATAGCACAAGTTTTTAGTGTTCTGCCAACGGACGAAAACACTGTCAGAGAAATCGTTGAGACAAAGGAGAGAAGAGTCTCTGATTACGAACCCTGCGAGGCATATTGGCTCGTCATTATTGTAGAGGGAATGGATCCTGGTCAGGAGCAGGAGATCAGAATTGACCGACTTACCATTGAGACCAGTCTATTTGAAAAAGTTATCCTTTTCCACACAGGGATGCATAATTGTCCAAGTATTTGGTCAGTAATGCTTCAAAAGCACAGTCCAAATGAGCGATGTTTTTTTGGTTCTTTTTGTTCACAAAAAGAACTTTTTTCCTCCCCCCTACCCGGCTTTGTGGAGCTTGTTCTCCGCCTCTTCGCGGGCGGTGAGTTCGTCGCGGGCGAGGGCGACGAAATGGTCGACGGCGGTGGAGAGTGAGCGGCCTTGGCGCAGATAGATGCCCAACTCGTTGATGATCGGGCCGGGGCGGTAGAGCGGCAGATGGATGAGTTGTTGTGCGGCTTGTTCGACTTCCAGCCCGATGCGGGATTGGAATGAGACGGCGTTCAACGCGAGGGTTAGGTTTTTCATCAATTCGACCGAGTTGGCTTCGGCGGCGATATCCATCCGCCCTTCGAACCGGCGCAATTGGGGGTCCAGCAGAGTGTGGATCGACAGATCGGTGCTGGGCAGGATCAGCCGGTGGCGGGTGCAGGCGGTGAAGGAGATTTGCTGATCGGTGGCTTCGGTGGCCAAGGGGTGATCGGGGCGCATGACGGCGCCGAGGCGAAACCGGCCGACGGCGAGTTGTTGCAGATCGCGATGCCGGGGCAAGGAGAAGGCGATCCCGAGATCGGCCTCGCCTTTGATCAGGGATTCCGGGATGGAGTTGGACCCGGCGGTGTGGATGCGGATTTGGATGCCGGGATATTTGCCGGCCATTTTGCCGATAATGCCGGGCAGGAAGGTGCTGGAGGTCGATTCCGCGGCGACCAGGGTGATTTCGCCGCGCCGCAGACCGCGCAGCGCATCGAGCTCGCTGGTCGCGCGCCGTTCATCCTGGAGCACGGCGATGACGTGGCGGGCAAAGACCTCGCCGGCGGGTGTCAGCGTCATGCCGCCAGGCAGGCGTTCGAACAAGGGCAGGCCGGCGGCTTTTTCAAAATTCAGGATTTGCCGATTGACCGCCGAGGCGGCGAGGCCGAGATGGCGCGCTGCCTCGCGCACCGAGCCGTGGCGGCGCACGGCGTCGAAATAGGAGATGGCCTTGTAGTTGGTGTGTTTTGCCATGGCTTGCTCTTACGATGAGAGCGGTGATGACTGCAAAACTGGCACGGAACATGCGAAGAGGGGGTATGAACCTGCACAACAAGGCCGTTCGCGGCAACCTGATCCATGCCCCGGTCTGCGGCCAGATTGAAGCCCTTTTGGACGCGCTGATCCTGATTGATGAGGCCGGGGTGATTGCGGAGGTGCTGCCGGGCTGCCCGCCTCGTTTATGCGCTGATTATGCGGCGCGGGGCGCTTTGGTGACGTTGCGGCCAGGGCAATATTTGCTGCCTGGGCTGGTTGATTTGCATGTCCATGCGCCGCAATTCCCGCAATTGGGCAAGGCGCTGGATTTGCCGCTCGATCGGTGGCTGATGGAGCACACATTCCCGCTTGAAGCGCGTTATGAGGATGTCGGCTTTGCGGCGGAAATCTATGGGCGGTTGATCGACACGCTGCTGGCGAACGGCACCACGACGGCGCTGTATTTTGCCACCATCCATTTGCCCGCCAGTTTGAAGCTCGCGGAATTATGCCTCCAGCGCGGGCAGCGGGCGTTGGTTGGGCGGGTGGCGATGGATCATCCGCAGACCTGCCCGGCGTTCTACCGCGATGCATCGGCGGCGTTGGCGGCGGATGAGACACGGGATTTCATCGCCCAGGTGCAGGCGCTGCCGGGCAATGTGCCGAGGCTGGTATGGCCGGTGATTACGCCGCGCTTCATTCCCGCCTGCACTGATGAATTGCTGCAGCTTCTGGGCGCTTTGGCGACGCAGACCGGCTGCCACGTGCAGACCCATTGCTCGGAGGGCGACTGGGAGCATCAACATGTGCTGGCCCGCACCGGGCAGAGTGACGCGGCCGCCCTGGCGGATTTTGGCTTGCTGACCAGGCGCACCGTGCTGGCGCACGGCAATTTCGTCTCGGCGGCGGATATGGACCTGATCGGCGCGGCGGGAGCGGGCATTGCCCATTGCCCGGTTTCAAATTCCTATCTTGCCGATGCGGTGTTTCCCTTGCGGGCGGCGCTGGACCGCGGGCTGCATGTGGGGTTGGGCACTGATATTGCCGGCGGTGCGAGTCCTTCGGTGCTGGAGAATGCCCGCCATGCGGTGACGGTTTCGCGCATGCGCGAGGATGGGGTGGACGCGACGAAACCAGCCGGCAGCCGGGGCGTGCCGGGGGCGCGGATCGATTTTCGCGAGGCGTTCTGGCTGGCTACGGCCGGCGGAGGTGCGGCACTGGATTTACCGATCGGGCAGTTCGCGCCGGGCTATATGTTCGATGCCATGCTGGTCGACCAGAATGCGCCGCATAGTCATCTGGGTGTGACGGCGGATGATGACGCAGCGGATGTGCTGCAAAAAATCATCTATCTGGTTCAGCGGACGAATATCGCGCGGGTTTGGGTGGGTGGGCGGATGGTCCATGAGATCTGAGCACAATTACACATAAATTCGTTCGATCCGCTCTATTTTAGGCAACGCCACTCGTTTCGGCATTTTTGCACATGATGATGGCACAATTACCGGCATAAATTTGTCAGCCGGGTGGAGCGCATGCTTGATGGCGCACGCATAATCCGCACGATCCCTCAGTTTTAGAATATTTATGTGCACGCCTCGATTTGGCATGGAAGCTGCAAAGCCGGCGATGGCTGCAAAGGCTGGAGCCGGATCAGGTTTGGTGGATCATTGCCGAAAAGAGCACGCACCATGTCTGCCCCTGCCCCGCCGATGACGCGACGAACGCCGGTAATGTTCATCACTCTGGGAGACTTTACATCATGCAAAAATACGCTCTTGCGGCCTTGGCGGGCTGCGCGATTATGTTCACGTGCGCGCAGGCGCGCGCCAGCTCGATCCAGTATCAGGACATCTATATCAGCTACCGCACGCTCTGGCAGGATCAGCAGCCGGGCACGAATAACGGCCATCCGACGACGGAAAACGCGCTGAATTTCTCATATGCCAATGGCTGGACCTATGGCTCGAACTTCGCGAGCTTCGATTTGGAGCAATTCGGCAAGGGTGATCCGTCGAATAATGCGCTGGGGGCCAATTCTGACACCGGATCGGCCGAATTTTACGGGCTGGTGCGCTCCACTTTGAGCGGCAACAAGATCACCGGCACCAAGGATTTTGCCTTCGGCCCGATCGCCGATATCGGCCTGCGGATCGGCGGGGATTATGACACGCAGAACGACGCTTTTGGCTCTTATAAGCGGTATGTTGTGATCGGGCCGCAATTCGATATTGCGGTGCCGGCCGGGTATTGGAATATTTCGCTGGAAGCGACGCATGAATGGGACACTGACGGGTTCTATCCCAAGGGCGGCTCGAATAATTTTGATGTAGCGCCATCCATTGAAACCGCCTGGATGATCCCCTTCAAAATCGCCGGCGTGCCGATGCAGTTCACCGGCTATGCCAATATTATCGGCCCGAAGGGCAAGGGCAATTATCAGGATTTCTACCATCATACGGAAATTCTTGCGCATCCGAAGATTCTCGTCGATGTTGGATCAATCGTCGGATACGAGCCGGGTCATATCATGGCCGGTGTCGGCTACGAATATTGGTACAATAAATTCGGCACCTATAAGCCGTATGTGGATGGCGCGCAGCAACACGCGGTATTTTTCGAGGTTGGTTATAATTTCAATTGAGCAAGCGTTTGACGCGAAAAACTGCAGAGAAGGATGATACGGAATGTCGCTTATAAATCGCCGTCGCTTTACCGCCGGCCTGGGTGCCGGGCTTGCCGCCGCGGGTTCGGCGTCCTTGATCGGCAAGGCCGAGGCGGCCGAACCGCTGAAGGTCGGGTTTGTGTATTTGGGGCCGGTCGGGGATTTCGGCTGGACCTATCAGCATGATGTCGGCCGTAAACAGGCCCAGGCGGCCTTGGGCTCGAAAATCATCACCAGCTATGTGGAGAACGTGCCGGAGGGGCCGGAATCGCAGACCGTTTTCGCGCAGTTGGCAGCGAGCGGGCACAAGCTGATTTTCGGCACGTCATTTGGCTATATGAATTACATGGTCAAAGTGGCGGCGCAGAATCCGGGCGTGAATTTCGAGCATTGCACCGGCTATAAGGATGCCAAAAATCTCGGCACATACGATATCCGCTTTTATCAGGGCCGCTATGTGCAGGGTGTGATTGCCGGCAAATTGTCGAAAAACGGTGTTGCCGGATATGTGGCATCGGTTCCGGTGCCCGAAGTTGTGCAAGGCATGAATGCATTTCTGCTCGGCATGCGCAGCGTCAATCCGCACGCCACATTGAAATTCATCATGATCGATTCCTGGTATGATCCGGGCAAAGAGGGTGATGCCGCGAAAGCCTTGATCGATCAGGGCTGCGATATTCTGACCCAGCACACCGATTCACCAACGCCGTTGCAAACCGCGGCCAGCCGCGGGATCAAGGCGTTCGGCGAGGCGACCGACATGATCAAATTCGCCCCGCACACGCAACTAACGGCCATCGTCAATAAATGGGGCGGCTATTATACTCAGCGGATCAAGGACCAATTGGCCGGGACCTGGACCAGCGACAATACCTGGGGCGGTTTTCATTCCGGGATGCTGGCCATGGCACCGTTCCGCAACATGCCGCCTGAGGTTGCGGCATTGGCGACCCAGACGGTGGCCGACATCAAAAGTGGGAAGAACAAAGTGTTTGTCGGACCGCTTACCGATCAGTCGGGCAAAATATTCCTCGCGGCCGGTCAGACCATGGATGATAATACGCTCTCGGGCATGCAAACGCTTGTCGATGGTGTCGAAGGTAAATTGAGTTAGATCAATATTGGTTTTGATGGAGTTGCTTGACTCCAGCTACACCGATGACATTGATCGACAACATGAACATAGAGCGTGTCGTTGTAAAACGATCAGGCTCGGAACGCGCTGAGACTAAGGTGGGTCGATTAAAGCCAGGATCGATCCACCATGCGCGCCCTGAACATGCACATCCGGGCCGTGCTGCTGACGGAGAGCGACATGAATGAAATCCATTTCAGCCTGAACGGGGCGATGCGGCAGGTCAGCTCATTGGGCCCTGTTGTGACGTTGCTCGATCATCTGCGGCTTGCCGAGCGGCTGACGGCGACCAAGGAAGGCTGCGCTGAGGGTGATTGCGGCGCCTGTACGGTGGCCATCGGGCAGCTTGATGAAGACGGGCAGATTGCATTTCGGGCGGTCAATTCCTGCCTGATGCTGACCCACGAATTGGACGGCAAATTGGTGGTAACCACCGAAGCGCTCGCCAAGGCGCCTTCATTGCACCAGGTTCAGGAGCTCATGGTGGAGCGCCATGCCAGCCAATGCGGATTTTGCACGCCAGGCTTTGTGATGAGCCTGTTTGCCTATGAGCAAAGTCCTGCAACACGGCCGGCGCTGCATGAAATGCTGGCCGGTAATCTATGCCGCTGCACAGGGTATCGCCCGATTATCGATGCGGCGCATGATATTGCCGCACGGCCGCAAAGCTTGTTGCCGGCGCATTGGGCGGCCTCAGTCGCGGCCCTGCCTGACGCTTGCATCAATGCGGCAGCACCGGCGGATCTGGATGAGTTGGATCGGGCTTTGCACAATACGCCATCGGCGAAGCTGTTGGCCGGCGGGACCGACCTTGGTGTGGCCATTGCCAAATACGGCGCAGACCCCGGGCCATTGATTTCACTGCGCAACCTTGCCGCATTGCGCGAGGTGAAGCTGAGCGAAGATGCATTGATGATTGGCGCGGCTGCCTCTTACAGCACTCTGTTGCCGTTTCTCGAACGCCTCTTTCCCGCTTTTGCCGCCATGGTGCGCCGGATCGGCTCGCTGCAGATTCGTAATGTCGCGAGCATGGGTGGTAATTTGTGCAATGCCTCGCCGATCGGCGATTCAGCCCCTTGCCTGATCGCTCTCGATGCCATTTTAACGCTCCGCTCGATCCATGGTGTACGCGAGGTGCAGGCTGGCGATTTCTTTGCGGGTTACCGCAAGACTATTCTGCGTGAGGGCGAATATCTGTGGCGTATCAGGATACCGTTATTGGCACCGGCGCAGAGTTTCCATACATATAAGCTCGCCAAGCGCTATGAGCAGGATATTTCCACCGTATCGGCGGCGTTTCGGCTGACCCGGGACAATGATCGCCTCATTGATGTTCGTGCGGCCTTCGGCGGCATGGCGGCAACCCCTGTGCGCGCCCGCGCCATTGAAGCGGCATTGGTGGGCGGGCGGCATGAGCCGGCGGCGCTGCTCAGTGCGATTGATGAGGATTTTACCCCGCTCAGCGATTTTCGGGGCAGTGCGGATTATCGCCGGCAAGCAAGCTGCGGCATCCTGCAAAAATTGCTGGCTCAGCAAGAGCAATCGCTGTCGGTTGAGGATGTTTGGCAGTTATGAATGCGCGCGTCATTGCCAGCGGCGTTCATCAATCCGCCATCCATGACAGTGCGGCGCGGCATGTGCAGGGCAGCGCGCTTTATATTGATGACATGAAGGAGCCGGAGGGTCTGCTGCATGGCTGGGTGATTCTCTCGGACCGCGCCCATGCGCGAATCCTGATGCTGGATCTCTCCAGCGTGGAGGCGGCCGAGGGTGTTGTTTGCGTGATGACGGCGCGCGATATTCCGGGGCTGAACGATGCCGGACCGATCATGAAAGGCGAGGTTTTGCTGGCCGATCAGATTGTCGAACATGAGGGCCAGGCGATCGCCATCATTGCCGCACGCAGCTTTGCGCAAGCGCGGGATGCGGCGAAGCTGGTGCGGGTGACCTACGAGGATTTGCCCGCTTATCTGACCATCGAGGCGGCGTTGCAGGCCGAGCGTTTTGTTGTGGCACCGCTGCATATGCAGCGCGGCGACGCAGCGCGTGCGATCGCGGAGGCGCCGCACTGTCTGAGCGGGGAGACAAGTGCCGGCGGGCAGGATCATTTTTATCTCGAGACGCAAATTGCCGTGGCCACACCACAGGAAAACGGCGAGATGCATATATTTTCCTCGACCCAGCATCCGACTGAAGTGCAGCATATCGCAGCGCGCTTGCTGGCTCGTCCCTACGCGGCGATTACGGTTGAGGTCCGGCGGATGGGTGGTGCATTCGGCGGCAAGGAGAGCCATGCCTCGTTGATTGCCGGCATGGCGGCACTGCTCGCGGCGCGCTGCGGTGAGCCGGTGAAACTGCGGCTGTCGCGCGATGTGGACATGCTTTTGACCGGCAAACGCCATGACACGCTGGCTCGTTTTTCGGTGGGCTTTGATGATGCGGGGCGCATTCTGGGCCTGGACATGATGATTGCGCTGCGGGCGGGGCATGTGGCCGATTTATCCGGGCCGGTGCTGACGCGCGCGCTTTGCCATGTCGATAATGTCTATTGGCTGCCGAATGTGAAGGTTTCAGGTTATGCCTGCAAAACCAACACGGTGTCCAATACGGCGTTTCGCGGATTTGGCGGCCCGCAGGGCATGTTTGCCATTGAAGCGGTGATCGTGCGGATTGCCGAGCGGCTTGGCCTGTCGAGCGAGGCGGTGCGGCAGATCAATCATTACGGGCCCGGGCAGGATACCACGCCTTACGGCCAGTCGATCGGTGAGAATAACACCCCGCGCCTGCTCGAGGAACTCAAAACCGCGGCCGATATCGCGCGCCGCCGAGGTGAGATTGCACAATTCAATGCGTCGCACCCTTATATCAAAAAGGCGCTGGTGACCTATGCCGTGAAGTTCGGCATTTCATTCAATTTGCCGTCGCTCAATCAGGCCGGTGCGCTGTTGCATGTCTATACCGATGGCAGCGTTCATTTGAATCATGGCGGCACCGAAATGGGCCAAGGGCTGTATGTGAAAGTGGCGCAGATCGTTGCCAGCTGCTTTCAGATCGAGCGCGAGCATGTTCATATATCTTCAACCCGGACCGATAAAATACCAAATACCTCGGCGACTGCCGCATCATCGGGTTCGGATATCAATGGCATGGCGGCGAAGGCCGCAGCCGATATCATCAAATCGCGCATGGCGGCGATTGCCGCGGCAAAATTCGGCGGCGCTGCCGATGATGTGGTGTTCTCGGGCGGCTATGTATATCTGGGCAACCGCTCCATCAGTTTCCCTGATCTGGCGCAGCTTTGCTGGGCTGAGCGCGTATCGCTCTCGGCCACCGGATATTACCGGACGCCGGACATTCATTTTGATCAGGCCTCGATGACCGGGAGCCCGTTTTACTATTTTTCCTATGGTGCCTGCGCCACGGAAGCCGCAATCGACATATTGACCGGCGAGAATCGTATTTTGCGGGTCGATATCATTCACGATACCGGCGCATCGCTGAATCCGGCCGTTGATATCGGCCAGATTGAGGGCGGATTCGTGCAGGGGCAAGGCTGGATGACGATGGAGGAATTGGTCTGGGACCAGGCAGGCCGCCTGCGCACCCATGCGCCATCGACCTACAAAATTCCGACGAGCCGCGATGTGCCGCCGATTTTCAACACGCATCTTCTGGCGGATGCACCCAATGCCAAGCCGACGATTTTTCGCTCAAAAGCGATCGGTGAGCCGCCTTTTACCTTGGCCATATCCTGCTTTTTGGCGATTCAGGAAGCGGTTGCCGCCGCGGCAGGTTGGCCGGCGGCCCTGACACTCTGCGCGCCGGCGACGCCGGAGGCGATTTTGCGGGCGTTGGGAGGCGGCAAGGAAGGGTCTGCTTTTTGTGAACAAAAAGCAGCAAAAAAACTTTTCTGATTTTGATCGTGGATTTCTCTAATGTAGCGCATAGGAGCAAAATTTTGCTTCTTATCGCGACTTCAAACCGGCAGACCGGAGCCCAGGAAACCGCCATCGACGGCCATGACATGGCCGGTGATGTAACTGGCGTCGGGCGAGCATAAAAACACGATGGCCCCGGCAATTTCATCGGGTGTTGCATAGCGCCCCAGCGGGGTGCGGTCGGTCCAGCGCTGGCGAATGGCGGGCGGATGCATTTGCGCGACCAAGGGCGTGTCAACCGGGCCCGGTGCGATGACATTGACGCGGATATGATGGGCCGCGAGATCCACCGCCATGACCTTGCTCAGAATCACCACACCGCCCTTTGAAGCGCCATAGGCCGAGCGCCCGACATTGCCGGTCATGCCGGACACGCTGGCGATATTGACGATCGCGCCGCCGCCGGTTTGCACCATGGCACGTGCGGCTTGCTGACCGACGATGAAGGTACCGCGCAGATTGATGGCAATGATTTTGTCGAATATTTCGATGCTTGTGTCGAGAAACGGAATATCCTTGCCGATGCCGGCGGAATTCACCACGCAATCAACGCGGCCGTGCCGGGCGAGCACGGCATCGAACAGCGATTTGACGCTCGCTGGATCGGCGACATCGACATGGAACGGTGAGATGGTCCCCTCGCCTAATGTCCGTAAATCGCTTGATAAATCGGCCGCGATGACGATCGCACCCTGGGCCGCCATGCGCGCCACCACCGCCGCACCGATGCCCGACAAGCCGCCTGTGACGATGGCGATTTTTCCAGTCAAATTGCCAGGCAAATGTTTAGTCAAATGTTCAGTCATTTAGGATACTCCCAGAAAACCAGTGGACAGCCAGGGTATGAGTGCGACGAGAACAAGCCCGGCGAGCAACGCCCCCATATAGGGCCAGATGCGTTTCATCCCGGCATCGGGATTGATCTGACCGATGGCGCAAGCCGCATAATAGCCGACACCGAAAGGTGGTGAAAACAAGCCGATGCCCATAGCCAATATCGCGACCATGGCATAATGGACTTCATTGATGCCGATTTGCCGGGCGATGGGGAACAGCAACGGGCCGAACAGAACCATGGCAGGGATGCCTTCGAGCACGCTGCCCAATGCGATGAACACCAGAATGGAGACGGCGAGAAAGCCGATTTTGCCGCCCGGCACTGCCCCCATGGCGAGACTGAGCATTTGTGAAAACCCTGATTGCGTCAGCGCCCAGGACATACAGCTCGCCGTGCCGATGATGAATAAGATCGTGCCGGAGAGCGAGGATGTCTCGACCAGCATCGGGTAGAGGCGGCGCCAGTTGAATTTGCGATAAATCAGCAGCCCGACGATGGCCGCATAGGCTATGCCGATGGTGGATACTTCGGTCGCGGTGGCAAAGCCGTCCATCACCGCGCCGCGGATCAGCACCGGCACGACCAAGGCCGGCAGGGCGATCAGGAAGGCGCGGCCGACTTGCCGGGCTGAAGCACGCTGAGCAAGGCTGATGTTGTCATCGCGCGAGCGACGCCGGGCGATCACGGCAAGGGCGATAGCCAGAACGAGGGCCGGCAGCAAGCCGCCGGTGAATAAAGCCGCAATCGAAACGCCCGTGACGGAACCTATGGTAATCAAAACCAGGCTCGGTGGAATTGTCTCGCTCATCGCGCCTGAGGCCGCGAGGAGTGAAACCAATTCGCCATCGGGGATGCCACGGCGTTTCATTTCAGGAAAGAGGACGGGGGCCACGGCCGCCATGTCGGCGGCCTTGGCGCCGGAAATACCCGAGACGAGATACATGGCACCGAGCAGGACGTAGCATAACCCACCGCGCACATGGCCCACGAGACTGGCGAGAAAATCCACCATCGCCGCGGCCATGCCGGTCATTTCGATCAGCATGCCGAGAAACACAAAGAGCGGTACGGCGACGAGGATCATTGAGTTCATGCCGTCATCAAGCCGGCCCACCATGACGCTGAGCGGAATGCCGCCGGCGCAAGCGAGATAGGAATATGTGGCGATGCCGAACACAAAGCCGATGGGAATGCCGGCCAGAACGCCGGCCGCCACCAGAACCACGAAAAATATAACCAGATTCCAATTGCCGATGGTCTGCAGCAAGGGCGTTGCCAGCCATAACAATGCGCCGATCAGGGCGAGACCCGCCAGCACGAGCGCGACATCGCGCAGCCGATGCGTCAAAAGCTGTGTGATACAGAGCACACTCATCAAGCCAAACCCGACCGGCAACGCCCCGGCGCGCCAACTATCGGGGATGCCCAAAGCGGGCGAGCTGATGAAAGCCTGGCCTTGCGCATAGCTGATCGCGTCAGGCAGGAGCAGCAACACGAACAAGGCGCAAGTGCCGAGTGCGATCGTGGCCGCGAGCCTTTGCCCGCGCACGGAAAGCCGATTGACCAGGGCCGTCATGCGCATATGCCGGCCGCGCTGCAGGGCAATCACAGCACCCAGCATGGCCAGCCACATGAACGCCACCGCTTCGATCTCATCAGTCCAGACGAGCGCAACGCCCAGCGCCCGGCCGATGATGCTTGTCAGCAACAGTAGAATTTCAACGCATACCATCGCCGCGGCGGTCGCTTCGCACGCCACGCGAATGATATTTTCAACATGATAAATGATTCGTCCGCGGCCGGTGACCGGCGCGCGGACGGGATCAATCAAAGCCAAGATCGCTCACTCAGGCTAATTTGCCGGTGACCGATTCGAGCGCGGTCCAGGCTTCGTCGCCGAACTTGCCGCGCCATTCTTTGTAAAACCCTGCGTGGCGCAGCGCATCGCGGAACGCGACAGGGTCGGTTGTGTTGAAGGCCAGACCGGCTTTCGTCAATTTGGTCTGCAAAGTCTGGTTCAGGGCCAGCACATCGGGGCGCTGTTTCAAGGCTGCTTTATCGAACGCCGACTGGGCAATGTTCCGGACATTTTCGGGCAATGCGCCAAAGGCCGCGGGATTGGCGAGGAACCAGAATCCATCCCACATATGGTTGGTCAGCGAGCAGAATTTCTGCACTTCGTAGAGTTTCGCAGTGTCGATGATGGCCAGCGGATTTTCCTGCGCCGAGACGACATGCGTCTGCAAAGCCGAATACACCTCGTTGAAGCTGATGGTGGTCGGCGTGGACCCGAAATCCGTGAACATCGAGGTCCACAACGCAGCGGGTGGGACCCGGATTTTCAGATTATGCAAATCATCAGGTGTTTTGATCGCACGATCACTGGTGGTGATCTGCCGGAAGCCGTTATCGAAAATGCGCGGCATGGCATACAGGCCGCGGGAGGCAATGGCTTTGCGCATCACCATACCCACTTTGCCATCCATGGCGGCCCAAACCTGGTCATAATCCTTGAAGGCGAAACCGACGCCGGAGAGGGCCGTGATCGGCACCAGGGTGGATAAAATCAGACCCGACAACGTGAAAAACTGAATGGCGCCGGAGCGCACCTGGCTGAGCATGTCGGGGTCGGTGCCGAGCACGCTGTTGGGGAAGAGTTTAATTTGCAATTGGCCGTTGGTTTGGGCGGAGATATGGTCGATGGCCTCCTGAATGCGGACATTCAAGGGATGGGTCATCGGCAGGTTGGTCGCGCATTTGTACGAGAAGGTCGCGGCCTCGGCATTGCGGCCGGTGATGGCGAAAAGCGGCAGGGCGGCGGCGGCGATGGAAAATTGACGTCTGGTCGTGCTCATGATGTGTTGATCCTCCCATTAAATTGATTTTCAATGGTTCTATCGCGCCAGGTCCCGTGACGCAATTCGGCTCTTTTGTCGCACTTTGACGTCCGGCAAGTTCGGCCTGTAGGGTGCGGGCAAGAGGGTAGCCGGCGTCCATGCCGACATGACCAGACGGGAGCAACCGCATGACCGAATCCTGCATTATTGGCTGGGCCCATACGCCGTTCGGCAAACTGGCCGAGCCCGATATCGAGGCGCTGATTGATCTGGTGGCCAAGGCCGCCATTGAGGATGCCGGCATTTCGGCCAGCGAGATTGACGGTGTGTTTATCGGGCATTTCAATAATGGCTTCAGTAAGCAGGATTTTCCAAGCTCGCTGCCCATGCAAAGCGTGCCGGAACTGCGCTTCAAGCCGGCGACGCGCTATGAGAATGCCTGCGCCTCGGGCTCGGCGGCCATATTCGGAGCGCGGGACTTCATTGCCGCCGGCCGCGGCCGTTTTGCGCTGGTGATCGGGGCCGAGAAAATGACGGCGGCGACGAATGCCGAGATCGGCGATCATTTGCTGGCTGCTTCTTACCGGCGTGAGGAGGGTGAAATTCCAGCCGGTTTCGCCGGCGTGTTTGGCCGCATTGCCGAGGGTTATTTTCAACGTTTCGGCGATCAATCCGATGCGTTGGCGATGATTGCGTCGAAAAATCACCGCAACGGCGTAGATAATCCCTATGCGCAGATGCGCCGGGATTTTGGTTTCGAGTTCTGCCGCCAATTATCCGACAAAAACCCCTATGTCGCCCCGCCGCTCAAGCGCACCGATTGTTCGCTGGTCAGCGATGGCGCGGCGGCGATGATTATCACCGACGAGGAGACCGCACGGCTGATGGCCAAATCGGTCAAATTCCGCGCTGCCGTGCATGTGAATGATTATTTGCCGCTCTCGCGGCGGGATCCGACAAAATTCGACGGTGCGGCCCTGGCATGGTCAAAGGCCCTTGATATGGCAGGGCTTTCCATCAAGGATTTGTCGTTTGTGGAGACCCATGATTGCTTCACCATTGCGGAGCTGATCGAGTATGAGGCGATGGGCCTGGCAGCACACGGCCAGGGGGCGCGGGTTGCCATGAGCGGCATGACGGCAGCCGATGGGGCATTGCCGGTGAACCGGTCCGGCGGGTTGAAGGCCAAGGGCCATCCCGTCGGGGCGACGGGTGTATCCATGCATGTCGTGAGTGCGATGCAACTGACCGGGCAGGCCGGTGCAATGCAATTGCCGCGCGCGGATATTGCCGGCATTTTCAATATGGGCGGTGCGGCGGTTGCCAATTACGTCACCATCCTCGAGCGGCAGGGATGAGTGCGGCGGGCGGGGCGCAGCCGGCACGCCGGCGGGTGATGAATTTGGCGCATTTCATGCGCCAGGCCGCCCGGCGCCACCCCGACGAAGTGGGCTTTGTGTGGGGCGAGATGCGCTGGTCCTGGCGCAGCCTGGACCGCCGGATTGACGCCATGGCCGCCTGCCTGCTGGCGATGGGGGTGAGCAAAGGCGAGCGGGTTTTGGTGCAGTCGAAAAACTGCAATCAGCTTTTCGAATCCATGTTCGCCTGCTTTCGCATCGGTGCGGTATGGGTGCCGACGAATTTTCGTCAATCGCCCGCCGAGGTTGCGTATCTGGCGCAGGCGAGCGGCGCGCAGATCATGATTTGTCAGGCGGGCTTCGCTGGGCACATCACGGCCGCGCGGAGGGCTGCGACTCTGCGCCATGTTATTGTGATCGGCGGCCATGGGGCTGATGATTATGATCATCTTGTCGAAACCCATATGGGTGAAGCGCCATCTGACTGTGCGGTTGAACATGATGACCCGTGCTGGTTCTTTTTCACATCCGGCACCACGGGCCGGCCCAAGGCGGGTGTGCTGACCCATGGCCAGATGGGGTTTGTGATCACCAATCATCTGGCCGATCTGATGCCGGGCATGGGGCCTGCGGATGTGTCTCTGGTTGTTGCCCCTTTGTCGCATGGCGCTGGGATTCACCAATTGGTGCAGGTGGCGCGGGCGGTGAAAACCATTCTGCCGGCTCAGGAGCGGCTGGATGGCGAGGAGATATGGTCGCTCATTGAGCGCTGGCGGGTGACCAATATGTTCACCGTGCCGACGATTGTGAAATTGCTGACCGAACATCCTGCCATCGATCATTATGACCATAGTTCATTGCGCTATGTGATTTATGCCGGTGCGCCGATGTATCGCGCCGATCAGAAATATGCTTTGCGCAAGCTCGGCAAGGTGCTCGTGCAATATTTCGGGCTTGGCGAAGTGACCGGCAACATAACGGTGCTGCCGCCTTATTTGCACGAAATGGAAGATCATCCTGGTGCACGGATTGGCACTTGCGGCTATGCCCGCACGGCGATGCAGATTTCCATCCAGAATGATCAGGGTGAGGAAGTACCGGCGGGTCGGACAGGTGAAATATGCGTCTGCGGATTGGCGGTGTTTGCCGGCTATTATAATAATCCCGAGGCGAATGCGAAAGCTTTCCGAGACGGATGGTTTCGCACCGGCGATTTGGGATATGTCGATGAGGCGGGATATTTATTCATCACCGGCCGATCCTCAGATATGTATATCTCCGGCGGCTCGAATGTGTATCCGCGCGAGGCCGAGGAAATACTGCTCAGCCACCCCGCCATCGCACAAGCCGCCATTGTTGGTGCGCCGGACCCGATCTGGGGTGAGATCGGGATTTGCGTGTGTGTGTTGCGGCCTGGGCATGCGATCGGCGAGGCGGAATTAAGCGCCTGGCTGGCGCCGAAAATTGCCCGCTACAAATTGCCCAAGCGGATATTTTTCTGGTCTGATCTGCCAAAATCTGGCTATGGTAAGATAACCAAGAAGCTGATTTTGGATGAATTACGCACCCTCTCTTTGATCGGCGCCGATCAAGCCGATTGATGAGCTTGCAAATGACCGATCAGCCCGGCGGTTGATGAATCATGCCCGACCGCGGTTTTATGCCCCTGCACAACCGGCAGCAGCGCGGTGGCTAATTCCTTGCCCAGTTCGACACCCCATTGATCGAACGCGTTGATATCCCAGATTGCCGCCTCGACGAAAACCCGATGCTCATAGAGCGCAATCAGCGAGCCCAGCGTAGGGGGATCGAGTTTTGGGTAAGCGATTGTGATGGATGGCCGGTTGCCGGCGAATAATTTATGCGGCGCGAGTTTATCGATTTGCGCAGCATCAAGCCCCTGCCCCGCCAATGTTGCTTTTGCCTCATCCAACGTTCGCCCGTTCATCAAAGCTTCGCTCTGGGCCAAGCAATTGGCGATCAGCAAAGCCTGATGCGCGGCTAACGCCGGCTCGTGGCTTTGGGCGGCGATGAGAAACTCGCACGGGATCGTATCGCAGCCTTGGTGCAGGAGTTGATAGAAAGCGTGCTGCCCGTTTGTGCCCGGCTCGCCCCAGACGAGCGGTCCGGTTGGCCGATCGACAGGGCGGCCATTTTTTTTCACCGACTTGCCGTTCGATTCCATATCGAGTTGTTGCAAATAAGCTGGGAAGCGCGCGAGGCGCTGATCATAGGGCAGAATGGCCCGTGCGCCATAATGGCAGATATCGCGGTGCCAGATGCCGACCAGTGCCAATAAGATCGGCAGATTCTGATCTGGATTGGCCTGCTGGAAATGCTCATCCATCCGATGCGCGCCGGCGAGGAAGGCGCGGAAATGTGCGGGCCCAATGGCCAGCATCACCGGCAGCCCGATGGCCGACCAGACCGAATAGCGGCCTCCTACCCAATCCCAGAAACCGAAGATACGATCGTGAGATATGCCGAATGCCGCGACCTTGGGCAAAGCCGTCGATACCGCCGCGAAATGCGCCCCGACGGCCTGTTCACCCAACGCGGAGGCAATCCAGTTGCGGGCCGTGTGAGCGTTGGTCATGGTCTCGATGGTGGTGAATGTTTTCGACGCGATGATGACCAAAGTGCGTGCAGGATCGAGATGTTTTACGATATCGGTGAAATGCGCGGAATCGACATTCGAGACGAAATGCAGCCTTGGACCATCGTGATAAGGTGCCAGAGCGGTGGTCACCATCACCGGCCCCAGATCGGAACCGCCAATGCCGATATTGATGACATCGGTGAAGGGCTTGCCGTCGGCCGCGTTGATGCGGCCCTGGCGCACGGCATCGGCGAATGCGAAAAGCCGATCAAAAGTCTCGTGAATGCTCTTCATCACATCGACACCATCGATGAATAAAGCCTGATGGTCGGGGCGGCGCAACGCTGTATGCAAAACAGCGCGACCTTCGGTGTTATTGATCAGCTCACCGCGAAACATGGCATCGCGCTTGCCCGCGACGTCGCAGCGTTTGATCAATGACAAAAGCAGAGCAAGACTATCGGCGTTCAGGGATGTTTTAGAATAATCCAACAGAATATCATCGCACCGGGCGGAGAATTCCTCAAATCGGTCGGGAGCGCCGGCGAACAGGTCGCGCAGATGAAATCCCTTGCTGGCCGAGCGGTAGGCTGCGAGATCGGCCCATGGATGATCAGCCATGGAGTGCCGCCGCTTGGCGTGAGGCGGCCTCAATACGCGGCCAATCGCCGCTTGCGATATGCGCTCGATCAAGCATCCATGAGCCTCCCACGCAGATAACGTTTTTCAATTTCAGATATTCCGGTGCCGATGCCAGATTGATGCCGCCGGTCGGGCAGAATTGCAATTGCGGCAAGGGCGAGCCGAGGGCCGACAAATAAGCGACGCCACCGGCGGGTTCAGCGGGGAAGAATTTTGCGAATTGATAAGAGCGGGCGATGAGACACATCGCCTCGCTGGCGGTGGCGATGCCGGGCAGGAGCGGGATGGCGCATTGCGCTGCCTCATCGAGCAACGAATCGGTGGCACCCGGGGAGACGGCGAATTTCGCGCCGGTTGCCACAGCCTCGCGGAGTTGGACGTGATGCAGAACGGTGCCGACGCCGACGATGGCGCCGGCCACTTCGCCGAGCATGCGGCGGATGGCCTCCCACGCGGCCGGGGTGCGTAACGTCACCTCGATCACCGGCAAGCCGCCGGCCACCAACGCGCGGGCGAGCGGCACGGCGGTTTCGATATCGTCGATCACCACGACCGGAACCACGGGTGCCGCACGCAAAATGATCTCCAGTCCGGCTTGCACCTGGCTCATGCTGCAATCTCCGCAAAGATCGTGGCACCACAATCGGCCCGGCTGACCTGGCTGCGAAAGCCTGCGAATAATTCTCGGCCGACCCCGTGATGCGACGATGACAGATCGCAAGTGGCTTGCGGGCGGGCCGCCCATTCCGCCGGATCGACCAACAGGGTGAGATGGCCTTCGACCGCGTCGATCCGGATGATGTCGCCATCGCGGATTTTGCCGATTGCACCGCCATCCGCCGCTTCGGGCGTGACATGGATCGCCGCCGGCACTTTGCCCGACGCGCCGGATAATCGGCCGTCGGTGACCAATGCAACCTTTTGGCCGCGATCCTGGAGAATGCCCAAAGGCGGCATTAATTTATGCAGCTCCGGCATGCCGTTTGCCCGCGGCCCCTGGAAGCGCACCACGACGACGATATCGCCGGTCAGGCTGCCCGCCTTAAACGCGTCCTGCACATCCTCCTGGCTGTGAAATATCCGTGCCGGCGCTTCGATGATATGGCGTTCGGGCTTGATGGCGGAGGTTTTGATGACGGCGCGGCCCAGATCACCATCGAGCACGCGCAAGCCGCCGGTGGTCTGAAACGGTGCCGCTACGCCGCGCAGTACGGCTTGATCACCGCTCCCGTCCGCGGCATCGCGCCAGACCAATGTGCCATCGGGTTGCAAGCCCGGTTCCTGGGTATAGCGCGCGAGCCCCTGCCCCCAGATTGTTTTGACATCCTCGTGCAGCAAGCCTGCCGCGAGCAATTCGCGAATGACAAATCCCATGCCGCCTGCTGCATGAAAGTGATTCACGTCAGCCGAGCCACTGGGATAGATGCGGCATAAAAGCGGGGTGATGGAAGCGAGATCGGCAAAATCATCCCAGGTCAATTTGATGCCCGCCGCCGCTGCCATCGCGACGATGTGCAATGTATGATTTGTCGAGCCGCCGGTGGCGTGCAGCCCGACAATGCCGTTCACGAAGACCCGTTCATCGAGCATTTCACCGACAGGCGTGTAGTCGTTGCCCGCCGCGGTAATGGCCAAAGCCCGCTTTGTAGCCTCGATCGTCAAGGCATCGCGCAGGGGCGTGTTGGGATTGACGAAGGCGGCACCAGGCAGGTGCAGACCCATCATTTCCATCATCATCTGGTTGGTATTGGCAGTGCCATAGAATGTGCATGTACCGGGCCCATGATAGGATTGGGATTCGGCTTCGAGCAAGGTTGCGCGGTCAATTTTGCCTTCGGTGAATAATTGGCGGATTTTTGATTTCTCGTCGTTGGGCAAGCCTGATGTCATCGGACCGGAGGGGACAAAAATCGCCGGCAAATGACCGAACGACAATGCGCCCATCACCAAGCCCGGGACGATTTTATCGCAAATGCCCAGAAACAGCGCGGCATCGAATGTTTGATGCGATAACGCCACGGCCGTTGAGAGGGCAATGACATCGCGCGAGAAGAGCGATAATTCCATGCCTGCCTCACCCTGGGTGACACCATCGCACATGGCCGGCACGCCGCCTGCGACCTGTGCGACGCCCCCGGCCGCGCGGGCGGCATCGCGGATCAGAGCGGGGAAACGTTCATAAGGCTGATGCGCGGAGAGCATGTCATTATAGGCGGTGACGATGCCGATATTGCTGACCTCCCCCGCACGCAAATTTTGCTTATCCTGCGGCCCGCAAGCGGCGAACCCATGGGCCTGATTGGCACAGCCGAGAGATTGGCGCTTCGGCCGGGCGCTTGCGGCTTGCTTGATGCGCGCGAGATACCGGCTGCGTGTGGCTGTGCTGCGCGCGATGATCCGCTTGGTGATCGCGTCGAGTTCAGGATGTATCTGCTGAGACATGATCTGATCCTATCAGCCGTCGGTGAATTTTATGAGTGTGGGGTTGTTTGAAACACGACCTCAATTCTAAGTCATTTCAGCGATCAATTTCATTGGTTCAGGCGCCATCCTCAAGCCAGGTGCGGCCATCGCGCTCCATGAGTGCGATGCCCGCCGATGGCCCCCAGGTGCCCGCCGTGTAGGAGCGCAGAAGATCGGGCGATGCGGCCCAAGCCTGCAAAATCGGGTCAATCCATGTCCAGGCGGCCTCAACCTCGTCGCGCCGCATGAACAAGGTCTGGTTGCCCCTGATGACGTCGAGCACGAGGCGTTCATAAGCGTCCGGATTGCGCACGCCAAACGCGCTGGCAAAACTCATATCGAGCGGCACGCTGCGCAGGCGCATGCCGCCCGGGCCTGGGTCTTTGGTCATCAGCCATAATTTGACGCCTTCATCGGGCTGGAGGCGAATGACCAGCCGGTTGGCATCAATCGGGCCGGCCTGCCCATCGAACACCGAGTGGGGAATCCGGCGGAAGGAAATGACGATTTCGGACACCCGCGCGGGCAGTCTTTTACCGGTCCGCAAATAAAACGGCACCCCGGCCCAGCGCCAGTTTTGGATTTCCACTTTCAGTGCGACGAAAGTTTCGGTCAGGCTGGATGCCGCACCCAGTTCCTCGAGATATCCGGGCACCGCACCGCCGGCCGAAGCGCCGGGGCGATATTGGCCGCGCACGGTATTATGCGCTGCATTTGTCTCATCGATCGGCTTTAATGCGCGCAGCACCTTCAATTTTTCATCACGCACGGCATCGGCTTCGAGCTTCGCCGGCGGCTCCATGGCGACCAGGCAGAGCAATTGCAGCATGTGATTCTGCACCATGTCGCGCAGCGCGCCTGCATGATCGTAATAGCCGGCGCGGCCTTCGACACCGAGCGATTCAGCCACAGTGATCTGCACATGATCGATATGGGCGGCATTCCATAAAGGCTCGAACAGGCCATTGGCAAAGCGCAGCGCCATCAGATTCTGCACCGCCTCCTTACCCAGATAATGATCGATCCGATACACCCGCTCCTCGGGGAACACCGCGCCCACCGCATCGTTGACCATGCGCGCGGTTTCCAGATCGCGGCCGATGGGCTTTTCCACGACCACGCGGGCTGTGCCGCCAGCGAGGCCAAAACGGCCGAGCCGTTCGCAGATCGGCCCGAACAGGGCGGGGCCGGTTGCCAGATAAAACACATTGACAAGCTGAGGCGTGCGCTGGAGGCACGCCACGAGATCGGGCCAGCCGCCATCGGCGTCGCCATCGGCGGTGACATAGTCGATCCGCGCCAAAAAAACCTCAAGCTGGGCTGCACTATAATCAGCCGCCGGAACGTGATCGGTAATCGCCTTGCGGGCCAGATCGAGATATTGCGCCACTGTCAGAGGTCCGCGCGAAACCCCGACAATCCGACCATCGTCGGGCAATTGCCCGTCAATGTCGCGGTGGAACAGGCCGGGCAATAATTTCCGCCGGGCCAGATCGCCGGTGGCGCCGAACACCACTAAAGTGAACGGATCGACAGGTATGACGCGGCTGGTCATGCAGGATCGACCTTTCTCATGACGCTGGTAAACTTAAGCCGGCAAGGTCTGACAGATCGACGGTGAATTTCAAGCCGACCACGAAGGCATTGGGAATATTCCGGGTCCGGCTCGGTTCGGCCATTTGATCGGGATTGATGATATATTGCAGATTGGGGGTCAGGCGCACCGCTTTTGTAATCTGGGCGCCATAAGTCAGTTCCATCATGATTTCGCGCGAGGGGATATTGCCATGACCGCCTGCTTGCATCCGGGCTGCGCGCACATTGGCCAAAGCCCGGTTGCTGAATTCCTGGTCATTGACCACGAAGCCAATATCATCCTGGTCGCGGCCGGGGAATGTGCCCATTTGCAAAACACCTATTTCATAAAACCGGTTCTCGGTCTCCTGACCAGAGATGCGTGTCATGGCCACGCCGAACAAGGTCAGTCCACGGTCTGAGTTCGGATCGGGCCTGGTCAGCATCTGGTCAAAGCGAATGAACGCGCCTGAGCGATCATGATGGCGCGCATAAGGCTGACCGGTCAACACGGCGACTTGGCCATTGGCATCGAGCAGCGGGTCGCCATAGGCGCTGTCGTCATACCAACCGCCGATCTGATAATGCCGGGGCCGGGAATCGTTGGTGATGTTGGTTGCATAGCCGAGCTCGAAGGGCACCACCACGCCGGTATCCCCCTGGCCGGAGAAATTCAGACCATAGGAGGTGAATGTTTTATCGACCGGACTGACCTCATACCCACCGGCATGAACATAGAGGGTTTTGGTCAAATCATATTTGGCATCGCCACCCCAACTCGAGGCCGGGAAGTAAGTGAAATTGCTGTCCTTGAAAATAAAGGTCGGGTTGCCGCAGGCCGAGTTTGATTGGAAATAGCAATAAAGAGGTGAATTCAAAAATGTGATGTTCGCCACGGTACGCCCCAGCGTGATGTCCAGACGGTCATGCAGAAGTTTCTGCTCGATCGTGAAGAACGCCAGATGCAAATTCTGCGTGCCGAAGACTTCCTGCACGGAGGTGTTATTGCCGATATAATCAGCCGCCAGATTGCGCCCGTGGCGCTGGGTGAGCGCCATGTGAACGCTGGTCCCATCGAGGCCGAACATTTTCTGCAAATCGAAATCCGCACCGATATAAATCTGCCCGGCATAGTCGCTGCCCTGACGAATGCCGCCAGTTGGATTGGTGGCCGCCTCACCGGTGTAATTGGCGGTGATGGCAATGCCGTCGCGGTATAGAATTTGTCCCGGTGTGGCGCTGGGCGTCTGCGCGGCGGTTTGCGCCAACGCACCCTGGCTGAACAAAGCAAGGCAAGTGCCCAGAGCCAGAGTTTTTTTCAGATGAGACGACATGATGTTTTTCCCTGTTGTGTTTTTTTAGATTTCAACTGATTTTTTCACGACGCCGAGCAACCCGGCGCTGACGATCGTGCCGGCGGCGAGGGCGGCGACGTAGTAGCCCAGATGTGTGACGGCACCGGGGATCGGCAGGACGAAAATGCCGCCATGAGGCACACGCAATTGCGCGCCGGCGAGCATCGAGATGGCGCCCGCCACAGCGGAGCCGGCCATATTCGCCGGGATCACCCGGAACGGATCGCGCGCGGCGAATGGAATGGCGCCTTCGGTGATGAAGGCAAGGCCAAGCATACCGGTGGCCCCGGCGGATTCCCGCTCGGCTTCGGTAAAGCGGGCGGGGAACAAGCGGGTGGCGATGGCCAGGGCTAAAGGTGGGGTCATGCCCGCCGCCATCACCGCGGCCATCGGCGTATAGACATGGCTGGAGAGCAGACCGACCGAGAAGGCATAGGCTGCCTTGTTCACCGGGCCGCCCATGTCGAACGCCATCATCGCGCCAAGCAAAAGCCCGAGCACAATTGCCGATGATCCTTGCATGCCTTTGAGGAAATCGGTCAGAAAAGCGAGCGCTTCGGCGACCGGGGTGCCGACCACGTAAATCATCAAAAGCCCGGTCAGCAATGTGCCCAAAAGCGGCAGGATGAGGACCGGTTTGAGGCCCTCCAGGCTGCGCGGCAATTTGATGCTGCGGTTCAGCCAGGCCGTGCCGTATCCGGCGATGAACCCAGCGACGATGGCGCCGAGAAATCCCGCGCCGAGATTGGATGCCACCAGCCCGCCGATCATGCCGGGCGCCAGACCTGGCCGGTCGGCAATGGAATAAGCGATATAGCCGCCAAGAACGGGCACGAACAAAACGAAGGCGGATTTCGCGCCGATCTGAAACAGCGAATAGGCCAGCGTGCCGGCGTGCGACGGGTCATAGGCATAAATGCCGCCCAGCGCGAAGGCCAGCGCGATCAGCAAGCCGCCGGCGGTGACAAAGGGGATCATGAACGAGACGCCGCTCATCAGATGCTTGTACGGCCCGGCCTTGAGCGGGGCGGCGCGCATGGGCTGCGAGCCGCCTGATTGTGATGCAGCACCTTGGAGCTGAGCGTCTGCCAGTGCCCGCGCGATCAATGAATTTGCTTCGTTGATGGCGGGTTTGGTGCCGCTCTGAAATACGCGCTTGCCGCCAAAGCGTGTCAGATCCACTTGCTTGTCGGCGGCTATGATTACGATGTCGGCGGCTGCGATTTCAGCCGCGGTCAGCGTGTCCGCGGCGCCGACGGAGCCTTGGGTTTCCACCCGCATGGCGATGCCCATGGCCAAAGCCGCCTGCTGCAAACCCTCAGCCGCCATGAATGTGTGGGCAATACCGGTCGGGCAGGAGGTGATGGCGACGATCCGCTGCACGGTGGGTTTGTCGGTCTGGCTCATGCGGGCCAGCACCGCCGGGGCATCGGCCAGGATTTCGGCAATGCTCGCCCTGATTTGCGCCATGCCGGCAAAGCGCGGATCATGGGCATCGCACTCGCCAACCAGCAGCAAAGTCTGCGCATCGCCGATCTGCTGGCGGCCGAGCGGGTTGAGAATGCCCTCGTTGGTCCGTATTTCAATTTCGATGGTTTGCGCGCTGGCCTGGGCCGCCTTGCGCAGGGCCTCAGCGGCCAGGACACCGGCCACTGTGACGTCACCGGCGGTGACCGATGCGATCATTTTTTTCATTCTTGTTTTCCTCCCTGATAAATCGATTGGATCGTTAGAGCCGCGTCGGCTGCTCGAGCACGACAGCGGCGGCGAGCGTTTCAATGACGCTTGGCGCGGGCAAATGCGCACCGGTCAGGCCGAGCTTGCCGGCGGCAAAAGCCGTCGCGAGGCGGGCTGTGCGTGCCAAATCGGCGCCTTCGAGCAGCGCCGCGACGATGCCCGCCACCATGGCGTCACCGGCACCGACTGAGCTCGCGCAGCGCAGCACCGGCAGATAAGCGTGCCACTCGGCATCGGGGCCGACAAAAATTGCCCCTTGTTCGCCCAGCGAGACGACAACCAGCCCGACACCCCGCCGCAGCAGGCTGCGCGCCGCGTGCAAAACCGCCGGGATGGTGGGCAAAGCCTCACCCGTTAATTTTTCTAACTCATGGCGGTTTGGCTTGACGCAAAAAGGCAGAACCGGCCCCTGCAGGGCGGCGAAGAGGGCGGCATTGCTGGTATCGAGGATCACCCGCGCCCCGCGCTCTGCCAAAGCGGCAATTATCTCGTGGTAGAACGCCGCCGGAACACCGCTTGGCAGGCTGCCGGCGAGCACGAATAAGCGCCCGGGTGCTGCGTATGCCAGTAGCTGCGTGCGGCATTCATGCAACGGCGCATCCTGCACCGTGAGGCTCGGCAAATTGATATCGGTGGTCTGACCGCCATGAGCCAGCTTGATATTAATGCGGGTTTGCCCGGCGATGCGGATGAAGCGGTCATCGATGGATTTCGCGCTGAACAAGGCATGGAACGCGGCATCGTTATCGGCCCCAAGAACGCCGCAGGCGATGATTTTGGTGCCCCAGTCGGCCAGGCAGCTCGCGACATTGATGCCTTTGCCGCCGGCATCGTAGCGCACCGCTTCGGCTTGCTGCACCTGACCGACATCGAGCCTGGCCAGGCTGATTGTCTGATCAATGGCGGGGTTCAACGTCACGGTGATGACCGGAGCGCTCATCGGCTTGCTCACGCGAGCAGACTTTCCAGCGCGCGCACCTGGGCGGGTGAGTGGCAAGCCAGCGCACGCCGGGCAATATCCTGCAATGTCGTGCTATCGCTCGCCCGCAGGCGCGCTTTCACCGCCGGAATGTCGCGCGGGGTCATCGATAACTCGGCGACACCGAGCCCGGCGAGCAACGCCGCGCCGAACGGATCACCGGCAATGCCGCCGCATACGCCGACCCAGCGTTTATGGGCACCAGCACCTTGCACCGTCTGTTGGATAAGCCGCAGCACCGCAGGATGCAGACTATCAGCCTCGGCCGCCAGATCGGGATTCTGGCGGTCGATGGCCAGCGTGTATTGCGTGAGATCATTTGTGCCGATCGAGAAAAAATCGACATGTTCGGCGAATAGATCGGCCATGATCGCGGCCGCCGGTACTTCGATCATGATCCCGATGGGCAATTCCGGCCCGGCGACAGCGGCGCGTATGCGTTCGCAAATTGCGCGCAGTTGCAGAACTTCATCGAGCGAGGTGACCATGGGAAACATGATCGACACGTCCCCGCCCGGGATTGCCGCGCGGTAGATCGCGCGCAATTGCGGCTCCAGCAGGTCGGGCCTGCGCAACAGCAGCCGCGCGCCGCGGACGCCGAGAAACGGATTATCCTCGTGCGGCAAATCCAGATGCGCGACCTGCTTGTCGCCACCGATATCGAGTGCTCGGATGATCAGCGGCCGATCGCCCCGCGGGCCGGAGAGCGCCTGGATCATGCCGCGATAGACGTCATGTTGCTCGGCCTCGCTGGGTGTGGCGCCGGCTTCGAGAAACAGGAATTCAGTGCGCATGAGCCCGACAGCCTCGGCCCCCTCATCGAGTGCGTAAGCCACCTGATCCGGACGATTGACATTGGCGCCGATGGCGATGGCCTGGCCGTCGCGCGTGGTGGCAGGCAGGCTACGCTGCTGTGCCTGGGTGGCGCGCTCGGCATCGCGCGCCGCGATCCAGGATTGCGCCGATGCGATGTCGTCCGCACTCGGGTTCAGATAAAGCCGGCCGCTGCGGCCATCGATGATGGCCAATGTGCCGGTCTCGACCCCGAGCAATCCTGTGCCCGCCGCCACGATTGCCGGCAAACCCAGCGTGCGCGCCAAAATGGCGCTATGCGCGGTGGGGCCGCCTTGGGCGATCGCCAAGCCAAGCACGCTGCCCGGCTCAAGGGACGCGGTGTCGGAGGGCGAGAGATCATGGGCGAGAATGATGCAAGGGTGGGCGGGCAGGCTTTGCAACGATCCTGCAGATTGCGTGGTATCGAGCTGGGTCAGAACCCGCCGGCCGACATCGCGCAAATCCGCTGCCCGGCCCGCCAGGACCGGATTACCGAGCGCGGATAATTTACCCGCCATGCGTTCGACCGCCTGATTCCAGGCCCAGGCTACGCCATGGCCTTCGACCATCAATTGGCAGGTCAGCGTGATCAGATCGCTGTCGTTCAGCAATTCGCTCTGGGCTTTGAAAATGGCCGCATCGGCGGCACCGAGCCGGCGCGTCGTGCTGTCGACCAAAGCGCGCATTTGCAGGCGCGTGGTGACGATCGCCTCATGCAAGGCCGATCCGCCATCGGCCAGCGGGGCCGGACGATCGAGCACTTCGGTGGCTTCATGCGCCACGACATGAACCGGCCCGATGGCGAGGCCCGGACTGGCGCCGATCCCTGCGAGAAAGGCGGTTTGACCCTGCGGCGCCCAGAGCCCGACCGGCAGGTCCTGTGCTGCGGCCGCTTTTGCCGCATCGCGCTGTTCGCCGGCGGTCAGACCGTCAATGACCGCGCGAAACCGTGCGAGCACCGCTGGCGCGTCATTGCCCTCGGCGGAGATGACGAGCTGATCGCCCTGACGCAGACCCAATTGCAGCAGCCCAACCAAATTGCGCGGGTCGGCGACCTCCGCGCCATGGCGGATTTGCAGCCGCAGAGCGGTTTTGCGCGCCGCCTCGACCCATGCCGTAGCGGGGCGGGCATGCAGACCCGCCGGATAGGTGACGGTCCAATTGATCGCGGTATCAAGATCGGCGGCGGGCGCGCGGGGCGCTGACATTGTGCCATCCTGCGTCAACGCGGCGATAAGATCCTGCTTATCGGACGTGACGAAGAGGCGATCGAGCCGCTCGGTATCCTGAATCAGCCGGGTCAGGCGGCGCAAGATATTGATATGGGTGTCAGATTTTGCGGCGATGGCGACGACAAGGCGCGCGGTCTGGCCGGGATTCCATTCCAGGCCGGCCGGGATTTGCAGCACCGCAATCCCATCGCGCCGGACCATCGCGCGATCCTCCCCGAGGCCATGGGGAATCGCCAGATCATGGCCGAGATAGGTGTTGGCGACGGCTTCGCGCTGGCTCATCGAGGCTTCATAGCCGGGCTCGACACAGCCGGCGGCGACGAGCAACTGGCAAGCCCAGGCAATCGCCTGTTCTTTGCTGGCTGGCTGTGCGTCAAGGCTGATCATTTCTGCCGCTATGACGGCACTGGACATAACCGAGGACATTTTAATCTCCCTTAGCCTTTGGACTTGTCTGGACCCTGAGCAAGGCCTGTTGGGTGTCATGAAAACGATTTCATAAATTATGTCAAGATTTATTTATGGAGCTCACTGAGATATTGAAATTTCAATGATTTCAGGGCATATTGATATTTTAAAAATGTAAAAACGTTTTCAAAATCGCTGGGAACGAGCATGATCGTAGGCATTAAGGATGTGGCCCGAGTCGCCGGGGTGTCGCCGGCGACCGTCTCGCGCGTGCTCGGGCGCGGTACGGTCAGTGACGAATTGCGTGCCTTGGTCGAGGCGGCCGTGCGCCAAACCGGCTACCGGCCTAATCTTTCGGCCCGGCGCCTGCGCTCGCAGCATTCGCAGACGATCGGGCTGATCGTCGCTGATATCCGCAACCCGTTCTTCACCGCGGTCAGCCGCGCGGTTGAGGACGAAGCCTATCAGGCGGGTTTACGGGTGATCCTGTGCAATACCGACGAGAACCCCGAGAAGGAGGCGCTCTATCTGAATTTGATGGAGGAGGAGCGCGTCACGGGCGTGATTTTCGCGCCGACCCGGCAAACCGCCGAGGCCCCGAGCCCGCATAAGCGTCCCTACCCGATGGTTCTGATCGACCGCGCCGGCCCGCAAGGATGGGAGGATGCTGTGGTACTCGATAATTTCGCCGCCGGGATGATGCTGGTTGATCATTTGCACGCGCAGCATTATCGGCGGATCGGCGGCCTGTTCGGCAATGCCAGCACCACCGGGATTGAGCGCCACCAGGGCTATGCGGCGGGCCTGGCAAAATATGGATTGCCCAGCCATGAGACATTCATCGCCCCCAGTATCGAGGCGGCAGAGATGGAAATCACCCGACAGATCCGGGAGCGGATTCTGCCCGAAGCGATCATTGCCAGTAACGGGCTGTTATTGATGGGTGTGGTGCGCGCATTGCGCGCGGCGGGCCTGGCCATGCCGGAAGACCTCGCCGTGGCCGGTTTCGACAATGAGAGCTGGACGGAACTGGCCGGACCGGGCCTGACAGTGATTGAACAGCCGGTTGAACGGATGGGGCGGGCCGCGATGGGGATGTTGCTGGAGCGGCTTGATGACCCGGCCGCACCGACACGCAAGATTGTGCTCGGCGGCCATTGCATCATTCGCGGATCGACGGCGGCGCGTGCGCCCGTCAGCGGCTGAAATGGATGACTTCGCGGATCAGCGGATAAATCTCGTTGGCCCAGCGTTTGCCGCTGAACACGCCGTAATGGCCGACGCCGTTTTGCAAATGATGGCGTTTGAGAACCGGGCGCAAATTCGAGCATAAATCAAGTGCGGCCATGGTCTGCCCGAGCGCACAAATATCATCGCGCTCGCCTTCGACCGTGAACAGAAAAGTCCGCTTGATGGCTTCAGGTTTGACTTTACGGCCGCGCCACATCAATTGCCCGAGCGGCAATTCATGGGTTTGGAATATACGCTCGACCGTTTCGAGATAAAACTCCGCCGGCAAATCCATCACCGCGAGATATTCGTCGTAGAATTTACGATGCGCGAGACTCGCCTCGATATCTTCGGACATCAGATTGGCGAATTGCTTTTTATGGGCGCTCATATGCTTGTCGAGATTCATCGACATGAACGATGCCAATTGCACAAAGCCCGGATAGACCCGCCGGCCCGCGCCTTTATAACGCCAGGGCACGACGCCGATGAGATTTTTCTCGAACCAGTCGATATCTTTGGTTTTTGCCAATTGATTGACCTTGGTCGGGTTCTGCCGCGTATCGATCGGCCCGGCCATCAAGGTCATGCTGCGGGGTGTCGCGATATGGTTATTCTCGGCCATCAAAGCGACCGCCGCCAAGACCGCGACGGCCGGTTGGCAGACCGCGACGACATGGCTGCGCGGCCCGAGAATTTCGAGAAAATCCATGACGTGGGCTACATATTCGTCAAACCCGAATGGCCCAGCAGCGAGCGGAATGTCGCGCGCATTGTGCCAGTCGGTGACATAGACGTCGTGGTCCTGCAGCAATACTTCGACCGTGTTGCGCAGCAAGGTGGCGAAATGCCCGGATAAGGGGGCAACCAGCAGCAGCTTTGGTTGCGGCCGCACAGTGTCTTTGCGAAAATGCAGCAGCGCGCCGAATGCGGTGTCGTAGGCGACCTCCTCGATCACCTCGACCAGTTCATTGCCGACGGCCACGGATTCGATGCCGTAAGGCGGCCTCGTGTGGGTGGTTCCTGAATGACCGACCAAATCGAGCGAGGCGGTAAGTTGGCGTAAAGCCTGACCAAAAGGCTTCTGTGGCGTGACCAATTTCACCAAGGGTGAGATATTACGGGCGACCATACGCATCGGGTCAAGAAAATCTGATTGAGCCTGATACATCTGGTAGATCATACTAAAACTCTCACTCGTCATAATGTTCAAAAAATTACTAAATCGGCTTTGCTTTTCTCGGCTCTTTCGGGTTTTGTAAGTCTGCCGCCGAATATTAAAAAAGGGAAGAGCAAACCGATGGCTAAAGCCGTTAACGTGAAGCAAGTGCCCCTAAAAGCAACTCCAACCTCCTCAGTCTCGGAGTTTGAGACAGATAAACTCCGCTCCAAGCCCGCCAAGCTGTTGATCAGCAGCCGGAATTACTCGTCATGGTCATTGCGGGGATTTTTGCTCGCCCGCCTTTCGGGGATCAATTTCGTCACCGAGTCAGCCGCATTGGACGACCCGCGGGCGCGCGCGGAGCTTTTGATGCGGGCCTCCTCGATCCTGCTGCCCTGCCTGGTCCATGACGGGTTTTCCGTCTGGGATACTCTGGCAATCGCCGAATATCTCAATGAATTGATGCCCGAGGCGCAGATGATGCCGCGCGATCTGGCCGCCCGCGCCCGCTGCCGATCGATCAGCGGGGAAATTCATTCGGGGTTCAGTGCGCTGCGCTCCTCGCTGCCGATGAATCTGCGCCTGCACCGCAAGGGCTTCACCGTATGGTCATCGGCCCAGGCGGATATCGACCGGGTGCTGAGCATCTGGCGGGAATGCCTCAATACCTGGCATGGGCCATATCTGTTCGGTGAAAAACCCACCGTCGCGGATGCCATGTATGCGCCCGTGGTCACCCGCCTGCTCAGCTATGATGTATCGGTGGATGAAACCGGGCATCGCTACTGCGAGACCATAATGGCCTGGCCGGACATGCAGGAATGGATTGAGGCGGCCTTGCAGGAACCCGAAGAGATTACCGAGCTCGATCTGGATTTCTGAACAAGCAATGCGGCCAGAGTGAAATTCGGCTCCGGCCGCGTGTGCTCAACTCCAGGAGGAGGGCGCGGGCACGGCGCATGGGGCAGCCGCATCCTCGGTGCCGAAATCAGCCGGCGAGGTGATTTCGATATATTCCATGTCGGGCGAGTAATCATACAAATAATGCACGATACCCGGGCGCTGAGGCACTACATCGCCGGCCGCGACAAGCGTGTCCTTGTCGCCATACATGAATTTTGCCCAGCCTTTGGTCATGATGACGATGTGAAAATCCGCCGAATGCGTATGCCAGCCAGTGCCGGCTTCCGGCGCCGAATTGGCTTTGACCAATTGGCAAATGACGCGCCCGCCGGTGGCGGCGGCAACACCGAGATCGCGGTAGAGGAAAAAATCGCGCAGCCCATCCGTGCGCCAGGCGGTATCACCAGGCTTCACATGAGAAAATTCGTTCACCATCACTTTGTCGAGCATTGAAAACCCTCCGCGCTGAAAACGCCATGGTTTGAGACGCTCATCCCTGAACTCGTAAAATGATCGCACAGAACGAGCTCAGCGAAAAGAAAATTCTGAACCCGCCAGAGGTCAGGCGGCTGATTTACCTGACCATCCGGCAATCGGCGGGCAAATGGGGTTTGTAGGGCCGCCAGATTTGGGTCTGTCCGAGCAATGGAATACCCAGATAGCCGCGCAAATGCAGAGTATGATCGGGTGCCACCGAGAATTGCGCGTGATAGGAATCGCCATTGCGCGGATCGATGATCCGGCCGCGCCATAGGCCGTTCGCCTGGGGGGCGGCCTGGCGGATGATCGTCAATCCGCATTGCTCGCGGCCCATCCAGTCACGCGGCAGCGGGTCATCCGGGTGATCCAGCGTGATGCCGATAATGCGGCCGCATAAATCGCCGCCGCAGGGCTCGATTGCAATCACGGCCTGGCCGTTCTGGGTCAGCCACTGGCCGACGGGGGAGCGGGACATGGCCGCGTGAGCCACCCCGCTTGCACCGAGCAGAAGCAAAATCAGGAGAAAAATTCTCAAGGTTTGAAATTGACCTCGATCAGCACGGTCTCGGTATCAAACACCGCGCTGTGCCAGGCATGGGGTTCGAAATGAACCACCGTGCCTGGCGCCAAGGGCCAGTCGCCCGCCGCGGTGTGCAGCGTGCCGGTGCCGCTCTGGACATAGAAAAACTGCTCGAAATCATGCTCATGGCGCTCGGCCACCGTGCCCGCCGGTACAATGACCCGCTTGACATCACCGGCTTTGCCGGGGATCAGCCGGCGATCGGTTTTTGCGTCACCATGGGTCGGCACGTCGTCCCAATGGAGGCGGATTGCGTTTGTCATGGGTGATAGAATGCCGCTTCGGCCTCAGGCGTCAACCGTGGGGCGGGTATTGCGTAAAATCTCGGCCAATTCTCCAAGGCAGGAGCCGCAATTGGTGCCGGCTTTGACCGCCCGGCCGATGGCGCGGACATCGCACAAGCCATCACGCGCGATGGCCGCGCGGATCGCGGGCTCGCTCACGCCGTGGCAAACGCAGATGATTTTCGGGCCATCGCCGCCCGCCATGAGCGCCCGGCCGGCGAGCAGGCTGGCGCGGTTGGCCTGCCAGTCGGTTTGCCGGAACAGGCCGGCCAGCCTATCGCCTTGCGGCAAATCCGCACGGCTGCGGGCGATGAACAGCAGGGCGATGATGCGCGAGCGGCGCAAAATCGCCAGCCTGAACACGCCGCGCGCGCGGTCGGCGAGTTCGACGCGTTCATCATCCTGTTCTGCCCCGGCGAGCCGCGCCGCCCAATCGCCCAAGGTCGCGTCATCATGCAGGTTTTTGGTTCCGGTGAAACGGATTTGCTGCAGCCCGTGATCCAGCTTCAGGCGTGACCAGACAAATGACCCCGATGGCGGCGCGATGGCCCGGCCCAGCATGATGCCGTGCCAGGTCGCGGCCAGCCGTTCGAGTGCGACATGCTGCGCCTTGAAGCCCGGTTGCCCTGAATGCGGATCGGTCGCAGACCCGATCAGCCGATTCACGGAATCGCCCGATGAGTGAGCGCGCGTCCAGTGCATGGCGCCGAAGACCTCACCGGCGCGCTGCGCTGGCGAGATGGCAACCGGCAACACGCAACTGCCATGGGGCGAGACGACGCGCACAAGATCCCCGGTCTCGACGCCGAGTTTCAACTGGTCCTGCACCGATATGGTGAGTTCGGCGGCCGGGTCGTGTTGCATCAGGGCTGGGACCATGCCGGTGCGGGTCATGCTGTGCCATTGGTCGCGCAGGCGACCGGAATTGATCAAATAGGGAAAGGCGCTGTTGCGCGCGGGCGGCGGCGGCGATGTGAGCGGAATGAAGCGCGCTTTGCCGTCGGGATGCATGAATATGCCATCGGCAAATAGCCGCTCCGGGGCATCGCCCGATTTTGGCTGGGGCCAGAGAAACGGCTTCAGCCGGTCATATGAATCCGCGGTGATGTCGGCCAGGGCTGAAATATCGAAGAGCCGGTCACCTTGATTCTCGAAGCCCGACAAGGCGGCGTGCTCGGCGAAAATGTCCGCGGGCCCATGGTAATCGAAGGCGGCGCCAAATCCCATATGCTGGGCGAGGCGCGCGAACATCCACCAATCCGGGCGCGCCTCACCGGGTGCCGCGCGAAAGCCGCGCTGGCGTGAGATGCGCCGCTCGGAATTGGTCACTGTGCCGTCCTTCTCACCCCAGCCTGCGGCGGGCAGCACGATATCGGCGAGGGCGGTTGTGGAATTATGCCAGCAATCGGCAACGACGACGAAGGGGCAGGCTTCGAGTGCGGCCCGCACGCGGTCGGCCCGCGGCATGCTTTCGGCCGGATTGGTGCCGGCGATGAACAGAGCCTTCAGCCGGCCATCGCGCGCGGCTTCGAACATATCGACCGCTTTCAATCCGGGTTTGGCGGCAAGCCGCGGCGATCGCCAAAAACGCTGCAATAAGGCACGATGGACGGGATCGTGAAATTTCAGATGGGCGGCCAATTGATTGGCCAGCCCGCCGACTTCGCGACCGCCCATGGCGTTGGGCTGCCCGGTGAGTGAAAACGGACCCATGCCCGGCTTGCCGATGCGCCCGGTTGCCAGATGCAGATTGATGATGGCGTTGACCTTGTCGGTTCCTGAGGCCGATTGATTGACCCCTTGGGAATAGAGCGTCACCATTTTGGGTGTGTGGGCCATCCAGGCCGCGCATTGGTCCAATATTTCGTCATCAACGCTCAGTTTGGGTGCGCCGCCCGCCGTGATGTGCGCCATGGTTTGGGCAAACCCGCTGGTGTGGGCTGCGATATAGGCCTCATCGAGTTGGCCGTTCACGGCGAAATATTGCAACAGGAACTGATATAGCGCGACATCTTCATCGGGGCCGATCTGCACGTGCACATCAGCGAGTGCAGAGGTTGCGGTTTTGCGTGGATCGATGACGATAATTTTAGCGCCGTGATCCGCGCGGGCGGCAAGGGCGCGCTGGAACAGCACCGGATGACACCAGGCGGCGTTGGAGCCGATGAAGACCAGCAGATCGGCTTCATCGATATCCCGATAATGGCCGGGCACGACATCCTCGCCGAACGCCCTGACATGCCCGGCCACCGAGGAGGCCATGCAGAGCCTTGAATTGGTGTCGATATTGCCGCTGCCGATGAAGCCCTTCATCAATTTATTGGCGACGTAATAATCCTCGGTCAGGAATTGACCTGAGACATAAAACCCAACGGAATCAGGCCCATGATTCGCGATTGCTTCATTGAATTTGCGGGCCATCAACGCAAGCGATTCATCCCATGAGGCGGCGGCACCGCCGATATGCGGCTGGGTGAGGCGTGCGCTATCGTCGAGCGTGGCGCCGAGATGTGCACCTTTGATGCATAATTTGCCAAAATTCGCTGGATGCGCCGGATCGCCCTCGATCACCTGTCCCGCGCCGATTTTTACCCCGCATCCCACCCCGCAATAAGGGCAGGTTGAGTTCATGGTTTGGCACCGATGCCGAGTAGGATCCGCCCATCCTCCAGTTTGACCGAAAAGCGATGGGTGCAGCCGGAATCGGCACCCATCGCTTGCCCGGTTTCCAGCGAAATCACCCAGCCATGCAGCGGGCAGGTGACGGAGCGGCCATGGACGATACCCTGGCTGAGTGGGCCCGCTTTGTGCGGACAGCGATCACGCAGGGCAAAAATTTCATCCTGATTATTGCGGAATATCGCAATATCGCCCTCGGCGGTGGTGACGGTACGCGCTCCCAGCCTGGGGATATCGTTCAGTGCGCCGACATCGGTGAAAAATACATCGCGTGCCATGCCGTCCATCAAACCATCTCCGCCATTGGGGAATATTGCCGCACATCAGCCGCCGGGCCGGATTGCTCGGCCCAGGGATCACTTTGCGCGAAGCGCTGCGCATACATGAAACGCTGATAAAGAGCGCTGCGATTTGCGGCGTCCTCGACCATTTTTTGTTGGATATAGGGTACGCCGACGCGCTCGACATAAGGGGCGGTGCGCTCCAGATAGCGCCCTTCCTCGCGGTAAAGCTGAAGGAACGCGCCGCAATATTCCAAAACCTCCTGCTCGGTCGTGACCTTGCAGAGAAAATCGGTGGCGCGCACTTTGATGCCGCCATTGCCGCCGATATGCAAATCCCACCCGGCTTCGGTGGCGACCACGCCGAAATCCTTGATGGTGGCTTCGGCACAATTGCGCGGACAGCCGGAGACTGCGAGCTTGACCTTGTGCGGATGCCACGACCCCCAGGTCATGCGTTCGAGGGTGATGCCCAAGGCGGTCGAATCCTGAACACCGAAGCGACACCATTCCGAACCGACACAGGTTTTCACGGTACGCAGCGCCTTGCCATAAGCATGGCCGGAGACCATGCCGGCGGCATTGAGGTCGCGCCAGACATCGCGCAGATCTTCTTTTTTGACACCGAGCATATCGACACGCTGGCCGCCAGTGATTTTCACGGTCGGGATTTTGTATTTATCCACGACATCGGCAATCGCGCGCAATTCGGTCGAGGACGTCACACCGCCCCACATGCGCGGCACGACGGAATAGGTGCCGTCCTTCTGAATGTTGGCGTGCATCCGTTCATTGACGAAGCGCGACTGCGCGTCATCGACATATTCGCCGGGCCAGGCGCAGATCATGTAATAATTCAGTGCCGGTCTGCAGGAGCCGCAACCATCGGGCGTTGTCCATTCGAGGATTTGCATCGCATCCTCAATGGTTTTCAGCTTGCCGCCGACGATGCGCCGGCGCACTTCATCATGGCCGAGTGACGTGCATTTGCACATCGGTTTGACGGCGGCTGGCGCGTAAGCCGAACCGAGTGCGCCTTTCAGCAACCCTTCGACAAGGCCGGTGCACGACCCGCAAGAGGCAGACGCCTTGGTGCGGGTTCGCACATCATCGATCGTGGCGAGACCATGTTGGGCGATAGCGGCCAGAATGGTGCCTTTCTTGATGCCGTTGCAGCCGCAAATCTCGGAACTATCGGGCAGTGACATCACGGAATCGGCGGTATCGGCACTGGCCGCGACCGGCCCGAAAATCACGGTCTCGCGCAGCTCACCGAGCGCCTCGCCCTGGCGCAGCAGATCGAAATACCATGGCGCGTCGGAAGCGTCGCCAAAGCATACGACGCCGACCAGGCGGTCCTCGCGCAATACCAGGCGCTTATAGATCCCGCGCGCGCCATCGCGCAGCACGACATCCTCGGTGGTCTTGTCGCCCATGAATTCACCGGCCGAAAACATCTCGATGCCGGAGACCTTCAGCCGCGTCCCCGTGGCCGCGGGCACGAAAGCGGTCTCGGCGGTTGCCGTGATATTGTCGGCCAGCGCCCGCGCCATGTCCCATATCGGGGCGACGAGTCCGTAGGTTTGGCCGCGATGTTCGACACATTCGCCAACCGCGAAAATGGCGGGGTCTGAGGTGCGCATCGCATCATCGACGACGATGCCGCGTTCACAGGCGAGACCGACGGCGCGGCCAAGGCCCGAGTTGGGGCGGATGCCGACGGCCATGACGACGAGGTCGGTCGGGATTTCGGTGCCGTCCTTCAATTTCACCGCACGCACCCGCTCATCGCCGAGGAAGGCTTCGGTGTTGGCGCCGGTATAGATATTCATGCCGCGCGCGGTGAGTTTGCGTTCCAGCAAATGCGCGGCCGAGGCATCGAGCTGGCGCTCCATCAAAGTGGGCATGAGATGAATGACCGATACCTCCATGCCGCGCAGATTGAGGCCGTGGGCGGCTTCCAGCCCGAGCAACCCGCCGCCGATGACAACCGCACGCTTGCCGGGGCCTGCGACTTTGAGCATGTCATCGACATCGGCGACGGAGCGAAATGTAATGACGCCTTCTAAATCCTTGCCCGGCAGCGGCAGCACGAACGGGTTGGAGCCGGTTGCCAGAAGCAGCAGATCATAAGGCCGTTCGGTGCCGGCTGCGCCACGGACCAGCTTTCGTTCACGATCGATCCAATCGACGTGCTCGCCGGCGATCAGTTCGATATTCTGGTCCTGATACCATTGGCGGCTATTGAGGACGATCTGATCGAATGTTTTATCGCCTGCCAACAGCGGGGACAGCATGATGCGATCATAGTTGGGCTGCGGCTCGGCGCCAAACACAGTGATTTGGAATTTCCCCGGCGAACGCGCCAGAATTTCCTCCACCGTGCGCATCCCCGCCATGCCGTTACCGATGACGACGAGCCGCTGCTTATCTACGATATTCATATCCATCATGCTGTCCCTTCAATTTCGAAATCGTGCGGCTTGGTTTTTGGTTGAGCCTGACGATTTCGACCAACTTCAATGTGGATGTCCGCACGGCCGGCTGCTGCCGGCCGCGATTGTGATCAGATTCGGATTGGTGCCGCTTGCGTGTCGGCATTGGCCGCGGCGCTGAAATCGGCCCGCCAGCGGCGCTTGACGACTGACAGCCCGACAAAAGCGATTAAGGCCAAGGCTGCATAAATCAGAAATCCGCTCTGGTAGCTGCCGGTATATTGCCGGGCCAGACCAAGGCTGGAGGCGAGGTAGAAGCCACCGACGCCGCCGGCCATGCCCACCAGACCCGTGACCACACCCATCTCGCGGGTGAAGCGCAGCGGCACCAATTGAAACACCGCGCCATCGCCGAGCCCGCAGGCGAGCATGACGACCAGGATGGCGGCCATGGCGAGCCACAAATTCGGCAGGCCGAAGCTGACGATAATCAAGGCGATGGCAGCGACGATGTAATAGAACGAAAGCGTTTTTACGCCGCCGAATTTATCTGCCAAGCCGCCGCCGAGCGGGCGGCATGAGGCGCCGACGAAGGAGGCCAGAGCGGTCAGATAGCCCGCATGGACCGGTGTCAGCCCATATTGGGTGTGCAGATAGATCACCAAGGAGGAGGCGAGCCCGACGAAGCCGCCGAAGGTGACGCCGTAGAACAGCATGAACCACCATGTATCGGCGATGCGCAGCACGTTGAAATAAGTCGATAAGGTCAGCGGCGCCGGCCGTGCGGGAGATTCCTTGGCCAGAAGCACAAAGCCGACCAGCACGACGGTCAGGAAGATTGCGGCGAGACCAAATACGTTCTGAAAACCATAGGCCAGAGCAAGGCCCGGTGCGACAAGAGCGGTGAAGACCGTGCCGATATTGCCGGCCCCGGCCAGACCGAGGGCGAAACCCTGATACGGCGGTGGATACCAGCGCGAGGCGAGCGGCAGGGCAATGGCGAAGGATGCACCGGCCACACCGAGAAAAATGCCCAAGGCCTGCACCGCGCGAAAGCTCGGCAGACCGATCTGCCAGGCGGCGACCAGGGCCGCGATGACGATGAGCTGGGCGACGATGCCGGTGATTTTGCCGCCGAAGCGATCCGCCGACAGACCCGCCACGATCCGCAAAAGGGCGCCGGAGAGCACGGGTGTTGCCACCATCAGCCCTTTTTGCGCGGCATCGAGATGAAGCGAATTGCCGATTTGCACGCCCATCGGCCCGAGCAGAACCCAGACCGTGAAACTTGCATCAAAATATAAAAAAGCGGCCAGAAGAGTTGGAATATGACCCGATTTGGCGAAGCTGTCTCGATCAATCATGGCGGACCTCAATTATGGCGCTGACGCGCCGCATATCGAGCCGCCATTGGCTCGTAGATCATAAATCAGGGTTAAACCCCGACGACACGTGAAACCATCATTGGTCAGCACGCCCACGAAACCCTCGCTGATGTGCAGCGCAGCAAATACCGTGCCAACGTCGGATACAAGCCCAATCCTTCATCATGCTGCGGATATTGAATTATGTTTGATTAAATAATGGGCTTGCAATGTTTTATTTTCGTCAAACGCCTATTTCAAAGGCTGGTATAATCGCGCTGCATGCTCTGCCAATCCGGCGGGTGCGTGGCCCCAGCGGGCCAGTTCATCGGCGAACCATCTTGCGTCATCGGGGTTTGCGGTTGTTGCACGGGGCGGGGTGAATTCGGGCCCGCCTGCCGCCGGATCAAGCGAGGCTTCGATGATGGCGGCGGGCAAATTGAGATAAGCCGGCTCAGCGAGCAAAGCCGCCAGAGTGCCGCGCTGCGCGGGTGCGGCGCAAAGTGTGGCAGCCTGGTGCAGCGCCGCGTGCAAAGCGGCCATCCTGCGGGGATTGGCGCCGACCCAATCGGCCCTGACGGCGAGACATTTTTCGGCATGGTAAGGCCGGATGGCGGCGCTGTGCAGTGCGACGAAACCAAGTCCGGACTGTGCCGCGACCCCGCCCCAAGGCGCGCCTGCGCAGAACCCGTCGATCGATCCGGCGGCCAGGCTGCCGAGCATTTCCGCCGGCGGCAGAACGGTGAATGTGACGTCCTTCGTGGGATCGATGCCATGCGCGGCGAGCCAGTGGCGCAGCAACAAATCATGCGTGGAAAACCCGTGCACGACCGCCAGCACCGGCTTGCTGGCGCGCCCCGCCATGGCCGCTTTGAACGATTTGCCGATGATATAGGCATCATGCGGGGCGTCGGGGATGGCAGCCCGCCAGGAATGCGCCAAGGTCACCGCGTTGCCGCCGAGGCTCAGCCCCATCGGGACCACCAGATCGGTTCGCCGGCCACGCAGGCCGAGCGCACAGGCAATCGCCAGAGGCGGCAGCATGACAGCGGCTTCGAGCAGACCATAGCCCAGTTTATCGGCAATGTTCGCCCAGGACGGTTCGACCGAAAGCATCACGTCGATCCCCTGGGCAGTGAACAACCCTTCGGCTTCGGCCAATATCACCGGCGCTGCGTCGCTCAGGCGCAGCAGCCCGATACGGATCGGATCGCCCGGTTTGTCATGGGCGGCGTTATCGTTTGTCGGCGTGCCGCTCATGGCAGTTCTTCCCCGGCTTCGCGCAGCAATTTGGCAGCGATGTCCGCCACGCGTTTTTGTGATTCCATCGCCCGCCGCTGCAAAAACCGATGCGCCGCGGGTTCGGACAGCCCGCCGCGCTGCATCAACAGCCGCTTGGCCGCATCGATCCGCCGGCGCGCCACCAGTTGATCTTCGGCCGCGGCAAGCCGGGCGGTCAATTCATGATTGCGCCGGAATAACGCCATGGCCGTGCGCATGATCGGCTTGATTTCCGGCAGTGCGGCGCCGCGCACGTGATAGGACACGACGCCGGCTTCGATCGCGGCTTCCATGAACGCCGGATCATCCTGATCGATGAACATCATGACCGGATATGGGCAAGATTCATGCAATTGGCGGACTGAATCGAGGCTATCGCGATCGGGGCGGGCCATGTCCACCAGCACAATATCCGGGGCGAGGCGCTGTACCGCGCCGACCAGCCCCTCACCCGGCGCAGGCTGGCACAGCTGAAAGCTGGCATCCTGGGCGCGCAAACTGTTCATCAAGGATTGCGCGCGCTGCGTGTCATGATCGGCCAGAAGAATTTTCACATAACGAGGCTCCGCAAAAACCGGGCCAACATCGCGGCGGCAGACGACCTCTGAGCGGGATCGGTTGAGATTCGACCTTGTTGGTCAATCTTGGCGCTTATTGATCTAATAACCCCGCGTGCGATCGACCAAAGTGGGCGGCGTTGAACCGGCCTGCAGCGCGCTCAGATTTTTGAAAAATATCCGCAGCGTGTCGCGATTATAGCTGGCCGGATCATCGGAGGAGATATGCGGCGTGATGGTCAGGTTTTTCGTCTGCCATATCGGGTCGGATGGCGGGATCGGCTCTTGCGCAAACACATCGAGCACGGCGCCGGCAATCGCCTCGGCGTTGAGCGCGTCGCACAAGGCGGGCTGATCGATCAGCCCGCCGCGGCCGATATTGATCACCCCCGCATGGGACGGCAGCAAGGCGATGCGCGCGCGGCTGAGAATGTTGCGGGTCTGAGCGGTCAAGGGGCAGGCGAGAAAGAGAAAATCCGTGGTCGGTAAAACTTCATCGAGCCGCTCGATCGGCAGCACGATATCGCAATGCTCATGGGGTGCGGCCGAGGTGCGCAGGCCGGTGACGCGCAACCCGAATTGCCGCGCGCGAAAGGCCGCCGCACCGCCGAGACTGCCTAAACCGATGATGGTGAGATGCTTGCCGGTGATCACGCCGGTTTGCAGCCGGTGCCATTGCGCCGTGCGCTGCAGGGTGGCGAAATAAGGCAGCCGCGCCTGCAACATCAGCAAGGCCATGATGGCGTATTCACCTGCGCGCGGCCCGTGCACACCGCGATTATTCAGCAGCATCACATGCGCGGGCAGCGTGGAAAAATCGCCCAGCGAATCAACCCCCGCCGAGGTCGATTGGATGGCAAGCAAGCGGGGGGCGGCGAACAGATCGAGCTTGCGCAATGTGTAGGGGGACGCAATCAGAATTTCGACCTGATCCGCGACCGCCTGATATTCTTCGACGCTGGCGCCGAATGTGACGACATGCCCGGTGTTCTCAGCGACTTCGGCGGCAACCTCGTGCCATTCATCGGGCGTGATGTCGGGGAACGGGCCGGTCGTGAATTCATGGATATGGATATGCATTCTAGGGTGTCCTGTGCAGCAGAAACTTCAAAACGGCATAAATCGCGGCACCCGCGGCAAAGCCGACGATGGTGCCGTTGACGCGGATGAATTGCAGGTCCTTGCCGACCCGCAATTCCAGTTTCTCGGTAATCGTCGCGGCGTCCCAATTGCCGATCACCCGGCCGATGAAGCCGGCAATCTCGCTTTGGGCCAGGGGCAGCAGGCGTATCACCATGCTCGATGCCGCCAGATTGATCCGGGCGCGGCTTGCCGGATCGCTCGCCAGCATTGCACCGAGATTGGCGAAGGCTCCCTCGAGCACCGCGATCGTGCGGCCTTGCGGCCGCTTGGCATCCTCCTCCAGCGCCTGGCGCAGCCGTGCCCAGATGTCCCACGCCCAGGCGCGCACCGTGTCATGCGCGACGACCCGCTTGAGTGCCGCACTCAACTCCGCCGCGCGGGCGGGATCGGTTTCCAGCCGGTCAATTTCCCGGCGTACCCATTCGTCGAACGCGTCGCGCAATTCCGAGCCATCCGGGCCGACACGCTCCAATTCCACATTCACCGCGTTGAGCACCCGGCGCGCGACGGTGGCGCCCACTGCCCAGCCGACCAAGCGGCCGCCTTGCTCGCGCACCCGCTCCTTGATCGCATCGCGCATGACGGCCTCGCGGCTGGTCAGCAAATCCTTCAACTGGCCGAGGATGAAGGAAAATACTTCCTGATGCCGCCCGCCTTCGACCAGACCGGCCAGCGCCCGCGCCACCAGGGCGCCGGCTGCCGGGCCAGAGACGAGGCGCGGCAGGATCCGCGCAATCAGGCGCCGGGCCCTTCCATCCTCGATCGAGGCGAGTAATTGCGGCAGCATGCCCGCCAGCGCCTCGGCGGCGGGGCGGGCGGCCAATTTATCGCCGACGAGGCGGCCGAGCAGGGCCGGCACATCCAGACTATCGAGCAGCTTGCCGACATCGTCTTCGGTGAACACGTTGGTCGCGACGAACCGGCCCAAGGCGGCCCCCAGGCGCTCTTTTTGCGCCGGCAAAATGGCGGTGTGGGGGATCGGGATGCCGAGCGGGTGGCGGAATAAAGCGGTCACCGCGAACCAGTCGGCGAGCCCGCCGATGAGACCGGCCTTCGACGCATCGCGCAGCAGGCCGGTCCAATCATTGTCGGGCAACGTGTAGCCGAGCACCATCAGGGCGGCCATGAGCACCAGAAGCGATGTGGCGAACGCCCGATGGCGGGCCAGCGAGCGCCGCAGCGCGGCGTCGGGGTCGGGCAAATTCATCCGCTTAGAATAGGCGTTGGCCGCCCCGCCGGGCAACCCCAGCCCGGCATGGCCGATCAGCCTGTTACACTGCTGGCCGAACCGCCGGCATTCACGACTCGCTTGCATTTCACGGGCGACTCGGCGCAGGTTCAGGCCGGAGAAAACATCCAATAAAAGGAGCGTGCCGTGGGGTGGCGTTTCAGGAAGCGCATAACGATCGCTAAGGGCTTGAGAATAAATGTTTCTGAGCATGGCGCCAGCATTGGCGTCGGGCCGCGCGGAGCAAATGTGAACATCTCGCACCATGGTCTGCGGGAAACCGCCGGCATTCCAGGCTCGGGCATGTCCTATCAGACCACCCGCCGCTGGGGGCGCGCATCGAACGAGCATAGACCGGGGATCGGGGCGTTTCTCGTCGGCGCATTGCTGATTTTCGTGTTGTTCGGATTTCTAGCCGCCTTGTTTAAAATCGGCTGACAGCTTTGCCCCAGCAGGGCTGGGCGCCGTGCGGTTCGCGCGCTATCGCTGAAGGATGACCGCAAAGCCGCGCATACCAAGCAAGCTGACCGAAACGCCGGCAGCGACGCTGCGCGGCATCAGCCTGATGATGCT
>NCAP01000138.1 GCA_002255495.1 Rhodospirillales bacterium 20-60-12 | reverse complement strand
GCTGCGCGAGAAGGGGCAAAGTGAGGAGGAGATTGCGGCGGTATTCTTTGTCGCGGTCTCGGTAGTGAAGCAGAGGCTGCGGCTCGCTGCCGTGTCGCCTCGTCTGCTGGAGGTTTACGCCGAGGACGAGATGACTCTTGAGCAGCTCATGGCTTTCTCGGTCAGCCCTGACCATGAGCGGCAGGAGCAGGTGTGGGAGGCGGTGCAGCGCTCCTATAATAAGGAGCCCTATCAGATCCGCCGGTTGCTCACCGAAGGCGCGGTGCGCGCAAGTGACAAGCGGGCACAGTATGCAGGCGAGGACTATATCGCGGCGGGTGGGGCGATCATGCGTGATCTGTTCCAGCAGGATGATGGCGGCTGGTTGCAGGATGCCGGGCTGCTGGCGCGCCTGGTGGTGGAGAGACTGGAGCGCGACGCCGATGCCGTGCGTGCTGAGGGCTGGAAATGGGTCGAGACCGCGACCGAATTTCCGTATGGGCACAGCTACGGCCTGCGCCGCATTCCTGGCACGCGTCGGCCGCTGACTGAGGAGGAGGTCTCCCAAGTCGAGGCACTGCGGGCGGAAGCCGAACGGCTTGAGGAGGACGCCGCGCAGGCAGATGAAGTGCCGGATGATGTCGATCAGCGGCTCACCGAGATCGAGGCGGAGATCAACACCCTGACCCAGCGTCCGGCGGCTTATGACCCGGCGGAAATCGCCATGGCAGGGGTGTTCATCAGCATCGACGGCAGCGGAAAGCTGCGGATCGAGCGCGGCTATGTCCGCCCCGAGGACGAACCGCCGGCGGTTGAGGAAGCCGACGAGGCCGCCATGGCCGGTGAGGATGGCGATAGGGGGCAAGGGGGCGACCCTGCCGACGGCGCTGACGCAGATACCAAAACCACGGACAGCCGCATCATCGTCGCTCATGTCGGCGATGCCGCTGAGCCGGAGGAAGAGGACGGCATCAAGCCCATGTCCGACCGGCTGCTGACCGAGCTGACCGCTTATCGAACCCTGGCCTTGCGCGAGGCGCTGGGGAATGAACCCGGCATCGCCTATCTCGCCGTCCTGCACGCGCTGTGCCTGAAACTGTTCTACCGGTACGGCCTGGAGTCCTGCCTGGAAATCGACCCCAAGAGCGTGATGTTCGGCGCCCAGGCGCCGGGCCTCGCCGACACGCCGTTAGCGGCCCGGGTCGATGCGCGGCATCGGCATTGGGCCGAGCAGCTCCCGGAGGCTTCCAGTGAACTCTGGGATGTCCTCGGCAGCTTTGACACGGATAGCCGCGACGCCTTGTTCGCCCATTGCGTCTCGCTCACGATCAATGCGGTGGTGGACCCCTACAACCGGCGTCCGAAGGCAATTGCCCATGCGGACCGGCTGGCCCAGGCTGTCTCACTCGACTTGGCCGCGGCAGGGTGGGGGGCGACCGCCGACAATTATCTCGGCCGGGTTTCGAAGGCGCGCATTCTTGAGGCGGTGAGAGAGGCAAAGGGGCAGGCTGCCGCCGAACGCATCGCCCACCTCAAAAAGGGTGAGATGGCAGCTGAAGCCGAGGCCCTGCTCAGCGGCACCGGTTGGTTGCCGGAACCGCTCCGCATGGCCGGCGCGCAAACGGCGGCCGCAGCGGATGAATCGGCTATCGGCGATGTTTCGGTTGAGCCCGATACTGATCATTCGGCCGGTGCGGCCGAGGCGATCGCAGCCGAATAATTTTCTCCGACGGCAGAATGGAGGGGCTCGCGGGCGATCGCGGGCCCCTCTTACTGTGAAAGGCTGACCATGGGCAACAGCGCGCATGATCTGGCGCGGCGGCTGGCGCGCAATGCCGAGGCGGTGTGCCGGTATTACCTGTCCAACGGACGCCGGTCCGGCCGATACTGGGTGGTCGGCGACATCATGAATACGCCGGGGCGCTCGATGTATGTCCGTTTGGTCGGTCCGGAATTTGGCAAGGGCGCCGCCGGAAAATGGACTGACGCATCAACCGGCGAGCACGGCGATTTGCTCGACATCATCGGCAGACATCACGGCCTCATGCATTTCCCCGATATCGCCGCCGAAGCACGACGATTTCTCGGGATGCCACGAGATCGCACGCCCCCGGCGCCGCAGGCTCATTCCGCTTTGTCCCAGTCCCCGGCAGGATCACCGGAATCAGCACGCCGCCTGTTCGCAATATCGCAGCCGATTACGGGCACAATCGCCAAGACGTATCTGCACGGACGCGGCATTACGGCTTTGCACGAAACCGGAAGCCTCCGCTTCCATCCGCGCTGCTACTACAGGCCCTCCCCCGACGCGCCCGCCGAAACCTGGCCGGCCATGATCGCCGCCATCACCGCTCGCGACGGCAGGATCACCGGCGTTCATCTCACATGGCTCGACCCGTCCGGACACAACAAAGCCCCTATCGACACGCCGAGGCGGGCGATGGGTCATCTCCTCGGCAACGGCGTCCGCTTCGGCACCGCCACCGATGTCCTGGCAGCAGGCGAAGGGATCGAAACCATTCTGTCGCTGCGTTGCGCTCTACCGAGCCTACCCATGGTCGCCGCCCTCTCCGCCAACCACCTTGCCGCCCTCCTGTTCCCACCAACGCTGCGCCGCCTCTATGCCGCGCGTGACAATGACGCGGCTGGCGACGTGGCGTTCACGGCCCTGGCCCAGCGCGCGCAGGCGGTTGGGATCGAGGCGCTTCCCTTGTCGCCGGCTCTGCAGGATTTCAACGACGACCTCCAGCACCTTGGCCTTGCCGAACTTCGGGCAGCGCTTCGGGTGCAACTCGCCCCGGACGATGTGCCGCGATTCATGGGGCCGGTGGAGGATAGCCAGCCGGGATAATGGCGGCAGGCTCTCATCGGCAAAATCCGCCGGGTTGATATGATGCCGGTGTGTCGGAGAGGGCCGGGCCCACGGCCTTCTAGAGGGCGATCGGACGGCAAGCGCCCCGGCCCCGCAACGGCTTCAGGCGGCTATTTTCCGCCGCGCCCCAAGAGGGGGCGGTTTGCATCGCGAGGCAAAATAGCCGCCTTGCGCCGTCCTCCGCTTCGCTTCGGCCGCTGTCGCTGCGCTCGGCGGTGCAGGCCCGGCCCGCCCGCCGTCAGGTGATCGCCACGAAGGCCGCGATGGGCGCGGCCAATCCGAGACGAGGCATCACCATGGCAACCCACCGCGACAATCCCGATTTTGAGCCTGCCCACGCATCATCCCCCACCGACCACCTCCTCACCGAACTCCAGCTCTATGGCCATCGCCCCTTCCAGGATGAGCCCGACCCCAGGCCGCTCCCCGAACCCGAGATCATCGGTGGCGCCGTCGCCGACATTTTTGACGCCCTGGTCGCCACGCTGGGAGACACGCGCCTGGAGCCCGACCTCGAAGACCTGCTCTGGTCCACGGTCAACCTCTTCCACCGTGCCGCCGACCGCGTGCAACGCGCCCTGGACGACAACGAGGACGCCCAGAAGCGCAGCCAGAAGGAACAGGACGGCTCGGAAATCCGCTCGGTGGAACTCGAGCGTCTGGTGGCCGAGGGCATCACGCTCATCGAACGCCGCAACAGCATGGAATTCTTCCGCGACCAGGCCGCCGATCAGTTCGAACGGCAGACCGGCTCAGCCTGGCGCCCGCGCGCCGGGTCGATGGTCAACCATCGCGCGCTGACATCGGCGATGATCGACAGCCGGGATTTTCTCGCCGCCAAGCGCCGGGCTGAAACCGAGGTACTGTTGCCTCCCGGCGTAAAAATCGCCTTCACCGGCGGGCTGGACTTCAACAATCATCACGCCATCTGGGACCGGCTCGACAAGGTGCATGCCAAACACCCCGACATGGTACTGTTGCATGGCGGTAGCCCGAAGGGTGCCGAGCGCATCGCCGCCTGCTGGGCCGACAGTCGCAAGGTGGCGCAAATTGCCTTCAAGCCCGACTGGACCCGTCATGCGAAAGCCGCACCGTTCAAGCGCAACGACCAGATGCTCAATGTGCTACCGATCGGCGTCATCGTCTTCCCTGGCACTGGCATTCAAGAAAATCTCGTTGATAAAGCCAAAAAGCTAGGCATCCCAGTCTGGGGATCCGCAAATGGCGCCGCATAAGAGGAGCTGCACAATTGCCAGAAAGCGATCGGTCAGGTGCCGGCCGCTTTCAAGGCTAACCTAGTGGCTCGAACAGCTGGAAACGTTCACCTCAGCCCTCCGGCGAATGCCGCGCCTTCGTGAAAGCGGGCAACTCAAATGAGTGAAGCAACCCCCCATCACTCACTGATATTTGAGCCAGATGACGGCATCGAGTTCTGCAAGGTTCTTTGCAGGATGGTTTGGATTACGCTTTAGCGACACCCGAAGTTTCCGGGCGAGGTCTAAATACTTTGCCCCTTCGCTCGCGCCTGATGGTGCGCGAAATTTTATGTCGGCGAGATACTCCTTCACGGGCTTATTGACGACCGGGAAGAGCGACGGAAATTTCAGGCAGAGCATCTCAGAAAGAAAAGCACTTCTGGTCCGCACCTTGTTCTTAGCGAGACGATCCATTTCCTCGATCACCACATCATCTCGGTCAGTGTCGGCAGCGTCGACGATACGGAGAAAGCTTTCCGACAAAGCCTGGAAATCGCTTCCTTTTCCCTGTCGTTCCCAGCCGCTTCCTTGCAGGCGGCCACCGACATCGCCTCCCCAGTATTTCGGAAGATCATTGTAGAACTTATCCGAAGTTATCCGTCCTTCCGCACAATTTCGGAATAACGTCATTAATCCTCCACTGTTTTTGGCATATTCAGCCAATTGTTGTCGCCGCACATCGATTTGCTTATTCATTCCCGCAGGACGTGGCAGGGTTAGAGACACAACAGGGTCATCGGTCTGCACGCGCGTCTGCTTTGGAGAGGTTTTGGGAACATGCCTCGAAGCTTCTCGATACTGCTCCAGCCAGTCATCGGAGACGGGAACTGACGACGCAATGATATTGGCCACCCACTTTTTGGCTGCTTGGTAGTCATCCGGAGATATCTGGCAAAAAATATTTGCCTCATAATTCGTTGCGAACGCTGCGATCGTCAAATTTGAGGACCCGACTATGGCGAAAACATCTCCATTAGCATCCTTCCAAAACACTGCCTTCGGGTGGAATCCGACGATTTCATCAGCAACCAAAAAGTTTGCCTTCAGACTTGCTGGCAACCAATTCATCACAGAAATACACGCGGCCTTTCGCGTAATTCCAAAGTCTTTACCAATGATCATTCTGAAGTGCTTACAACGAGGATTTAACTTGAGAGACTTGTCCCAGTCGGTCAGGTAAGCATTAACGACCAGGATTTCGATCGCACTCGCGAAAGCATGCGCGTACCGATCGGATAAATCGGTATCTTCATTCGGCGCGTGGAGGATGAGCTGCATATCTGGCTCCGTTTTGGCTGCCACTGGCAGCAGGATCGGGAGATTCTATGCGAGTATCGAATGGATTGGAATGGCGCCGATCGCACTTTTTTGTTCCAAAAGCCCCCACCATCGGCTAAATTTTCTCCCTGTGCCGTGGAGGAGGCGGAGGCACGCCCATTCGATCCTTTGTCCGGAGGCTTCTGCCATGTTGGCACTTGGAATCATTTTCAGCTTTTTCGGTCTTGGTATCTTCTGCTGGTTGCTGTTCACCCTCGCGATATACGCGCTCCCCTTCTTCGCGGGCCTTACCGTCGCCTTCGCGGCCTTCCATAGCGGCGCAGGCATAATCGGCGCGTTCCTCGTCGGCTGCCTGGCTGGCGGGGCGACCCTGGCGCTCGGCCAGATCGCGTTCGCGACGATCCGCTCGCCTCTTATACGCTGTGCAATTGCCCTGTTTTACGCCGTGCCGGCCTCCATCGCGGGTTATCACGCCACACTTGGGCTCGCTCAGATCGGCGTGCCGTCAGCAGCTTGGCAGGAGGTTTTCGCCATCGTCGGCGCAGTGATCATTGGATGCACGGCGTGGACCCGCCTAGCCATGTTCGCCCCACAGAATATCGGTCAAGGCTTTGCCGTTGGCCCGGCCCCATTGTCCTTGGCGGACGGCTCCAGAAACCGGTAAGCCCGGCCTTTC
>NCAP01000137.1 GCA_002255495.1 Rhodospirillales bacterium 20-60-12 | reverse complement strand
TCACGAAAGACAGAGAGCCAGCCGCCGCAAGATGTTCCTTCACATTCCCGCACTTTGGCGGCTTAGCGTGCAGTTTTGAACAAATCGTCCGGTGACCCCTCAATCTCGGTTTGTCCCTGGCCCTGTCGGGTGATCCGCAACAGGCGATCCAGATTCTCGAACCGATGGCCCGCGGCAGCGACGCCACGCCGAAAATCCGCGAGGATTATGCCGCCGCTTTGGCGATCGCCGGTGAGACGGATCAGGCGAGCCAAGTGCTCAGCATCGATATGCCGCCTGACCAGATCAATAGCGCCCTTAACGGATATCAGGCACTCGCCGCCGGTGCCATGCCGCCGATCCCCGATGCACCGGCAGCCACCGCATCACCCGCTGCCGGTGCGCCACCTGCAACTGTCGCGGCGCTGCCGACGTCCAACATTCAGGCGACCATTCTGCCCCCGGTCAGCCAATCACCCATCCCACCACCTTCCTCATCGATGCCGCCCGCAGCCGTAACGGCGCAGGCCGCTCCCCCCGCTGCCTCGCCCATCAAAGCGACAACGACTGTGGCATCAGTTGAGACAACAGCCGCCAAGACCACTCCGATGAAGGCGGTCAACATGCCCGCTTCACAAGCAGCCCCAGCAGGTGCTGAGGGAAATGTCATGGTCCAGCTTGCGGCTTTGAATTCGCAATCCCAAGCCCAGGCCGCCTGGGATTCGGCATCACGTAAAATGCCGAGCCTGCTTGCTGATCGCAGCCCCGATATTCAGACCGCTCAGATTGGCGACAGAACCTTCTACCGCCTGCGCACCGGCGGCTTCGCCAGCCGCGCGGCTGCCGCTCAGTTCTGCAGTAAAATCCAAGCCGCAGGCGGAACCTGCGCTGTGGCGAATTTCTAGAGCGAAATTCATCTGAATTGAATTGGAAGGTTCAATTCAGATGAATGAATTTGCTCGCTAAAACGAAGCTAAAGTGTTTTTCATCAGATGAGAAACACCCTAAATCAATATATAGCTTTAGGTTGGGTCACTTAACCCGACCTAAAGCAAATTCTGATCAGGCAGATGCAAGACGCGCGAGTGTCTCTGCCCGGCCCAGAGCGGCGATAGTTGCATCGATGCCCGGGCTCATCGTGCTGCCCGTCAATGCCGCCCGCAATGGCTGAGCCACCTGACCAAGTTTGAGATTTTGCGCCGCCGCGAAATCCCGCAAGGCGCCATCAATTGCGGCGATGCTGAAATCCGTCTTGCTCAATGCCACGGCAATCTGCCTAAGCATGATTTTCGATTCAGGCGTGAGTAAGGCAGCGGCTTTCGGCTCCATCGCCAGTGGCACCTGGCGGATCAGAAAGGCCGCAGAATCGGTCAGATCCTTCAATGTTTTAGCCCGCTCTTTTAAGCCCGGCATCAGCATCTTGATCCGTGCCTCACCCTCCATATCGGCTTGCAGCCCGGTCTGGAGCGGTAACCGTGCCACGACTTCGTCAGTTAGTCGCTGATCATCCGCCTCGCGCAGATACAAGCCATTCAGGTGAGTCAGTTTGGCATAATCCATCCGGCTCGCCGCCCGCCCGACATCACTGATCTCGAACAGTGCGATTGCCGCATCGCGCTGAATGAATTCAGTATCGCCATGCCCCCAGCCGAGCCGGAGCAGATAATTGCACAGAGCCTCGGGCAGAAAACCCTGTTCGCGGAATTCCAAAATACTGACCGCACCGTGCCGCTTGGATAGTTTCGCCCCATCGGCGCCATGAATCAGCGGGATATGTGCGAAGTGCGGCGTCTGCCAACCAAAGGCATTATAGATCTGGACTTGCCGGAATGTGTTGGTCAAATGATCATCCCCGCGGATGACGTGGCTGATCGCCATGTCATGATCATCGACCACGACGGCGTGCAGATAAGTTGGCGTGCCATCCGAACGCAAAATGATCATGTCGTCGAGTTCGCTGTTCTGCACGTGAACTTCACCCTGCACGAGATCATACACGACAGTCTCGCCCGATTGCGGCACGCGCAGACGGATCGAAGGGGCTATGCCGGGCGGCGCTTCAGCCGGGTCCCGGTCCCGCCAGCTTCCATTATAACGCGGTGGTCGTTTTTCGGCGATTGCCTGCTCGCGCATCGCGGTCAATTCCGCAGCCGTGCAATAGCAATAATAGGCCTTGCCTTGGGCCAGTAATTCATGTGCCGCCGCTTTATGCCGCGCAGCCTGGCTGGTCTGAAAAACCGGCTCCTCATCCGGCGTCAAACCGAGCCACGCCAAGCCATCCAGAATCACCTGGGTTGCTTCGTGCGTGCTGCGCGCACGGTCGGTATCTTCGATGCGGAGCAAAAACGCGCCACCATGATGACGGGCAAACAGCAAATTGAACAAAGCGGTGCGGGCGCCACCAATATGAAGCATGCCGGTGGGGCTCGGGGCAAAACGGGTACGTATTGTCATACCCTCCGTCTATCACTGAATAAACTGGCCTGAAACATCTCGTGCTGATATCGTAATGGCAACTTGGGGTTGCTGCGCTGCCATCATGAAGCCGATTTTTATGCGTCTTGCCGGCGATTTCACTGAAACCCAGCGAGGTCGTTTCGCCCTATGGCTGCCGGTGGCAATGGGTGCTGGCATCTTGTTCTATTTCGATCTCCGCGCCGAGCCGCCGCTGTGGTGTACGCTGGCTTTGCCGGCGGCGGGGGCGCTCGTCTGGGTCTCGCGTCGGGCTGCCTTGCCGCGTGCGCTCGCCTTGTTGCTCCTTGCAGCCACTCTGGGCTTTGCCCGTGCCGACTGGCGCACGGCTGATTTTCCGGCCTTCGACCCGATACCCCGCCACGCGGTCATCGCTGTGGGGCGGATTACGGCGGTCGATCATCTGCCGACCGGCGTCAGGGTGCGGCTGGATCAGGTCACTTTGAACGACACGCAAAGGCTGCAGCGCGCCATTCGGGTGAAATTACGCGCCGATGATCAGGTCGCACCGCCGATCGGCACGATCATCCGCGTGCGCTGCCTTCTCTACGGGCCCGACCGCCCTGCCTATCCGGGGGCTTGGGCCTATGCGCGCCTGCAATTTTTCGACAATTTGACCGCAGCCGGCTTCGCCCTCGGTCATACCGAACAAATTGGTCAAACGCCGAGCATTCACATGCTCGCCTTGGTGCGCCGGCTGCGCGAGGCCATTGCCGGACGGATCCTGGCTATATTACCGCTCGATACGGGCTCGATTGCGGTGACACTTCTGACCGGCTTTGAACAAAGCATTCCATCTGCCGAGCGGCAGGAATTCATCACCGCCGGCCTCGCCCATCTGCTCGCGGTGGCGGGGCTGCATGTCGGCATTATCATGGGGCTGGCGTTCGGCGTGACCCGCTTTTTCTGTGCGCGTTCCGAACGGATCAGCCTGTTCTGGTCGGGTAAAGCCATTGCGGCCTGCGCCGCGTTGGCAAGCGGTGCGCTCTATGCCGCTCTCACCGGGTTCCATTTGCCGATTATGCGCAGCCTCGCGATGGCCGCCTTGATAACATTGGGTGTGCTGGTCGGCCGCCGTGCGGTGTCATTGCGCGGGTTGGGGTTGGCCGCCATGCTGGTCATGCTGTTGACCCCCGATGCCGTACCCGATGTGAGTTTTCAAATGAGCTTTTCCGCCGTGCTCGCCCTGATCGCGGGCTATGAGCGGTTGGGCGCCTGGCTGCGGCCTGCGGCCGGGCAGGGCAGGGTATGGCGGCTTGGCCTGACCATTGCCGCCTTGGCCTTCACCTCGCTGCTGGCCGGCGGGGCTTCGATGCCCTTCGCTGCTTATCATTTCCATCAGATCCAGCCTTACTACATCCTGGCCAATGTGCTGGCTGTGCCTTTAACCGCTTTGTTCGTATTGCCTTTGGGATTACTCGCGGTCGCGGTGATGCCCCTGCATCTCGAGGCTCTCGCGCTGGTGCCGATGGGTTGGGGCATTCGGCTGATCCTTGATGTTGCACATTTGATCAGCCAGTGGCCGCGCGCGGTCATCGTCACTGCACCGTTTGCCGGTGCAGCGGCGGCATCGATTGGGTTTGGCCTGATCTGGCTCTGCCTGTGGCGGGGACGCTTGGCATTGTGGGGGCTTATTTTTATCGGAGCAGGCGCGCTGCTCGCCGCATCTGCCCGCACGCCCGATTTGGTGGTCTCGCCTGATGCGCAATTGATCGCCCTTGATCAGGGCAGCGACATTCTGGTTCTACGCGGCCGTAAACTCGATCATTATACCTTGGCCGAATGGGCACCGCTCTGGCCCGCGGCACCGCTCAACATCGTCAAGCTGACCGCCGCCGATCCAGCCTGTGCCGATGGGTTATGCAGCCTGATGACAAAGCACGGCCGCATCGAAATCGCAGCCGGCCCCGACGCCGTGGCGTTGGATTGCGGGCAGGGGGCAATTCTCGTGTCACCCCAGCCTTTGCGCGGCGCATGTGATGCGCCGGGCGTGACCGTGATCGATCGGTTCAGCGTCTATCGGCAAGGAGCGATTGCGGTCTGGCTGCATCCGTTCAAACTGCTCTCGGACCAACAAATCCAAGGCAGTCGCCCTTGGGTTCCCCCCTGGCCTGTCTGGCATCATTGGGCAGACCAAAGCGGGCATTCCTGAGCCAGCCATAAAAAAACCCCCGCCGAAGCGAGGGTTTTTCATGCGCACAACTGGGTCGAGGCGCTGTTCAGGCTGAAGCGCGGAGGCCCACGGCCCAACGCTTGGCAGCGCCGCGCAATAAAATCTCGATCCGCTGGGCTTTATCCGAAGCCGGTAGATCGATCGCCGCATTGCCACTTGTCCAGCGATACGCACCCTGATGATCACTCTCGACGGTATAGAGACCACTGCCGGTCAGGGTGGCGAGATCGATTTGATCAAACTTCGCGCCACTGCCGATCATCATCGCGCTGATCGCCACACCAAGCGCCCGCCGGTCAGATGGATCGGCTGAAAGTTCTGCCGGCACGCCGATCGCGCTGTGCAGGCCGAGCGTTTTCGCGCCGGCCGGAATAATCGCGACCAACCGTCCCAAGGTTGTCTCGGTAAAGGTGAGGCGTTCCCCATCAATGCTGAGCGCCAGCGCCAGCGCATTGCTGGTGGTGAAGCCAAGCGTCGTGGCACGGGCCAGCAATGCGGCGCGAATTGCTGTGACTGTCTCACCCGTATGCAGCAACGGCGCACAATGGCCGGTGATGGTCAGTCGGGCGAAATCCGCGTGTAACTGCACAACCGAGGCATGATTGGCGAACATCGCGCGGTTGCCGGTATCAAGATAGCTTTCCGCCGCCACGCCCTCGGCCAACATGATGTCATGCTGATCGAGTTCGATATGGTAATAGGTCACGCTGCCGGCGCGATCACGAATGATCGTCGCGCCATTGATCAAGGTTTTTGCCTCGATCAGAACACCCTGCAAATACAGCGCATGATCCGGGGAGACCACCAGATCCCGCTCCGGCAGGCCATCTCCGAGCGCACCGGCCAAAATACGCACCGGCTGCACTTTCTCCCGGTTGGCATGACGGACCAGATCGATCCGACGGTTGCCGATCCAAGTGACAGGTCGCGTCGCCTTCATGGAGCCAGGACGGCCAATGACCACCTCATCACCGACGAGCATGTTCTCAACCGCGACGTGACCGCGCATGGTCAAAATTTTCGTGCCCGCCGCGTAGCAGGGCACATCTTGGATCACGATCCCGTTCGGGCCCAGTGACGCAGAGAATTGCCCCGGCACCGAGCCGACTGCAAAGGTCAGATGTTCGGTTGAAACCGTGCCAGACACCGTGTCGCTGACAGTCAAAACACCGGTGCTGGTATTATAGATCAGCGCCACATTGCTGGCCGAAGAAGGTGTCGGCAGAACCGCGCTGCCCAGATCGATCTGATCAACGGGATTATTGAAGCCGGTGATCGGACCATCAAAGCCGCTCGGGCTGCCATCCAGCTGCAGCGTATTTGCACCGGTGCCGAAGCTGATTGTATTGGTCGTAGTGCCGGTTGCATTATCAAGAATGACAACCGAGCCGCCCGTCAGATCAACAGTACCGTTGCCAGTCAATGGCGATGTCGTCTCGAAATTCGCATTGACCCCCGAGAGATTGATGACGCCATTATTATCCAGCGGCGAGGTCAAATCAGCAAGGGTGGGCTGCAGCACCGTGACGGTTTCACCGGCAACGATCGTGCTGCCCGGTGCGAGACCGGCCTTATACTGGGTGGGGTCCTCGAAATTCGCCAGCGGCGCGCTGCTCCCGCCAGTCGATTGCAACGTAAAACTCTGCTCCTTCACCGTCGCCGGTGTTTCGATATTAACGCCGTTGGTGCCGATCAGAGCCACGAAATTAGCCAGTGACTGACCCGCACCGACATCGAGCGTGGTCGTGCCTGTGACCGAACCCGCACTGTTCAATTC
>NCAP01000136.1 GCA_002255495.1 Rhodospirillales bacterium 20-60-12 | reverse complement strand
GGTCGGTCGATGGGGCGCGCTTGTGCAACATGGAGTCGCAGCTTTACCACAGTCACATCATGGCAACAGACCGGCATAGCGAAGCGTTTCTGGAAATGATGGCGGCCGAGCGCAATGCCGCCGGCAACACCCTGTCGGCCTATCAGGCGGACCTCGATGATTTCGCCGCCTTCGCCGCCGCCCGGGGCGAGGCCGCGCATCAAGCCAATCCGGCCACCCTCAGCGCCTATATGGCAAGCCTGGCCGGTGCGGGCCTGGCCGCGCGCACCCAGGCCCGCCGCCTGTCCAGCCTGCGCCAATTCCATCTCTTTCTCCTGCGCGAGGGTGTGCGTGCGGATAATCCCGCCGAATCCCTCGAAATGCCGAAATTGCCGCAAACCCTGCCGAAATTCCTCACCGAGGCCGAGGTCGATGCGCTGCTGGCCGCAGCCGCCGAGCGGGCGGGCACACCGGGCCTGAGAGCCCGCGCCGGGCTCGAAATTCTCTACGCGACCGGCCTGCGGATTTCCGAAATGCTCAGCCTGCCCGCCGCATCCCTCTCCAGCGACGCAGCGATGCTGATGATCAGGGGCAAAGGTGGGCGCGAACGCATCGTACCCCTCTCGGACGTGGCCAAACGCGAAGCCGCTTGCCTGCGCGCCGCCTCACCCAAGGGCGCCCGCTTTTTGTTCGTCGGCCGGGACATCACCCAGCCCATGACCCGCCAGGGATTCGCCCTGCTTCTCAAACAGGTCGCACTCGCCGCCGGGATCGATCCAGCGCGCCTCTCGCCGCATGTGCTCCGCCATTCTTTCGCCTCGCATCTGCTCGCCCGCGGGGCGGATTTGCGCAGCCTGCAAAAACTCCTCGGCCACGCCGATATCGCCACCACCCAGATCTACACCCATGTCCTCGCCGAAAGGCTGCAAAAACTGGTCGAAACCCATCACCCGCTCAGCGATGCGTTCAAGTAACCCGGGCACATGCCCCAGCCGACCGATCACGATTGCGTGATCAATAAACCCGGCAATCTCCGATCCTGACCGGCCGGACACACACCAAATCTCCCCATGCGACATTTTATTGCGCCAGTGGTCCAGGCTCATCGGGCAGGGTGGGTTCCGCATGATCGGCACGGATCAAAACTGACGGCGCATAATATTCGGATATCGTATCATTGACTTCGAAATTTTATTTCGTCTCGCAACCAGCCGGCGTTAAGCTCTCGCCAGTCCAATCGCCTACCGGGAGCGGCCAAAATGAAAACAGCATCGCTTACGCTCGACGAAAAATATGCCTTGCCCGCCGGCCGCATCATCATCACCGGCACCCAGGCCCTGATCCGCCTGCTGATCACCCAGCGCCAGCGCGACCAGGCGGCCGGGCTGAACACGGCGGGCTTTCTCTCCGGCTATCGCGGCTCCCCACTCGGCACGGTCGATATTCAGGCTCAGGCCGCCAAAACCCATCTCGACGCCCATGGCATCGTCTTTCGCCCCGGCGTGAACGAGGATCTGGCGATGACCGCCGTGTGGGGCACGCAAATGGTCCCGCTCTTTCCCGGCGCCTTGCATGATGGCGTGTTCGGCATGTGGTATGGCAAAGGCCCGGGTGTCGATCGCTCGGGCGATGCCATGAAGCACGCCAATTATGCCGGCACCACGCGCCTGGGCGGCGTGCTGGTCGTCACCGGCGACGATCATGCGGCGAAATCCTCCACCGTGCCCAATCAAAGCGAACAGGCCCTCATCGCCGCCTCGATCCCGGTGCTCGCCCCCTCCTCGGTCGGCGATATTCTCGAACTCGGCCTGTATGGCTGGGCGCTGTCGCGCCATTGCGGCCTTTATGTCGGCTTCAAGACGGTCGAAGAAATCATCGACACCACCGCCTCGATCAGCACCTATCCTGATCGGCTGCGCATCCTCATGCCCGAGATCGATCCGCAATTGGTCGGCATGCGGTTGCACGAACCGGCCTTGGAGCAGGAACGCCGGATGTATGAATACCGCTTCCCCGCTTTGCGGCAATTTTTGCGCATCAACCCGATCAACCGCATCCTCGATCGCGCGCCTGCGGCAAGGCTTGGCGTCATCACCGCCGGCAAATCCCTGCTCGACGTTCAGCAGGCGCTGCGCGACCTGCACCTGACCGACATCAGGCTGCTCAAACTCGGCATGACCTGGCCGGTCGACCCCGCCATCATTGCCGAATTTGCCGCCGGGCTCGATGAAATTCTGATCGTCGAGGAAAAACAGCCGCTCATCGAAAATCAGGTCAAAACAATTCTCTTCGATGCCGGCCAGCGCCCGCGCGTCGTCGGCAAGACCGACGAGCAAGGCCGCGTGTTGCTCAAACAAACCGCCGATCTCTCCGCCGCCGATGTGACACTGGCGCTCGGCACGCGCGCTCTGGCGTTGATGCCCAATGAGGCGCTGGCCGCCCGTGTGGGCCAGCTGCGCGAGCGGATCGAAACCGTCGCCCGGCTGGAACTGGGTGCCGCCCGCACGCCGCATTTCTGCTCCGGCTGCCCGCATAACAGCTCGACCAAAGTGCCCGATGGCAGCCGCGCCATGGCCGGCATCGGCTGTCATTTCATGGTCACCTGGATGGATCGCAACACCGATACCTATTCCCATATGGGTGCCGAGGGTGCGGCCTGGATCGGCCAGGCGCCGTTCACCGAAGAGCGCCATGTATTCTGCAATCTTGGTGATGGCACCTATCATCATTCCGGCCTGCTGGCGATCCGCGCTGCGGTCGCCGCACATTCCAACATCACTTATCGCATCCTTTTCAACGATGCCGTGGCCATGACCGGCGGCCAACATATCGATGGCCCGCTCACCGTCCCGCAAATCACCCGCCAGCTCGCCGCCGAAGATGTCGGGCGCATCGTCATCGTCACCGACGAGGTCGAGAAATATCGAGATGTCACCGATCTCGCGCCGAACGTCACCGTGCATGATCGCCATCAGCTCGATGAGATGTCCCGCCAATTGCGCGACATCAAAGGCGTCACCGCCATCATCTACGACCAGACTTGCGCGTCGGAAAAACGCCGCCGCCGCAAGCGCGGCACCATGGCCGATCCCGCCAAGCGCGCTTTCATCAATGACCGTGTCTGCGAAGGCTGCGGCGATTGCTCGCAAACCTCCAATTGCGTCTCCGTCGTGCCCAAGGAAACCCCGTTCGGCCGCAAGCGCGCCATCGATCAATCAAGCTGCAACAAGGATTATTCCTGCGTCGATGGATTTTGCCCGAGTTTTGTGACCGTCCATGGCGGCGGTTTGCGCAAGCCGAAAATCCAGGCCGCCACAGTACCCGCCGATATGCCCGAGCCCACCTGGCCCGCCCATGACGAGGCCTATAACATTCTCATCACCGGCATCGGCGGCACCGGCGTCATCACCATCGGCGCGCTGCTCGGCATGGCCGCCCATATCGAGGGGCAATCGGTCAGCGTCGTCGATATTCTCGGCCTCGCGCAAAAAGGCGGCGGTGTCGTCAGCCATATCCGCGTCGGCCCCGGTGCCGGCGAAAGCCTCGCCTTGCATCTGCCCGCAGGCTCGGCGGATCTCGTGCTCGGCTGCGATCTGCTGGTCGCCGCCGGCCACGAGGCCCGCCCGGCCATGCACGCCGGCCGCACCCGCGCGATCATCAACATGCATGAAACCATCACCGGAGAATTCACCCGCAACCCCGATGCCTCCCTGCCGATGCGCCGCTTGCTCAACGATATCGGCCGCACGATCGGCGAGGCCAATGTCAAAGCCCTCAATGCCACCGCACTCGCGACCTCCCTGCTCGGCGACGCCATTGCCGGCAATCTTTTCCTGCTCGGCTATGCCTGGCAGAACGGCCTCATCCCCGTCGGGCGTGCCGCCATCGAACAGGCCATCCGCCTGAACGGCCAGGCCATCGAGATGAACCTTGCCGCCTTCGCCTGGGGCCGCGCGGCCGCCCTTGATGAGCCCGCGGTCCGCCGCGCCGCCGCACCCCAAGTCGCACCTGAGGCAGAGCCCGCCTCGCTCATCGCCCATTTCGAACAGGAACTAACCCTGTATCAAAACGCGGCCTACGCCGCCCGCTTCACCGCCTTCATCACCGAGACCGCGAAAGCCGGCTCTCCCGAACTGACCGAAAAAATCGCGGGCGCTTTGTATAAATTGATGGCCTACAAGGACGAGTACGAAGTCGCCCGCCTCTACACCGCCGCCGCCTTTCAAGACGCCCTGAAAGCCCAGTTCGCCGGCGACTATCAATTGCGCTTCCACCTCGCCCCGCCGATTTTGGGCAAGCGCGACAAGCGCACCGGCGTGCCGATCAAGAGCGAATTCGGCCCCTGGATGATGCTGGTGTTCAAGGCTCTGGCGAAATGCCGCGCGGTCAGGGGCACCAGATTCGACCCGTTCGGCCGCAGCGCGGAGCGCCGCCAGGAGCGACTGCTGATCGGCAAATTCGAGGCGAGTATCCGCGCCGCCCTCGCCGCCGGTGACCTCCCGCGCGCCGCCGCCATTGCCGATCTGCCGATGCAAATGCGCGGCTATGGTCACGTCAAAGCCAAAAATGTTCGCGAAACCCTGCTCCTGTGGGACAAGCTCGACCAGCAAACCCAAACCACGCCGCCGCTCAGCCTCGCCGCTGAATAGAGAGTGGCGAATAGGGCACTGACAATGTTCCCCCTGTTTGCTATCATGCGCGCCATAACGGGAGGCGCGCATGAGCACACAGAGCTATGTTCAGGGGGCCAGCAGTAAGGCGCTGCTCGGTGAAACCATCGGCGCCGCCTTCGACCGCGCGGCCGCAAAATATGCCACGCGCGACGCCCTCATCGCACCCGCCCAGAATATCAGCTGGACCTACGCCGTCTTGCAGCGCGAGATCGATGAATGTGCCGCAGGCTTAATCGGCCTGGGTTTGCAACCCGGCGAACGCATCGGCATCTGGTCGCCCAACAACGCGCAATGGACCGTTCTGCAATTCGCCTCGGCCAAAGCCGGGCTCATCCTGGTCAATATCAACCCTGCCTATCGCGCGCATGAACTCGGCTACGCGCTCAACAAAGTCGGCGTCGCGGCCCTGGTGCTCGCCAAAAGCTTCAAGACCAGCGATTACATCGCCCTGCTCGGCGAAGTCGCAGTGCCCTCCTTGCGCCATAAAATCGTCATCGCCGACACCGCACCCCCCGGCATGATCCGCTTTTGCGACATCCCGCGCCACGCCAACGCTGCCGCCCGCCAGCGCCTCATCGCACTCGAGGCCATTTTGCAATTCGATGACCCGATCAATATTCAATTCACCTCCGGCACCACCGGCACCCCGAAAGGCGCGACTTTATCGCACCATAACATCCTCAATAACGGCTATTTCATCGGCGAAGCCAACGGCATCACCGAGGCCGATCGCATTTGCATCCCGGTGCCGCTTTATCATTGCTTCGGCATGGTCATTGGCAATCTATGCGCCATCACCCATGGCGCGGCGATGATCTATCCCGCCGAAGGTTTTGATCCGCTGGCGACATTGCAGGCCGTGCAGGACCAGCGTTGCACCCAGCTTTACGGTGTGCCCACCATGTTCATCGCCGAGCTCGATCATCCGCGCTTTACCGAGTTCGATCTCACCTCCCTGCGCGGCGGCGTCATGGCCGGCTCGCTCTGCCCGATCGAAATCATGAAGCGTGTGGTCGAACAAATGCACATGCCCAACATCACCATCTGCTACGGCATGACCGAAACCAGCCCGGTGTCGCTGCAAAGCGCCATCGATGACCCGATCGAGCGGCGTGTCACCACCGTCGGGCGCATCCACCCGCATCTCGAGGTCAAACTCATCGATGCCGAAGGCCGCATCGTGCCCCGAAACGTCAAAGGCGAAATTTGCACCCGCGGCTATTCGGTCATGCTCGGCTATTGGGGCGAAGAGGCCAAAACCCGCGAGACGATCGATCAAGCCGGCTGGATGCACACCGGCGATCTCGGCGTCATCGACGATGAAGGCTATTGCACCATCGTCGGCCGGATCAAGGATTTGATCATTCGCGGCGGCGAGAACATCTACCCCCGCGAAATCGAGGATTTTCTCTTCACCCACCCCAAAATCGCCAGCGTCGCCGTCCTGGGCGTACCGGACGAAAAATTCGGCGAAGCCGTCTGCGCCTGGATCAAACTCGCCGATGGTCAGAGCGCCACCGAAGACGACATCCGCGATTTCTGCAAATCCCGCATCGCCCACTATAAAATCCCGCGCTACATCAAATTCGTCGATGATTTCCCGATGACCGTCACTGGCAAAATCCAAAAATTCATCATGCGCGACATCATGATGGCCGAGCTTTCCGCCGCCCCAGCGCCACAACAAATCTAATGGTTTCCGATTGATCGGAAAACGCTCTTTCAGTGTGAGGGCAAGCGGGTCTGGGGTGGCGTACATGGACGTTTCTATACGCCGGAAGGGTGGGGGGTGGGCAAGCACAATGTTAGTCATTCGGTTTTTATGTTAGTTTTGGCGTGGGCGCGTTATTGATATGCGTGGCGCGGGTTGGGGTTTTAGAGCCTGATTGCTTTAGGTCACGCACTCATAAAATGATTCCCCTCTCCGCAATGTTGTGATTCAACCTCCTTGGAGGTGTTTGATGACGATTCGGCGGTATGAGATTTCGG
>NCAP01000135.1 GCA_002255495.1 Rhodospirillales bacterium 20-60-12 | reverse complement strand
CTCGAAGGCGGATACGACCTGCAAGCCCTCGCCGCATCCGCCGCCGCCCACGTCCGCGCCCTGCTCCGACTCTGAACGGGACGCGGGGCGTAGTAAGGCCAGGAGGCTCTGCCTCCTGGACCTCCGCCAAAGGCTAGCCTTTGGAAACCTTTGATCTGGCTCTCAGCAAAAAGGGGCCGAGCAATCTGTTTCAAACAGCGTGCTCAGCCCCTTTTTGCTGAGAGCCGTACCAGGGTCCAGGGGATTATCTCCTGGCAGGGGTTTCAGGGGACAGCGTCCCCTGATCTTGCTTTGCCTCGAGTCCAACCAGGGAGCGGGCGGTGGCGATGGTGTCGGCTTCGTGGGCTGGTTTATCGGTGCGGATGCGCAGGATGCGGGGGAACCGCAGGGCGATGCCGGATTTATGGCGGGGGGAGATTTGTGCGGCATCGAAGGCGATTTCGAGCACGATGTGTTTTTCGACTTCGCGCACCGGCCCGAATCGGGCGGTGGTGTGGGCGCGGATCCATTGATCGAGGGTAGTGAGTTCGTCGTCGGTATAGCCTGAATAGGCTTTGCCGATCGGGGTGAGAGTTTCGTTGTCCCAGACGCCGAATGTGTAGTCGGAGTAGAAGGAGGAGCGGCGGCCGTGGCCGCGTTGGGCGTACATGAGGACGCAATCCAGCGTCAGCGGGTCGCGTTTCCATTTCCACCAGGCAGCGCGGGGGCGGCCGGGGAGATAAGCGGAGTCGCCGCGTTTGAGCATCAGGCCTTCGATACCGTCGGTGCGGGCGGTGCTGCGCAGGGCGGCAAGATCCGCTTCGGCGGTGAAGGGAATTTGAGGCGAGAGGTCCATAGCGGGAGGTGTGTGCGTGGCGTACCAGGCTTCCAGGCGGGTGCGGCGGGTGTCGAAGGGCAGGGCGCGGACGTCTTCGGTGCCGTCGAAGAGAATGTCATAGAGGCGGATGCAGACGGGATATTGTTGTTGGAGTTTCGCACTAGGTTTTTTGCGATTGAGGCGTTGTTGCAGGTCGTTGAAGGGGGCGATGACACCATGGCGAGCGACCAGCAATTCGCCGTCGAGCACGGCGTGAGCCTTCATATTGGCCATGATGTCGGGGAAGCTGGCGGAGATGTCGTCGGCAGTGCGCGAATAGAGCCTTGTGCCGCCCGGTGTGGACACGAGTTGGATGCGAATGCCGTCATATTTATACTCGGCGCGGTAGGCGCTCCAGTCGAGTGTGGCGATGTCGCGTGCTTCGAGCGGGTGGGCGAGCATGACGGGGCGAAAGACCGGGGCGCTGGCGGGATCGGGGCGCGGGGTGCGGCCTTCGATCCAGTTGAACAAGGGCAGATAGGGCGCCTCCAGACCGTGCCAGATTTCTTCGATGTCATCGGCGCCGAGAGCGGCGATTTCGGCAATCGCGGTTTTGGCCAAGCGTAGCGATGCGCCCACGCGCAGGCCGCCGGTGAGGAGTTTGATCAGCGCGATGCGGGTTGAGGGATCGGAGCGATCGAGCCAGTCGGCGAGCAATACAGGGACGTCATCGCGCTTGGTGCCGGCGAGGGTGTCGACGATTTCGGGCAGGCTCGGCGGCTGAAACGCAGCGCTGCCGGGCCAGATGAGGGCGATGGTTTCAGCAAGGTCGCCGACAAAATCATAGGAGAGGGCAAAGAGTGTGGGGTCGGTGCGGTCGGCTGCGAGTTTGCGCAGGGTGGCGGCTTTGGCGCCGGGGAAACGCAGCGCACCGGCCATGGCGGCGAGGGCGTAGCCGCGATCGGGGTCGGGCGTGGTGGCGAAATAATCGCGCAGCAGGGCAATTTTGGCGAGCCGGCCGGGGCTGTAGAGCAGGCGTTCGAGCAGATCCGCGAAGGGCTTCATGCTGCGTCGTCTTCGCCGTAGCCGATCAGGCGCAGTGCGCGGGCGCGCCGGCCCATCAAAGTGGCCTGGTGGATCAGCGCTTCTTCATTGCCATGCGTGATCCAAATTTCCGGCGCCTGCATATCGATGATGGTTGTGCATAATTCGTCCCAATCGGCATGATCGGAGATGATCAGCGGCAATTCGATGCCGCCGGATTTCGCGCGCTGGCGGATGCGCATCCAGCCCGAAGCAGCGGCGGTGACGGGGTCATCCAAGCGTCTTGCCCAGCGATCGGCGATGGCGGAGGGTGGGGCAAGCACCAGGGCGCCGCGGAGTTCGGCGCGAACGGCGATGGTCGCCGGGCGCAAATCGCCGAGCGGGATGCCGAAATTCTCATAAAGGGCACAGAGTTTTTGCAGCGCGCCGTGCAGATAGATCGGCTGATCATACCCGGCTTGGCGCAGCAGTGCGATCAGGCGCTGGGTTTTGCCCAGCGCGTAGCACCCCACAACATGGGTGCGCTCGGGAAACAGCTTGAGCGAAGCGAGTAATTTTGCAATTTCGTCGGTCGCGTTCGGGTGTCGGAAGACCGGCAGCCCGAATGTGGCCTCGGTGACAAACACATCGCAGGGCAGAGGCATGAAGGCGCTGCAGGTGGGATCGGCGCGGCGCTTGTAATCGCCCGAGACGATGGCGCGCGAACCCTGAAAATCCATCACGATTTGGCAGGAACCGAGCACGTGACCGGCGGGGATGAGCTGGATGGCGACATCGTTGATGGTGAGGGTTTCGCCCTGGGCGAGCGGTTGCTGGCTGGTGCCGGCGCGCTCGACGCCCATGCGCGCGCGCATGATGGCCAGTGTTTCGGCGCTGGCGAGCACGCGGTTATGGCCGGGGCGGGCATGGTCGGCATGGGCATGGGTGATGATGGCGCGTTCGACAGGGCGCAGCGGGTCGATGTAAAAATCACCCGGCTCGCAATAAAGCCCGGCGGGGCGAACGCGCAGCCAAGTTTCCGGGTGCGGGGGCATGAAAAGGATATGGCATTGCCGCGATGCTGCCGCCAGCCGCGCCAAATATAGAATTTTTGCTGATCAAAGTAATTTTCTTTTAAATTTTATCAATATCAGTTAATATATAATCCGATAGTAATAAACGAAATGCGACCCGGATTATCCGGGCGAATAAGGGCGGAGAAGGTCTATGGCAGAAATCGTTATTTTGGGTGCGGGTTTAGGCGGGACACTGGCCGCTTATGAGATTGTCGGGCAGTTGCGGTCCGAGGATCGATTGACAGTGATCGGCAAGGGGCCGGTTTATGATTTCTACCCGTCCAATCCATGGGTGGCGGTGGGTTGGCGCGAGCGTAAGGATATCGAAATCGATCTCACCAGCATGATGAAAAAAAAGAATATTCGCTTCATCACAACACCTGCTGAATTGGTTGATCCGGCAGCAAATAAGATCATCATTGAAGGCGGCGAGGTGGTCGCTTACGATTATCTGGTTGTCTCGACGGGACCAGAACTCGCTTTTGATGAAATTCCAGGGCTCGGCCCGGATGCGCATACTCATTCAATCTGCGAGACCGGGCATGCCGAGAAAACCTATGTTGCGTTCGAGGAATTTTGTAAAAATCCAGGGCCGATCGTCGTCGGTGCGGCGCAAGGCGTCTCGTGCTTTGGGCCATCCTATGAGTTTGCCTTCATTCTCGACACTGAATTGCGCAAGCGCAAAATCCGCGACAAAGTGGCGATGACGTTTATCACGCCGGAGCCTTATATCGGCCATCTCGGGCTCGATGGGGTGGGTGACACCAAGGGGTTACTGGAAAGCGAATTGCGTGAGCGGCACATCAAATGGGTGAATAATGCCAAGATCAAGGAGGTCACTCCGGGACATATGACGGCCGAAGAAGTCAATGAGGATGGCACGCCGAAAAAAACGCATGAGCTCGATTTCAAATTCAGCATGATCATGCCGCCATTTCGCGGCATCAAGGCCACGCGTGGGATTGAGGGCTTGGTCAATCCGCGAGGATTCATGGTCATCGATGATCATCAGCGTAATCCGAAATATCCCAACGTGTTCGCACTCGGCGTATGCGTCGCGATTCCGCCGACGGGGCCGACAGCTGTGCCTTGCGGCGTGCCGAAAACCGGCTTCATGATCGAATCCATGGTCACGGCGACGGCGCAGAATATCGGCGCTTTGCTGCGCGGCAATCCGGCGACGGCAAAAGCCAGTTGGAATGCGGTTTGCCTTGCCGATTTCGGCAATGGCGGCGTTGCCTTCGTCGCTCAGCCGCAAATTCCGCCCCGCAATGTCAATTGGGCGGCCGAGGGAAAATGGGTGCATCTGGCCAAAGTGGGATTTGAGAAATATTTCCTGGGCAAATTGCGAGCCGGCAAAAGTGAAGCCTTCTTTGAAAATTTTGTCCTCAAAATGATGAAGATTTCAAAATTAAAGGATGCGCCGGCGGTCACCCGGAACGCCGCAGAATAGTCATCCAACCCGATATCCATGACGTTGTGACATTGTCACTGCTTCATGGATGCGGACATGCCAATTGATCGCCGGGCATTTGTCCCGTCATCGCTGAGGAGATTAGAACATGGCGAATATTGGCACCGTTGACCGGCTTTTGCGGCTCGTTGTCGGTTTAGGTTTGATCGCATTTGGGCTATACGATACGACGCCTTTGCGTTGGCTTGGCTTGGTGGGACTGGTCTTGATCGGTACGGCGTTATTCCGATTCTGCCCGGCTTACCGGTTATTGGGCCTCGGCACCGCGGGGCATCCGCCGTCTTCTTGATCGGGTTGATGAGCAAGGCGGGTGTGGATGAAAGCGTCAGTGACCAGAACCTTGAGTGAAGACCTGAGTGCCGCATTCCCCTCGCTGGCAGAATTGGAACCTGGTATTTCTGATATCATTGCAGACCATGCCGCCCCGCTTTCATTACCGGCGGGGCGAATGGTTTTCGAGATCGGTCAATCATGCGAGCGCTTTTTATTGCTGCAATCGGGCTCTGTGCGGGTGCATTTACTTAATGATCAGGGGCACGAGATTATTCTCTATCGCATTGTCCGCGGTGAGACCTGTATTTTAAGTACTGCCTCGCTGTTGAGCCGTACGGCCTATACGGCCTATGCCGTGACCGAAAGCGAGGTGACGGCAATCGGTATTCCACAATCTATATTTCATCGTTTGATGGCGCATTCAGATCAATTCCGGGGCTTCGTCTTTGCCGCCCATGCACGGCGCCTCACCGATCTGATGGGGGTTGTGGCAGATGTCGCCTTTATTCGCATTCGAGTGAGGTTGGCCCGTTGTTTGTTACAGCGCGCCGACCAACTTGGAAAAGTAGAAATGACGCATGAGGCCATCGCCGTCGAGCTTGGTACCGCGCGCGAAGTGATCAGCCGGAATTTAAAAATACTGGAGCGAGAAGGCTATCTGACATTGGGCCTTGGTGTGATCATAATCAAAGACCCACGGGCCATGAGCGATCATACGAAAAGGGAATTTGACCCATGAGTGTTCTGGCTTGGTTGAAGGGAAAGTTGAGTAGTGCTGAGCCGGGCAAGCAGCTTTTGCCTATCACGCAAAGCGAGTTGCGTATTTGGATGAAAGATCGGGGTGTTGTGCTGGTTGATATCCGTGAGCCTGAAGAGCATCGGCGTTTTGCGCTACCGGGCTCGCTCTCTATGCCGCTTTCGCGCTATCCGGAGAAATTGCCGAGCAAAAAATCGGCTGAAAAAATCGTGTTTTATTGTCAAAGCGGTATGCGAACACGGATGAATGCGGCACGCCTTGCGGCAAGCACTGACCTGCCTTCTTTCATGCTGGTGGCGGGCTTGCGGGGTTGGTCCGACTGAATCTTACAATTTACAATGAATGGAGTTTGAATGGAGAAGCTATATTTCTCAACGACCAGCCCTTATGCGCGCAAAGTGCGCATTGCGGCAGCTGAAAAGAACATTTCCTTTGAATCGGTTCTGGATGTGCCTTGGAACGACGATACCAAGGCGATTGCGCTGAATCCGCTTGGCAAAGTGCCGATTTGGGTGATGAGGGATGGCACTGCCTTGTTCGATTCGCGGGTGATCGTTGAATATATCGATGGCCTGAGCCCGCATTCTCCGCTCTTCCCGCAGGCGTTCGCAGACCGTATCAAAGTCAAGAGATGGGAGGCGATGGCCGATGGCATAATGGATGCCAGCCTGGCGATCTTCTCTGAGCGTCGCAAGCGGCCGGCCGCGTTACAATATCCTGAGTGGTCAGAACGGCAGTTCGGAAAAATTCATCGCGGTTTACAGACAATGAGCGACGAATTGGCCCGCCAGGACTATTTCCACGGCGGTCAATTGGGTGTCGTCGAGATCGGTATCGCCAGTGCGCTGGGCTATGTGGGATTGCGGTTCTCGGAGGATTTCTCATGGCAGGATCAATATCCGATATTGTCAGCCCTCTATGACCGCTTAATGCAGCGTCAATCCTTCAGTGAAACTGTACCAGTGTTGTAATTCCCCGTGAGGTAAATACGGCTGGGCACAATATCAATACCCAGCCGTTTGCTCATATGATCGGGCCGAAACCGTCCATTGAATCAGCCGAAATTCGCATCTGGAGCGTTCGACAGTATAGATCCGGGGAGAAGAATATACCGCGCACGTTACGAATGCCCTTGGCGATCATTACAGCATAGACGATTATTTCGAGTTGATTTCCGGCGCCATGGCGGCGAGTTGGGCGAGGAGATTATTCTGCGCGGCAGGCGGCACGTTTTCGTCATCCATGCCTTTCATCAA
>NCAP01000134.1 GCA_002255495.1 Rhodospirillales bacterium 20-60-12 | reverse complement strand
GCGCCGGGCCGCACGCCGATCACGCCGATACCGCCCGCCTCGCTGCGCAGGGGGATGAATCGCCAGGCATTCGAGGGCAGGGTTTCGGTGCCGAGGCCGGTTTCGATCGCCTGGGCATGGGCGAAATCCGCCGCCGCCAAAGCCGCGTCGTCAAGCAGCGTGCCCGCCGGTTCTGCCGCGCGCGCCACCAGCCCGCTTGCTTCGCCGATCAGCACGATACCGGTTTGCGCCATGTCCGCTGCCTCATGCGCGATGGCGCGGAGCAATTCACCCTGGCTTGCCGCCCGGCCGAGCATGGTGCCGAACAGCGAGATCCGCCGCAGCGCCTCAACCCGGGCTTCGGCGGCCTGCGCCTCCAGCCGCACCCGCCCGGCCAGCCCGCCCGTGACCACACCCACGGCCAGAAATACGATCAGCCCCACGACATCCCGCGGATCGGCCACGGACAGCGTGTAAACCGGTGGCAGAAAGAAAAAATTCCACGCCAAAAACCCGGCAATGGCGGTGAATAGGCTGGGCCCGCGGCCGAACCGGGAGGCGATCCCGACGACGCTGGCGATGAAAATCATGCCCATGGCGTCCTGCGGCAGAATGCTGTGCAGCAAAATACCAACAGCGGTGAGCAGAGCGAGCAAACCGGCGGCCAGCGCATAGGGGATAAAATCGATCCCCCCCCGCGGCGGCCGGGGCCGTGGCCTCGGCGCCGAAGGCACCGGCACGACATGCAGCCCAAAGCCCGGACCGGCCCGCGCCAATTGCCCGGCCATGGACAGGCCCGGCCAGCTGAACCGGTGGCGGCGCCCGCGCGAGAGCACGATTTGCGTGACATTCTCGCGCGCCGCCAGATCGAGTACTTGCGCCACACTGGCTTTGCCGGGCAGCGATTTGATCTCGCCGCCCAGCGAAATCGCCAGATCGAGCGCGGATTGCACGCTGGCTTCATCGCCGCCGGTTTCCAGATGCAGCACCAAAAGCGGCCCCCGCAACGCCTCTGCCAGCCTTGCGGCCTCACGCACCACGCCTTCGGCTTCGTGCGCGCCGATCAGCGCCAATATCCGCTCGCCCGCCGGCCATGGCCCGGCAATGGCGCGCGCACGCATATAGCGCGTGACATCCCGGTCGACATGCTGGGCGGCCCGGCGCAACGCCATTTCGCGCAATGCGCCGAGATTACCTTCGCGAAAAAAACCATCGAGCGCGCGCCGCGCCAGATCCGGCCGGTACACCCGGCCTTCAGTGAGGCGGGCGCGCAATTCAGCCGGCGGGAGATCGATCAGCTCGATCTCGTCGGCCATGTCCATGACTGTATCGGGCACGGTTTCGCCAACCCGCACACCGGTGATGCGCGCGACAGAATCATTGAGGCTTTCCAGATGCTGAATATTCAGCGTGGCCCAGACATCGATCCCCGCTTCGAGGATTTCACGCACATCCTGCCAGCGCTTTTTATGACGCAGGCCGGGGATGTTGGTGTGCGCCAATTCATCAACCAGCAGCAAACCAGGCCGTGCGGCAAGGGCGGCGTCGAGGTCAAATTCCTCCAGATCCTGGCCGCGATAATGGATTTTCTGCGCTGGCAGAATCGGCAAATCGCCGATCATGGCGGCGGTCTCAGCGCGGCCGTGGGTTTCCACCACGCCGGCCAGAACAGCAGCCCCCTCGCCACGTTTGCGGGCGGCGGCGGCGAGCATTTCCCAGGTTTTGCCGACGCCGGGTGCAGCACCCAGAAAGATTTTCAACCGGCCCCGGCGCTCGCGCTCAGCCCGCGCCAGAAGCGCGTCGGGGTCGGGTCGGTTTAGATCATGATCAACGGGCATATGCTCCGTTTATCATGGCTTTTCATGATCCAGCGCAAGGTTGAGCACCAGCACATCAACCCGCGCCTCACCGATGAAGCCGAGCAAGGGGTGCTGGGCCAGTTTATGAACCAGACCGATGACAACCGGCACCGGCCAATGGCGCGCGGCGGCCACCGCAGGCGCCTGGCGCAAGGCATCGGCGAGCGAAATATCCGGGTCCAGCCCAGAGCCTGAGGCGGTGACCGCATCGATCGGCACCGGGCCGGGACCGAATTGCGCCCGATAGGCGGCGATGCGCGCCGTCACACTATCCTCCAACGCCTTGGATGTGGCAGCCAGGTTCGATGCGCCCGATTCGCTCGCGTCATAAGGCGTGGCGATGGAATTGCCTTTGGCATCGGTGCCGGTGAGTGCGGACGGGCGGGATTGAAAATAAACCGGTGCGGTAAAATTCTGACCAATCCGCACCGAGCCTATGATCTGACCGTTTTGGCGAATCAGACTGCCATTGGCCTGAAACGGAAAGGCCAGTTGCGCAAAGCCGGTGAACAGCACCGGCAGCACCAACCCGGTGAGCAGGGTGAACAGCACAACCAATGTGAGAGCGGGACGCAATTCGCGGAACATATCAATGATCCCTTCAGGAAAACACGTGCAACGCGTGGAGCAGAAGATCGATCGCCTTGATGCCGATGAACGGGGCGATGATTCCGCCCAATCCATAAATCAGCAGATTGCGCCGCAGCAGGGCAGCCGCCCCCACCGCCCGGTATTTCACACCGCGTAACGCCAGCGGCACCAATGCGACAATGATCAGCGCATTGAAAATAACCGCCGATAGAATGGCCGATTCAGGTGACGCCAGATGCATCAGATTAAGCGCCTGCAACTGCGGATAAGTGGTGACGAAAATCGCCGGCAGAATGGCAAAATACTTTGCGATATCGTTGGCTATCGAAAAAGTCGTGAGCGATCCGCGGGTGATCAGCAATTGCTTGCCGATCTCGACGATCTCGATCAATTTCGTCGGATCACTATCCAAATCGACCATATTGCCCGCTTCGCGCGCCGCCTGGGTGCCGGTTTGCATCGCCACACCAACATCGGCCTGGGCCAGTGCCGGCGCATCGTTGGTGCCATCCCCGCACATTGCGACCAGCCTGCCTTCGGCTTGCATTTTACGAATATAATCGAGCTTGTCCTGCGGTGTTGCCTGGGCAATGACATCGTCGACACCCGCCTCCGCCGCTATGGCTGCTGCAGTGACCGGGTTGTCACCCGTGACCATGACGGTGCGAATGCCCATTTTACGCAAGGCGGCAAAGCGTTCGCGAATACCTGGTTTGACGATATCCTTCAGTTCGATCACGCCCAGCAGACGGCCGTTGGCCGATACCGCCAAGGGTGTGGCACCCGAGCGCGCAACTTTCGAGACCGCATCGTTGAAATCCGCCGGCGGCTGGACATTGATCGATTTCAGAATCGAATCCACCGCACCCTTGCGCCAGGATTTGTCACCCGAATCGAGGCCCGACACCCGCGTATTCGCGCTGAACGGCACCACCGCGGAACCTGCCGGCATGGCCAGTGAAATACTGAATTGTTCACGCATGAAACTCACGATCGAGCGGCCTTCGGGTGTCGCATCACCCAAGCTCGCAAAGCTCGCCGCTTCCGCCAGATCGCGCTCGGCGATGCCGGTGATCGGGTAAAGGCCGGCGGCCATCCGGTTGCCGAAGGTGATGGTGCCGGTTTTGTCGAGCAGCAGCGCATCAACATCGCCCGCTGCTTCCACCGCCCGGCCCGATGTCGCCACGACATTAAAGCGCACGAGCCGATCCATGCCGGCAATCCCGATGGCCGACAGCAAGCCGCCGATCGTGGTCGGGATCAGGCAAACCAGCAAGGCCGCGAGGACAGGAATATTGAGCTTGGTGTCTGAATAATACCCAAACCCAACTAATGTCACGACAGCGATCAAAAAAATGATCGTCAGCCCCGCAAGCAATATATCGAGCGCTATTTCATTGGGCGTCTTGCGGCGTGAGGCGCCTTCGACGAGGGCGATCATACGATCAAGAAAGGTTGCTCCGGCGTCGGCGGTGATCCGCAGCACAAGCCAGTCTGATATAATCTGCGTGCCACCCGTGACGGCACTGCGATCCCCTCCGGCTTCGCGAATCACCGGTGCGGATTCACCGGTAATCGCACTTTCATTGACACTGGCGATCCCCTCGATGATTTCGCCATCCGAGGGGATCAGATCGCCCGCCTCGACCAGCACCAGATCATTGCGTTTGAGCTGCGGTGCCGGGACGAGCTTGAAATTCCGCCGGTCTTTCATGTTGCTGAGCAATTTTGCCGGCGTATCGCTGCGCGCCCGGCGGAGTGATTCCGCCCGTGCCCGGCCACGACCTTCGGCGATGGCCTCGGCAAAGGTGGCGAACAGCACCGTCAGCCACAGCCAGATGGCAACCGTGATGGGAAAGCCTGCCGGTTGACCGGTAAGCAGGTTTTCAACACCGACGATACTGACCATCATCGAGACGATCTCGGTGACGAAAATCACCGGGTTGCGTGCCAATGTGATCGGGTTGAGCTTGCGCAGCGCGTCGCCCGCAGCGCGCATGACGATACCGCGATCAAAGAGGGAAATGAGTTCTGCATTACTCATGGTGATATCCTCAAAAAAGCTTGCCGGAGGCGAGCAGATAATGCTCGGCGACCGGGCCGAGCGTATCCGCCGGCATGAATTGCAAACCGCCCAGAATGATGATCACGCCGATCAACAGGCCGATGAAAAGCGGGCCGGTTGTGGGAAACGTGCCGGCACTCGGCGGCAGTTTGGGCTTGGCCGCGAGTGATCCCGCGATCGCCAGAACCGGGATCAGAAAGGCGAAACGGCCGAACGCCATGGCGGCGCCGAGACCATAATCAAGCAGGTTGGTGTTGGCTGAAATGCCGGCCATCGCACTGCCATTATTCTCGGTCGCTGATGTCCAGGCGTAGAGCATTTCCGACAGGCCATGGGGCCCTGCATTCGCCAATGATCCAAGACCGGACTTGGTCATGAGCGAAAATGCAGCACCACCGAGGATGAACAAGGTCAGGATCAATACGGCGAGCATGGCGAGCTTGATTTCCTTGGCCTGAATTTTCTTGCCCTGATATTCCGGCGTCCGCCCGACCATCAGGCCGGCGACGAATACCGAGAGTAACGCAAAGACAATCATGGTATAGAAACCTGAACCAACCCCGCCTGGCGTGACTTCGCCAAGCTGCATCAAAAACAACGGCACCAATCCGCCGAGCGGCATGAAACTATCGGTGGCGCCTGCAATCGCGCCGGTTGAGGTGCCGGTGGCGCTGACATTGAACATCGATGTCAGAGCCGACCCGAAGCGCATTTCCTTGCCCTCCATATTGCCGTGCAAGGGCGAGGCGCCGGCGGCGATTTGCAATGCATTGCCATGGGCTTCCGCCGCATATGTGCCGGCCACGCCGAGCACCAGTAAAATGGCCATCGCGGCAAACAGGGCGATGCCCTGTTTACGATCCTTGACGATATGGCCAAAGGTAATCGGCAGCGAGAAGCTGATCACCAGCAACAGCCAGTTCTCCAGCAACAAAGTGGCAGCGCTGGGATTTTCAAACGGGTGGGATGAGTTGGCGTTGAAAAATCCGCCGCCATTTGTGCCGAATTCCTTGATGGCCTCCATGAAGGCCACAGGCCCGCGCGCGATGGTCTGGGGTTCGCCCGAAAGCGTATGCGCGACGGCAAAGGGGGCGAATGTCTGCGGCACGCCCGCTACCAACAGAAGAACCGCCGCGATGATCGACACCGGTAGAAGCAGATACAGCGCAATGCGCGTGAGATCGACATAGAAATTCCCAAGCGACGTGAGATGACCGCCGGAGAATGCCCGCATCATGGCGCCGGCCGCGGCGATTCCGGCAGCGGCCGATAGGAACATATGCACCGTCAGGCCGAACATTTGTGCGCCGTTGGAAATTTGCGATTCCGGCGCATAAGCTTGCCAATTTGTGTTGGTCAGAAAGCTCACTGCCGTATTGAACGCGAGGTTGGGCGCCATGCCCGGTATGTTTTGCGGATTGAACGGCAGATAATATTGTAGGCGCAAGATCGCATATAGCAAACCGGCATGCACCGCACTGAGCATGAGGAGTGCCACTGCGTAATCCTGCCAACGCATCTGCCGGTTCGGATCAATTCCCGCCAATTTGTAAAAGCCCCGCTCAAACGGCGCCATAACGGGGGTTAGGAACACGCGCTCGCCATTATATAATCGTGCGATATAGGCGCCCAAAGGAAACGCCGCCCCCAGAACGAGGGCGAACAAAAGCGCAATCTGCGCCCAGCCTGTCATTGTCATGGAAATGCTTTCAGAAATCTTCGGGCCGGATCAACGCCCACACAAGATAAACCAGCAGAACGCCTGTCACGGCGCCGCCTAACACCAGATCAAACATGATCAGACCGCCTCACATGCCGGAACATAGGTAAAAAACACGGCAAAAAACGCGATAAAAATTGCAATCGCTATCAGGTCACCCATCGGCCACCCCTTTCCTCAATGAGAGGTGTGATGCGCCGGATCAGCGTAAAGAATCGACAGGGAATGCAGGCGAGAAAGATAAAGGAAGCATAAAGGCGGGCAGGAGAGTCTTCTTTTTGTGAACAAAAAGAAGCAAAAAAACTTTCGCTCGTTTGAGCATACACGAGGCAACGTCAAGGCACGCCTAAAGTGTGGGCATGGTCTAAATTAGGCCCGCGTTTGCCATATGAGAGCATGACTTAGTGGCGTTGTTCGCGGAATACGATTCATAAATCAGTTAGAGCAACATCCGATCAGGTTGAATCTTAGATTCAACCTGATCGGATAAAGTTGCTCGCCAAAATATAAGCTAGGAGCCTGTCCTGGT
>NCAP01000003.1 GCA_002255495.1 Rhodospirillales bacterium 20-60-12 | reverse complement strand
CCGATTTTGAACTGGCTGTTGAGCAGCGCGTTCAGACCGGTTTCGTTCATCACCATCATCATCACTTCAGCATCCTGCACGCCGGCCTGAAAGCCGAAGCTGCCGCCGCCCATATTGTAAAAGGCCGGTGCGGACCACGAACCGCCGGCCGCACGCGAGACCAGCAAGCAGCCGCCGCCCTCGCCACCGACAATGAAGCCGGCCCGGAAGACGCGCGGACAGATCACCACGGCCTTGGCGCGCCGGAGGAATTGAGCGGCCTGGGAGCCTTGTGCGCCGGCCATCATGTCTTCAACGGCGAGGGTCGAGTGATCGACCAATTGTTGTTGCGCATTCTGCGCATATGCCGCCAAAGGCAACATTGCTGAGCCGGCGAACAGGCTGGCCGCGAGGATAAGTCGTTTCATTCAGTGTTCCTTTACCATGTCACGTGCCCGGTGATCTGGTGGCTGGGGCGTGCCGGCTCAAGTTGATAATTGTTCATTCAACGAGACAAAGCGCCAGTTTTCGCCATGATATTCAAGCCTCGTTAATGACAAATTCTCCACTGACATGGTCAGGGCCTGATGCGCGCTGAGCCCCATGGCGTAAGCGATGGCCGCACGAATCGCGCCGCCATGCGACACCGCGACGATATTGCGGCCCTGGTGAATGCTCGCCAGCCGCTCGATGGTCTGGCCGACGCGCTCGATCATCTCCACGAAACTCTCCCCGCCCGGCGGTTGTTCGGCTGCGGCGACCGGCCAGAAGGGATGGCGCTGATCGACCGGACGATCATTGAATTCCTCGATTTTGCGGCCCTGCCAATCGCCGAAATCCTGTTCGACCAGACCCGGCTCGACCAGCATGTCGCGCGTGCCGTAGCCGCCTGCGAAAATTTTCTCAGCGGTCAGTCTGGTGCGGCTGAGCGGCGTGACCACCCAATCGGCATCGACAGGCAAGCGCGCGGCCAGGGCAGCATAGCGCGCACCCTGGCTGGCCAGGGCATGATCGCACAGCGGCACATCGTTGCGGCCATAGAGGAATGAAAGGGCTTCGGGAGCAACAAGGGCATGACGGATCATCCAGAACGAGGCCAATTTTTTCTCCGCCACTCTATTCACCAATTGAAATCAACGCCCCGCGCACCCGGGCGAGATGGAATTGCCGGGCAAATAGCGCAATGCCCGCCGCCAGCCAAACCGCATTCAATCCGGCGGCGGCCGCAAGCTCACCCCACATGATGCCCTGCCCGGCCATGATGGCCCGCATGCCGGTGAAAATATGCGCCGCCGGCAAGGCTTGCGCGACCGGCTGCAACCAAAACGGCAGCACAGAGACCGGGTAGAACACGCAGGCGATGGGGGTGATACCGAAGGCGATCGTCCAGGCCAGAGCCTCAGCACCGGCACCATAGCGAAACAGCAGCGAGACGATGCCTAAAGCCACCCACCAGCCCATGATCAGCAAATTGAGCAGAAACAAAATCAATACTGGTCCGAGTGACGCCGCGTTGAAGCCATACATGGTATAAGCGATGACCGACGCCGGCAGCACGCCGACCACCGTCCGCAAGGCCGAAACCGACAACAAGGCGGCCACCAATTCCGCCGGGCGCAGCGGGCTGACAAACACATGGCCCAGATTGCGTGACCAGATTTCCTCGAGGAAGGTGAATGTCACGCCGATTTGCGCGCGCAACACCACCTCCCACAACAACACCCCGGCAATCAACGAACCGGCGGCCATGAGGGCCGGCGAGCCGGCATGACGGGTGAGAAATTGCGTGGTGAAGCCCCAGATGAGCAATTCCAGCGTCGGCCAATAGGCAATCTCGACCAGCCGCGGCCAGGAGCGGCGATACAGGCAGATATGCCGGTAAACCATGCCCCAGACCCGGCGTGCTGAATGGATCATGACGCCACCGGCACGCGCCGATTGCGCGCAATATCGAGAAACACCGCCTCCAGATCGTCCCGCCCATAGCGTGCGATCAGATCATCGGGGGTGCCCTGATCGACGATGCGGCCTTGCTTCATGATCAGCACATCGTCGCAGAGCCGCTCGACCTCGGCCATATTATGCGAGGCGAGCAGCATGGCGCAGCCGGAATCCGCCCGATAGCGCTCAAGCCATCCACGGACATAATCGCCGGTATCGGGATCAAGGCTGGCGGTCGGTTCATCGAGCAGCAGCACAGCGGGCTTGTTGATCAGCGCCTTGGCCATGGCCACGCGGGTCTTCTGGCCGGCGGATAATTCCCCCGCTTTGCGGCTCAGCAGGCCGCTCAGATCGAACGCCTCGGCCAATTCGCCGATGCGCCGGGTGAGCTGTTTCACATTGTATAAATGCCCGTACACCAGCAAATTTTCCCGCACCGTCAGCCGGCCGGGCAGCGCGATATAGGGCGATGAAAAATTCATCACCTGCAAAGCGGCGAAGCGGTCCTGCGCCATGTCATGACCCAGCACGGCAATCCGCCCGGACGAGGGCACAAGCAGCCCCAGCAGCATCGAAATGGTGGTGGTTTTGCCGGCACCGTTGCCGCCGAGCAGGCCCATGATTTTGCCCGGAGCGACGCGGAACGAGACATCGCTCACCGCCTGCACGACACCGTAATTTTTACTCAAATGTTCGACCGTGATGGCATCCATGAGCGGGTGATAGGCCGCCCGCCTTGTCTGGCCAAGGGGGCGCCAAAAGGTGGTCTGCGTTGCGCGGGCCGACGGGCGCAGGCATGATCGGGCTTGGTGAAATCGGGGGACCGGATGCTGTTATTGAAGCCCAATTGCGAATGTTGCGACCGGGATTTGCCCGCCGAGACCGCCCTGGCGATGATCTGCAGCTTCGAATGCACCTTTTGCAGCGATTGTGCGGCCAAGCATTTTGCCGGTATCTGCCCTAATTGCAGCGGCGAACTGACCCGACGCCCGGCCCGCCCAGCGGCCAAGCTCAGCGGCTTTCCCGCCGCAACCGCCCGCTTCGTGAAAGCCCATAAGGCGTGCGGCGCGCGGGCTGGGATGGACGCCGGATCGGCCAGCCTTTGATGCTCACCGATCTGGCGATTCTCGCCCAGGTCCTGATGATCGACCTGGTCCTGGCGGGCGATAATGCCATCGTGATCGGGCTGGCCGTCGCCCGGTTGCACGCGCGCCAGCGCCGGCGGGCGATCCTGATCGGGATCGGTGTTGCCACGGTGATCCGCATCGGGCTGGCGCTCGTGGCGTTGCAATTGCTGGCGATTATCGGACTGACCCTGGCCGGCGGCATTTTGCTGCTCTACGTCGCGTGGAAATCCTACCGGGAATTCAACCATGTGCCCGTCGTCGCCGCCGGCCAGGCCCCGGCCAGACTGCGCGACGCCGTGCTGCGGATCATCATAGCCGATATTTCGATGAGCCTCGACAATGTGCTGGCGGTCGCGGGTGCCGCGCATGGCAGGCCCGCGATATTGGCCGCAGGCTTGGGGGTGTCGATCGCGCTGATGGGTCTGGCGGCGAGCTTTGTCGCGCGCTTGCTCACGCGTTTTCGCGGACTGGTCTGGGTTGGGCTTGCCATCGTTCTATATGTAGCAGTGATGATGATCCATGATGGTTTGCTCCAGGTGATGTCTGCACGCGGTTGGCATCTTTGACCCCGGCTCAGTTTGACACAAGCGACGAGGCGGGCCGCCCGACCTTGCGGCTCTCGGGCGCGCTGACGGCGGCCAGCCTTTCGGCGGTTTGGAAGCCCGCGGCGGAGTTCGCGCGCAAGGCAAGTGCGGGATTAACCATTGATCTCAGCAATGCGGCGATGATCGATACATCCGGAGCGGCATTCATTTTGGCGCTCGAGCGGGCAAGCAGCGGTGCTGAGATCACTGGCGCAAGCGATAACGCCCTGAAATTACTCGACACGTTGCGCCACTCAACACCCGAGACATTGCCGCAAAAACCAAAAATAGCGGGCGATGCCAGCCCTGGTCTGATCGCGAACCTGATCACCAGAGTGAGTTTTCTCGGCGACACGGTGATCGCCAGCCTGGCATTGCCCGGCCGGTTGCGGTTTCTGCGCGGGGCGGATTTTTTCCGCATCGCCGAGCGAGCCGGCATTCAGGCTTTGCCGCTGGTGGTGATGCTGGGATTTCTGATCGGCATGATCCTGGCGTTCCAATCCGCCATCCCGATGCGGCAATTCGGCGCCGATCTCTATGTGGCCAATCTGGTGGCGATTTCCCTGTTCCGCGAGCTCGGGCCGTTGCTCTGCGCGGTCATATTGGCCGGCCGCACCGGTTCGGCCTTCGCCGCCGAATTGGGCACCATGACGGTGAACGAGGAAGTGGCCGCCTTGGCGACCATGGGCGTCGACCCCGAGACCATGCTGGTCCTGCCGCGCATGGCGGCCAGTATGATGGTGATGCCGGCTTTGGTGGTGGCGATCGATCTGGCCGGGCTGCTCGGCATGGGTGTCGTGCTGATGCTGCTCGGCTTTCCACCGGCGGCCATCCTCGCCCAGGTGATTGCCACAACCGGACCGTCGGATTTCCTGCTCGGCATGATGAAGGGCGTCATTTTCGCCGGTGTCATTGCGGTCATCGGCTGCCGGGCCGGGCTGACGGCGGGGCTCGGTCCCCGCGCGGTCGGCGAGGCTGCGACATCCGCCGTGGTCGGCGGGATTGTCGCGACGGTGGTCCTCGATGGATTATTCGCCGTGGTGTTCTACAGGCTCGGCCTATGAGCGAGGTTGCCATCACCGTCGATCATGTGGCGCAGCGCTTCGGCAGCACCGAGATTTTTCACGACGTCACCTTCGATGTGAAAACCGGCGAGGTGTTTGTCGTGCTCGGCGGGTCGGGTTGCGGCAAATCAACCCTGCTCAAACAAATGATCGGTCTGCGCGCACCCAGCGCGGGCCATATTTCGGTCCTGGGCCATGACGTGGTGCGCGAACGCGCCAATGTGCGCCAGACGATCGGCGTGATGTTCCAATCCGGCGCGTTGTTCGGCTCGATGAACCTGCTCGATAATATCATATTGCCGCTCTCGATCTTTACCGATCTGCCGGCCGCCGCACGGGCCGAGATTGCGCGCGTCAAACTGGCTTTGGTCGGCCTGGCTGATGCGGCGTATAAAATGCCCGCCGAGATTTCCGGCGGCATGGCCAAACGCGCGGCCATTGCCCGCGCTTTGGCGCTCGACCCGCCGGTGCTGTTTCTTGATGAACCTTCAGCCGGGCTTGATCCGATCACATCCGCCGGGCTGGATCGGCTGATCCTGAATCTGCGCGATACGCTGGGCAGCACGTTTGTTGTCGTGACCCATGAATTGCAGTCGATCCTCGCCATCGCCGATCGCTGCGTGATGCTCGATCGGGCGGCGCGCGGCATGATTGCGCTGGGCGTGCCGAAAGAATTGCAAACCCAAAGCCAGGACGCGACCGTGCGTGCCTTTTTCAACCGGGAGCCCTTATAGATGGAAAATAAAGCCGCGGGATTTCGCGTTGGTCTGTTCGTGCTCGGCGGTCTGGTCGCTTTGTTGGCGATCATTTTCGTTCTCTCGGGCAGCGCGTTTCAAAAGGGCCTCTCCTTCGAGACTTATTTTGCCGAATCCGTTCAGGGGTTGGATGTCGGCACAGCGGTCAAGTTCCACGGGGTATCAATCGGCAAAATCACCGATATCGGCCTGGCCTCGGCGGAATACCGGCCCGATAACGGCAATGATCTGAGCCAGAAAGCCTATCGTGACATCGTCGTGCGTTTTACCATCGATCCGAAAAAACTCGGCCGGGCGCTGGATGTCCAAGATGCCGTCAAGCAGGGCTTGCGGGTGCAGATCGCGCCGCAGGGCATTACCGGACTCGCTTATCTGGAACTGACCTTCATCAACAACGCCTCGGCCCCGTTGAGCGTGCCATGGACACCGAAAACTGACGTCATCCCCTCGGTGCCGAGCACATTGACCCAGGTGCAGGATGCGATTCAATCCTTCATGTCACAAATGGCGCATGTCAATCTGGCCGACACGGTGACCTCGCTGACCTCGCTCATCAAGGGGCTCAATCAGGAAATCACCACCGGCGATGCACACCAAACCCTATCGCGCGCAAATCAATTGCTTGCCGCATTGCAGGACCAGATTCAACAAGCCGATTTACCCGCCACCACGAAATCGATCCGGACATTGGCCGATGGCGCGCAGACACGGCAATTGATCGCCAATCTGGACCGCACAACCGCACAACTCGCCAAAGTGACAGCGCAGATGCAGCCTTTGATCGTCTCGCTGCAGGCAACGGCCAGCAAGGCCGACACCACAACGGCCGATTTGAACGCGCAGATGATCCCGATTTTGCATGATCTGCACGCCGCATCGAGCAATTTACGCGATGTGAGCGAGACGTTGGAACATAATCCCGGCTCCATATTGAGCGGCGCGCCACCGCCGCATGCCACGCCACGAGGAGACGCCGCACCATGAAACGCCGCTTTGCCATGCTCGCGCTGCCCGCTTCCCTCGCCGGCTGCGGCTCGATTCTGCCCGCGCAGACCTACGCGCCGCGTACGGATTGGCCGCTCGATCCTGCGCCGCCACCGGCCCAGCCTGTCCAGGCGGACGACAAAATCATTTTGGTGCGCAGCCTGACTGCCGGGCCCGGAATGGACAAGCGGGGTCTACAGACTTTGCAACAGAACGGCAGCCTGCATGTCGGCTATTATAACCGTTGGGCCGCCGATCCGGCCGACGCCGCAACGGCCGCCTTGGCGGCGTGGCTCGCTGCCACCGGCGCATTCAGGGCCGTGGTGCAGTCGGGCAGCACGCTGACGCCGAATTATATCGTCGAAGGCTCGTTCAATGAATTGGCCGCCGATCTCGCCGCCGGGCAGGCGCGGGCATCGATCACCTTGGTCATCAGTGCGCAGGCCGGCCTTGCCACGACGCCGGTTGCCCAGCAATTGATCCTCGGCACGGCGCCGCTCACCGGCCATAGCGCGCCCGATCTCGTGGCCGCCCAGCGCGCCGCCTTGAGCCAGGCTCTGGCGCGCGCCACGACGGCGATTTTACGCTTCGCTTAGAACGATATTGATCTAACAGGAGTTGCAGATGGATTATATCAAACTGGGCCATACCGGACTTGACGTATCGCGCATTTGCCTGGGCTGCATGAGCTATGGCGAGCCCACGCGCGGCAACCATGCCTGGACGCTCGATGAAGCCACCAGCCGCCCCTTCATCAAGCGCGCCTTGGAGGGCGGGATCAATTTTTTCGATACAGCGAATGTCTATTCAGCAGGTTCGAGCGAGGAAATCGTCGGCCGGGCGCTGAAAGATTTTGCCCGGCGGGACGAGGTGGTGATCGCAACGAAAGTTCACGGCCGGATGTCGCCGGGGCCGAACGGAGCTGGATTGTCGCGCCGGGCCATCATGACCGAGATCGATAACAGCCTGCGCCGGCTCGGCACCGATCATGTCGATTTATATCAAATCCATCGCTGGGATTATCACACCCCGATCGAAGAGACTTTGGAAGCGCTGCATGACATCGTGCGCGCAGGCAAGGCGCTCTATATCGGCGCCTCCTCGATGTATGCTTGGCAATTCGCCAAGGCGCTGGCAGTGGCGGAGCGCCATGGCTGGACCAAGTTCGTCAGCATGCAGAATTACGTCAATCTGCTGTATCGCGAGGAAGAGCGCGAAATGCTCCCGCTGTGCCGCGCCGAGGGGATTGGCGTTATTCCCTGGAGCCCGCTGGCGCGCGGCCGGCTGACACGGGACTGGGATGATCAGAGTGCGCGCTCGGAAACCGATGAATTCGGCAAATCGCTTTACGCGAAATCAGCCGAGGCGGATCGCAAAATCGTTGACGTGGTGGCCAAAATCGCCACCGAGCGCGGTGTCGCGCGCGCCCAGATCGCGCTGGCCTGGGTGCTCGGCAAACCAGGCATCACAGCACCGATCATCGGCGCGACCAAGCTCACCCACCTGGAGGACGCGCTGGCGGCGGTGTCATTGAAACTAACACCTGATGAAACCACCCGGCTGGAAGAGCCTTATGTCGCCCATTCCATCGTGGGGTTCAGCTAAACACAACAGTGATTGGCGTCAACAAGGCTCGTCCGGCCGCTTGACCCTGCCTCAGCGGGCGCGCTGTTGTCGCAGCGCGCCGACGATTTCGCCAAAACACGGGCGCACGCAACTCGGGTCCGGGGTGCGCCGTTCGACACCGCGGATCATGAAATGAATCCGCGCCATCTCCTGATAATAATCCATGAAGGCATAATTCAGCGCCGCCCCTGCGGCGGCGCCGGCGACCGGTATCGCCTGGGCAAGGATTTTCTCTGAAATCACCACGCCAAACCGGGCAGCGGCGGTTTTGATGAAAAATTCAACGCTCGCATGGCTCAGGCTCGCGCGCGCCGCCCAATAGCCGATATCGGCTTCATCATCATCGGCGAGCGGGCTGCCCATGGCGAAAATTTCGATGCAGGCGCGCCGCGTATCCTCACTATCGATATTCTCGCCCGGGTAAGCGCGCGAAATATCGGCAACCGAGCGTAATATATTGCCGGTGGTGATCGGCAGATCCCACAGCAGACCCGGCAGACCGACAAAACCGCTGGTCGCGCCGCTGAGCATGACGATGGATTTATGCAGCCAACCCCAGCGATCGCCCGCACCCTCGGCATCCATGCCGGTCAGTGCGCCGGTCATGAAATGACTCAGCAGGGTCTGCGTGACTTCCTGGATTTTGCCGGCAACGTCGATGCCGAATTTATCATCCAGAAACTGCGCCGCACCGCCGCCCATTTTGCTCGTCAGGTCACCGAGCGATTCGGCGATTCTGACAATCACGTTGCGCGCGTCGAGCAATTTGACCGCCGCCTCGCCCAGCACGGCGCGATCGGCGGGTGAGAGGCCCGCACAGGCATTACTGCGGCTGAAATCGATCACGTCCATGGACATCTCCGACCGTTTATTTGCATCTTGTATATGGCGATGCAGCCGGGTGGTTACAATTTGCCGCGCGCGCCGGGCGGGATGATCAGGCCGCCATGAACGAGACGAGATATTCGCCGATCAACGCCGGATCCTGCAATTGCGGCACATGAGCGAGACCTTGCAGAATGACAAGGCGCGCTGCAGGACACTGCGCCGCCAACGCCTCGGCCATCGAAGGCGGGGTTGCCTGATCTTCCGAGCCGACCAGCAGCAGCATTTTGCAGGCCAAGCGCGTGATATCAGCATCGAGATCCAGCGTCTCCAATGCCCGGCAAGCGGCCGTAAACATCGCGGGGTCGGTGCGCAAAAAGGCCGCGCGCCGTGCATCGACCAACGCCTGATGATCGGCGCGGAATGCGGCGCCGAACAGTCGGGCCATCGCGCTATCGGCGATGGCCGCGAGCCCGCGCGTGGTTGCCGCCTCGCGCATCGCGGCGAAAGCGGCCCGCCCAGGGTCGGAGAATTTTGTGCCGCAGCCGAGCAGGGCCAACCGGTCCACATGTTCGGGCTGATCCAGAGCGATGCGCAAAGCCAGAAAGCTGCCAAAACCATTGCCAACGAGCATGGGCGCGCTCGGCAATGCCAATTCGGCCAGAGCGCGGCACAGCACGGCTGACAAAGCGGCAAGCCCGCCGGTGACCGCGGGCAGACCGCAAAATCCGGGAAGATCGATCACGGTGACCTGTGCGTGGCCGGTCAAATGCGGCACCAAAACATGCCAACTGGTCGAATCGGCCAGCAAGGAATGCAGCAAAACCACCGGCGCTCCGGCCCCAAAGCGGCGCGCGCGGACCTGGCCATCTGCCAATAATTGCTCCATTTGGACGCTCCCTCTCACATCGAAATATATCACAAACCTCCATTTCTACGAAAAATGACCTTCATTCAAGCTGGAGGTCCAATGAAAATCCCACTTGCATTCGCACTTGTGATATATCACGATAAGGCTGAAGGGTGATGACCATGCTTATGCGGATTTCCGTTTACGAGGCCTTGAAGACCGACATCATTGCCTGCCGCCTGCCGCCCGGGGCGGAATTGCGCGAACCCGATCTGGCCGAACGCTATCAGGTGAGCCGCTCGCCGGTGCGCGATGCCTTGCTGCGTCTCGAGGCCGATGGGCTGGTGCGCATCGTGCCCCGGCAATCCTACAGGGTGGCGCCGATTTCTCTGCGTGATGCGGCCGATTTGTTTCAATTGCGCCGGCTGCTCGAACCCGAAGCCGCACGCGACGCGGCAAGCCGCAAGGACGAAATCGCCGGCGCCCTCGATGCCGCCGTTTCATACCAGCAAGGCAGCGATTTTATTGACTACAACCGGCGCTTTCATTGTGCGATTGCCGCCAGCGCCAGCAACAAACGCCTGGCCGCGGCCTGCATTGACTGCATCGAACAATCCGACCGTCTGGTGCGGGTCAGCCTGGGGCAGATCGAAGGGCGCCGGCCGGACCGGCTGGTGGAGGAACATGGGGCCATCATCGAGGCGATCAAAAGCGGCGACGGGCGAGCGGCAGCGCGGCATTTGCGCGCGCATATCGACGAAGCCGAGGCGCGCGTGCTCGGCGCGTTGCGCCGCCAGGCGGTGATTACCGAATAAGGTCAATTCAGGGCGGCATAAGCCGCCGCAAAACACAATAAACGGGGGGGGGGGAAACAATGCTTCAAAACACACACTCAATATCGGCTGGCGCCCGGCTCGACCGGCTGCCGATCGGCGCGTTCCATCGCAAAGTGATGATGCTGATCGGCGTCGGTATGTTTTTCGACGGGTTCGACATTTATATCGCGGCGACCGTTCTGGGGGCGACAATCCGCAGCGGCTTCGCCACGCTGGGCGAGGCAGCTGCTTTCGTATCAGCAACCTTTGTCGGCATGATGCTGGGCTCGATCGTCACCGGATTTCTCGGCGACCGGTTTGGCCGGCGCTTTACCTATCAGGCCAATCTGGCGATTTTCGGCCTGGCCTCGCTGGCCGCCGCCTTTGCGCCGGGGATGGGGATCTTGATTGCGCTGCGCTTTGTCATGGGCTTCGGGCTCGGGGCGGAAAATGTCGTCGGCTATTCGACCTTGACCGAATTCATCCCCCCGGCGGCCCGCGGCCGGTGGCTCGGCATGATGGCGGTCATCGTGGTGACCGGCCTGCCGGTATCGGCCTTGCTCGGCTATGCCTTGGTGCCGCATTTCGGCTGGCGCATCATGTTCGTGCTCGGCGGTATCGGCGCTTTGTTCGTCTGGCGGCTGCGTAAATCGCTGCCCGAATCACCACGCTGGCTGGAATCGGTCGGCCGCGATGCCGAGGCCGATGCCTTGCTGCAGCAGATCGAGACCGAAGTGAGCGCCGGCGGGTCATTGCCTGAACCGGTTCCGGTTGCACCAATCATCGCACAGAATTTCGCGGCCCTGTTCAAGGCGCCGCTGATCGGCCGGTTGTTGCTCGGCTGTATTGCCCTGATCGTCATCAACACGTTGATTTATGGCTTCATCACCTGGCTGCCGACCTTCATGGTCAAGCAAGGATTAAGCGTGGCGCAGAGCTTTGGCTATGCGGTGGTGATGGCGCTCGGCGCACCTGTCGGCTCGGCGATCGGGGCAATCGGTGCGGACCGCTGGGGCCGCAAGCCGACCATCGTCATTGCCGCTTTATTCGCGATCCTGTTCGGCGCGATATACCCCTTCGTGCGGGAAGCGGCGTTCCTGCCGGTCATCGGCTTTGCGCTGACCGTGCCGATTTATGTTCTGGTGGCCATGCTGTTCGCAATTTACATCCCCGAATTATTCCCCACCGAAATCCGTCTGCGGGCAGCGGGCATTTGCAACATGTTCGGCCGGGGGGCCACGATCTTGACACCTTTCATGGTGATCCATCTCTTCAAGATCGATGGGGTGACCGGCGTGCTGGCCCTGATGATCGGTTTGTTGGTCGCGTTGATCGTGGCTGTGTTGACGTTGGGTGTAGAAACAAACCAGCGCAGGTTGGAGGCTATTGGCTGACATGGACACTGTAACGCGGCAATCTAACCGGCAGACCCAATCGGGGCGGGATCGGACACGTTGGGTCACGGGCGCGGGCCGTTATGTCGGCGACATTGCCGCAGCGGATCACCTAAACGCTGCATTTTTGCGCGCGCCGCACGCTCATGCGGAAATCCGCCGGATTGATCTCGATCAGGCGCGCGCGATGCCGGGCGTGGTGGCGATTATCACCGGCGAGGAGTGCACCGCGGCGGGATTCGGCAATTTCCGAGGCTTGATGCGCTACGGCACGACCGGCAAGCGGCCCTTGGTCGTGCCGCATCGCCCGGTTCTGGCAACAAAGCGGGTGCGTTTTGTCGGCGAGCCGGTGGCGTGTGTGATTGCGACCAGCCAGGCCGCGGCGATGGATGCCGCCGAGGCGATCGATATTGAATATGAGGATCTGCCGGCCGCGATCGGGCTGGATGCAAGGCACGATGATCCGGCATTGCAAATTCATGAGCAGGCGCCTGGAAATCTGGCGTTTGCACATGAGGCGGGTCATGCCGCGAAAGTGCAGGCGGCTTTTGCCTCCGCCGCGCGGATCGTCTCCACCCAGTTCGATTTGCCGCGTCTGGCCCCCACCACCATGGAGCCGGGCGGGGTGATCGCCGCTTATGACGCAACTGACCAGACCTATCATTTGACCACGCCGCATCAGGGCATCAACGAAATCCGGCTCGATCTGGCGGCGATTTTGAATGTCGCACCGGAAGCCATCCTGATCGAGCTGCCCGATGTCGGTGGCGGCTTCGGCGCGCGCAGCCCGGCCTATCCCGAACATGCCGCCCTGTTGCTGGCAGCCCGGCTGACCGGGCGGCCGGTTCGCTGGATTGCCAGCCGCAGCGAGGCGTTCCTCACCGATTATCATGGCCGCAGCACGCGGCTGGCCGGGCGGCTCGCGTTGGACGCGCAAGGCCGGTTCACGGCTCTGGACATCGCTTATGACACCGATCTGGGCGCGTATGTCACAACCGTCGGCGCGTTCGTTAATGTCCATAACCCGCTGCAAACGGCCGGCGGCACCTATGATATTCCCGCCATCAGCGCGCGGTTCAGGCAGTTTTTCACCAATATCGGGCCGATCGGCCCCTATCGCGGCGCCGGCCGGCCCGACACCGCCCTGTTGATCGAAAGATTGGTCGATTGTGCCGCCGCCGAGCTGGGGATTGATCCGCTCGAACTGCGCGCGCGCAATGCGGTGCCGGCTTCCGCCTTCCCCTATCGGACAGCGCTCGGGGTCACTTACGATAGCGGCAATTACCAGACCTTGATTGCCACGGCGCGGGAATTATCCGGCTGGGATGAGCGGACCGCGCGCCGGCGGGAGGCCGCAGCGCGTGGTGTATTGCTCGGCTGCGGTGCCGCCTTGTTCACTGAAATCGCCGGCGGCGGCGCCGCCGAGCGTGATGAGGCGCTGGTGGTCCTGACACAGCAAGCGGGGCAGGTGCAGGCGCGCATCGAGACCGTGACCGGCGGCAGCGGGCAAAGCCAGGCCGAAACATACGCCTATATCCTGGCCCCCCTGATCGGGATCGATCCGGCGGATGTAACGCTTGTGGCAAGCCCCGCGCATTCACGTCTGGCCGGCGCGGGATCGATCGGGTCGCGTTCGACGATGAGCGCGGGCAGCGCAATCGCCGATGCGGGGGACAAATTGCGCCAGATATTGCTGGGGTTCGCCGGGCTGCGGGCGAACGCGCCGGCGGATGAATTACGGGTCGGCCAGGGCGTGATCGAACGCGCGGACGGCAGCATGGTGATGAGCATTGCCGAAGCGATCGCGATGGCTGAACAACCGGTCTCGGCACTGGGTGCCGCCCCGGTCTCTTCGAGCTTTCCCTCCGGCTGCCATGTGGCGGAAGTGGAAATTGACCGCGCGACCGGGGTGGCCACCTTGGTGCGCTATCTCGCGGTCGATGATTCCGGGACGATCATTAACGAAATCGCCGCCGCCGGGCAGATCCATGGCGGGATTGTCCAGGGGTTGGGCGAAGTGTTCAGCGAGGCGATGCAATATGACGAATCCGGCCAGCCGATGACCGGAAGCTTCATGGATTATGCCATGCCGCGCGCCGCCGATGTGCCGTTTTTCCAGGCCGCCGAGCGGCCCACATCATCGCCGAATAATCGGCTCGGGGCGAAAGGATTGGGCGAAGCCGGCACGACCGGCGCTCTGGCAGCCGCCACCAATGCGATTGCCGATGCCCTGCAGCAGATCGGCGCCATTTTGCCGCCTTTGCCCTGCACCTCGTTCCGCATTTGGAGCGCAATCCAGCAAGCGCCGTCTTCACCGGCTTGACCGGCTCGTCTATGGGCTGTGCATGAATGACGCGGCGCAAACCCGCCCTTAAGTGAGGACCCGATGACCGCATATCACGCCGATACCATGGCCCGCCTGCTGGCGGCCGGCCACCAGGATGCGCCTGCCATTGCCGCACCGGGCCGCCCTGCCCTCACCTATGGGGAGCTGCGCGCGCTGGCGGCGCGGACGATGGCTTCATTGAACGCCATGGGCATTGGCCGGGGTGACCGCGTGGCGATGGTTTTGCCCAACGGGCCGGAAATGGCCGCCTTGTTCGTCACCGCCGCATGCTGCGCCACCACCGCCCCGCTCAATCCGGCCTATAAGGCTGATGAATTTGAGTTCTATCTCAGCGATTTGAATGCAAGCGCGCTGATCATCCTCCAGGGTATGGAAAGCCCGGCCCGCGCGGTGGCCGCCGGGCGGGGGATTCCCATTGTCGAACTCATCCCCGGCAGCCTTGCTGGTGAATTTGTTCTCCACTCCGATCAAACCGGCACGCCGGCCCGGCCGGGCCTGGCTGAACCCGAGGATGTCGCCTTGGTCCTGCATACATCGGGCACGACATCGCGGCCGAAAATCGTGCCGCTGCGGCAGATCAATATCACCGCCTCGGCCAGCCATATCGGCACGGCACTGAACCTCACCGCCGATGACACATGCCTCAATATCATGCCGCTCTTTCACATCCACGGATTAATTGCCGCCGTTCTCGCCTCGCTTGGTGCCGGGGCATCGGTTTGCTGCACACCAGGCTTCAATGCTTTCAAATTCTTCAGTTATTTCGAGGAAGTTCGGCCAAGCTGGTTTACCGCCGTGCCGACAATGCACCAGACCTTGCTCGACCTTGCACCACGCCACAGCGCGCTCATCGCCGCCGGGCGGCTGCGCTTGATCCGCTCCTCCTCGGCCTCTCTGCCGCCGCAGGTGATGACCGCCTTGGAAAGCGTGTTCGGCGTGCCGGTGATTGAAAGTTACGGCATGACCGAGGCAGCGCATCAAATGGCGGCCAATCCGCTGCCGCCCCGCCCGCGCTTTCCCGGATCGGTCGGGATTGCCGCCGGACCCGAGATTGCCATCATGTCGCAGACCGGCGAGATTCAGCCCCCTGGTGAATTGGGCGAAATTGTCATTCGCGGCCGCAACGTCACAGCCGGCTACGAGAACAACCCCGATGCCAACGCGCAGGCTTTCATCAATGGCTGGTTTCGCACCGGTGACGAAGGATATCTCGACCCTGATGGGTTTTTGCGGCTGACCGGGCGGCTCAAGGAAATCATCAATCGCGGCGGCGAGAAAGTCAGTCCGCTCGAGGTTGATAATGTGCTGATGGACCACCCCGATATTGCCCAAGTTCTCACATTCGCCATGCCGCACGGCAAATTGGGCGAGGAGGTCGCCGCCGCGGTGGTCTTGCGCGCGGGCGCTTCGGTCGAGGAGCATCAGATTCGCGATTTCGCAAGCCAGCGTCTCGCTTCGTTCAAAGTGCCACGGAAAATCGTATTTCTCGACGAGATCCCCAAAGGTGCCACCGGCAAATTGATGCGGATCGGTCTGGCGGCAAAACTCGGCCTCTCGGCATGAAAATCGCAATTTTCGGCGCCGGCGCGATCGGCGGGATGATGGGCGTGAAACTCGCCCAGGTGGGTGCGGATGTGACCTTCATTGCCCGCGGCCCGCATCTGAGGGCAATGCAGGAAAACGGGGTGACGATGCATTCCGCTGGCGAGACGATCAATGTGCGTCCGCGCTGTGTGAGTTCAGCCTCTGAGGCCGGGCGCCAGGATTATGTGATCGTGACATTGAAAGCCCATTCCCTGCCGGCGGCGGCGGCAGATATTGCACTGATGATGGATGATCAATCGAGCCTGATCACCGCCGTCAACGGCGTACCCTATTGGTATTTCCATGGGCTGGAGGGACCGTTCAAGGACCGGGTGGTGCAAAATGTCGACCCAGGCGGCAAGCTGTCGGCCATTTTGCCGCCTTCATGCGCGATCGGCTGTGTGGTCTATCCTGCCGCCGAAGTGACCGCGCCGGGTATTATTGCGCATCATTACGGTGATCGGTTTTCGCTTGGCGAGCCCGATGGCACGCGCAGCGCACGGGTTGAGGCGATTTCGCAAAAATTGATCGAAGCCGGATTGAAAGCGCCCATACGGCCGAAAATCCGTGATGAGATTTGGGTCAAATTATGGGGCAATCTCTGTTTCAACCCGCTCTCCGCGCTGACCGGCGCGACATTGGATATTCTGACAAGCCGCCCCGATTTACGGGCCATATGCCAAAGCATGATGCAGGAAGCACAAGAAGTGGCCGAAGCTTTGGGGGTAAAATTCGCCATTTCGGTCGAAAAGCGCATTGCCGGTGCCGCTGAAGTCGGCGCGCATAAAACCTCGATGCTACAGGATCTGGAGCGCGGCCGGCCGATGGAAATCGACGCGCTGCTCGGCGCCGTGGTCGAGCTTGGCCAGCTTGTCGAGAAACCCATGCCGGTTTGCGACATGGTGCTGGCCATGGTGCGCGCCCGGGCCCGTTCCGCCGGTTGTTATGATCATTAGATAACGACCATCATCTGAATTTAGCGACACAGAGTCAATTTTTGCCGCGCAGCAAAGCAGCCTGAAGCCGCGCCGGTGCCACGAGGGCCTGGGCAAGCTGCGCGCTGAGCCCGGTATAGCGCGCAGGATCAAGGGATTCGGTTATCGTCTGCGCGCTCACTTTGCCGGCCAGGCTGGCATCGGCACATAGAATATCACTCAGCCGCGCGCCGGTGCGTGCGGCCTCCGATACGGCGTGATGCACGACATCATGGGCCTCAGTGCGACCGATCAGAGGGGCCAATGTCATCATGGCATTTTCCGACGCCATGAATTCCCCGCTCATTTCAAGATTGCTCTTCATTCTCTCTGGCTGGATCCGTATCGAGGCAAGCAATTCATCCATTTGGGCGATCATCTCATAAGCCAGCGGGCAAGCCTGATCGATGAGGGCGGAGAGCATCTGATTATGCGCGCCATCACCCTCGAAACTGGGCTGCATCATATCGAGCGCGAGCGGCACCTGCGCCCGCAGGCGGGCTGCCAGCGCGATGACATGCACGGCGATTTTGGAATTGACCTTATGCGGCATGGTGCTGGAGCCGATGACCTCATCGCCGAGATCCTCAATCACCTCGCCGAATTCATCGGCCAACATGGTGTATAAATCGCGCGCAATCTTGCCGCAGCTCGCGGCAAACAAGCCGAGCAGGAGAAAATATTCAGCAAACGTGTCAAGGCCCGCCCGTGAGGGGATGGTGAAATAACCGAGCCCTAATCGCGCCGCCAACCGGCGATTGAGTTCGGGGCCCGCCTGGCCCACCGCGTGCATGGCGCCCACGGCGCCACCCCATTGGACACGAAAAACCCGCGGTGCCGCCTCGGCAAATCGCTCGGCGTGGCGGAGGAATTCCTCAATCCAACCAGCCGCCTTGAAGCCGAACGTGATCGGCAGCGCGTGGCGGATATTCGTCCGGGCGACGGTGACCGTATGACCCTGCGTCTCGGCCAAATCGGCCAGTCTTTCAAGGATGGCGGCGAGGCGCAAATTGAACGCCTCATGCGCCTCACGCATCAGCAATGTGCGACCGGTTTGCACGACATTCTGGGTGGTAGCCCCCCAATGAACAAAGCCGCCCGCATCTGCCGCACAGGCGCGCGAGAGAAAGCGCACCAATGAGACGATCGGCGCGCGGGTACGCTCGATATCGGCGGCGAGAGCTTCCTCATCGATGGCATTGAAATTCGCGCAAGACCGGATTTCCAGCGCTGCAGCGCTGGGAATAATGCCAAGCTCTGCTTGAGTTTCGGCTAACGCGGCCTCGACCTCCAGCCATGATTGCCAGACCGAACGGCGGGCGAACAATGCGCGAATAGCGGCTGGTTTTGGCGGCGTCATGTTGGTCATGAGATGCTTTCGGAGTCTGAAATGTTAGAGAACCTGATCGAGAAATTGACGCAGGCGCGGAGTTTGGGGCTGATCGAACAGGGCGCCAGGCAGTCCGGTTTCAACAATCCGCCCCTGATCCATGAAAACCACCTGGCCGGCAACCTCGCGGGCGAAGCGCATTTCATGGGTGACGACCAGCATGGTCATGCCCGAGATCGCCAAATCGCGCATGACATTAAGAATGCCCTTGACGAGCTCAGGATCCAATGCGGACGTTGCCTCGTCGAACAGCATGATCGCCGGATCCATCGCCAGCGCCCGGGCAATCGCCACACGCTGCTGTTGACCGCCCGATATTTGCGAGGGGCGCCGGCGCTCAAGCCCGCCGAGCCCGACCGCGCGCAATTGCGCCATTGCGCGCGCATCGGCTTCATCCGCTGACATGCCGCGCACTTTGCGCAGCGCCAATGTGACATTCTGCAGCACGTCGAGATGGCTGAATAAATGAAAATGCTGAAACACCATGCCGACTTTCGTCCGCATGAGATTAACATCGGTGCCCGCGGCCGTGATGTCCATGCCTTCAATTTCGATCGACCCGCTATCGGGCCGCGCCAGCAAATTCGTGCAGCGCAGCAAGGTGGATTTGCCCGAACCCGACGGCCCGATCACGCATGTGGTCGAGCCACGCGGCAGATCGAGCGAGATATCGCGCAGCACCTGGGTCGTGCCGTATGTCTTGCTCACCTTTGAAAATTTGACCGCTATGGTGCTACTCATCGCCGCGCATGCTCCCTTGAGCGCCGCGCAATCGGCGCTCCCACGCATTCACCGCATAGGTCATCGGCACGGTCAGAGCGAGATAGAGAAGACCGGCAGCGGTGAGCGGGGACAAATTGGCATTATTGATGGCGGAATCCTGAGCGATCGAAAATATCTCGCGCTGCGAGGCGGTCAATCCGAGCAGGAACACCAACGCGGAACCTTTGATCACCAGAATGAATTGCCCGGTGAGCGGCGGCAAAACCCGCCTGATCCCCTGCGGCATAATGATATAGCGCATGGTCTGCCATTTGGTCATGCCCAACGTGCGCGACGCCTCGATCTGTCCACGCTCGACACTTTGCATACCGGCGCGAAATATCTCCGCCATATAAGCGCCTTCGATCAACCCGATCGCGAGTGCCGCATAGGCATAAGTGTTGGAACCGAACAAAGCGAGACCTGCCAGGGGCAAGCCCTGGCCGATCAGATAGATGGTCAGAATATGCGGCAAGCCACGCAGAATATCGACATAAGAGCGGCAGATGAGCCGCAATGAAAGATGCCGCGACGGCAGTCCAATCGCAATCACGAGTCCGACCACGATGCCGATCAATGATGCCAGAATCGCCAGCAAAATCGTATTCGGCAGGCCCACCGTCAGCAGCGACGGCATCACCCGGGCGATCATATGGATATCAAAAAATGTCTGCTGAATCCTTGATAGTCCGGCGAACATGGGTGATGCCTCTGGTTGGATCTATTCGGCCGGCTGCTGGGGCATGCCGGGATAATCGGCATAGAGCTCAGCGGGGATACGCACAGCAGGCGGGTTCCATTTGACGAACAGCTTGGTGAATGTGCCGTCCTTCATCAAATGGGCGATGGCCACATTCATCGCCTCGCGCAGGGCCGGGTTGGATTTCGAAATCGGAAATTCGGTCACGCCACTCGTGACGATTTGCGATTCACCCAAGCCAGGGTGCTTTTTCACCAGGCTGTCAGCCGTTGCAAGGCCGGTGAATAGCCCATCGACCTGGCCGGCAATCAGCGCATTCAGGCTCGATGCGACATTGGGAAATTCCTTCACCTGAACACCCGGTGCAATATGGGCGAGCAGCGGGATCAAGGCGCTGCCCTGCGTCACCGCGACGACTTTGCCGGCGGCGGCCTGCACGGTGGCGATGGGGTCTTTCGCACGGGTGACGAGCCGCGCCTGCCCATAGCCGATCGGTGTCGTGAAATCGACCATCGCGCTGCGCTGCGGCGTGACGATGACGGCAAAAGCCGCGGTGTCATAAATATGGTTTTTAACCGCCGGCAACATGCTGGCGAAACCGGTAGAGACGAACTGCACCTTCAAGCCAAGCTGCACGCCGATGGCCTGCTCGAAATCGACGAGAAATCCGGCCGGTGTGCCGTTCTGGATAAACGAGATCGGCTTGTCATCCGTGCGATAGGCAACCGTGAGCTGGCCTTTGGTGATGGTCGGCGGCGGTGCGGCGGCGGCGCACACACTCAGCGGCAGAAACACCGCACAAACACCGATGGCGAGATGAGCGAGCAAGCGGGGCATGGTCGATGGAATTTGCATGGTTGTTCCTCCGTTTTTTATGGTCGGGCGTGGTCGGCTAGGTTGAGATAAGCAGGCCAAATCGCTTCTTGCGCCACCGTGGCCGATAAAATGCCCGCCGGATCATGGCCGACATCCGGCACCTCCACCCAGCGATGGCGCAATGCAGCGCCGTGGCGTTCGGCCAGATGGGCCTGATATGCGCGGCCGCGAGCAAGCCGGTGCGGCCCCTGGGCCATCGCCGCCGCCGAACGATCGAGCATCGGATGAGCAGGATCGCAATCACGCGCGCCCAGCAGATACAGCATGTCACGCCCCACATAGCGGGCCTCAATGGCGGCATCATCGAGCATGGCGCCATAAGCCGGGCGGCCCGCCAGTGCGTATTTCCAGCGGAACGGCCCAGGCCCAGGCTCAGGCCCAGACCCAGGCCCAGGCCCAGGCCCAGGCCCAAACCAGACATAGGAGGACGGGTTGGCGACGATAAAGCGCACATCATCCGCCACAGGCGACAAAATCGCATAGCGATGCACCAACTGGCCGCCGGCTGAATGACCGGCCAGCACGATGTCATCGATCAGGGGAAAGCGCGTGCGGTCGGCCAGATGGGCACATAGCGCATCGAGCACGGCAAACGCGGCAATCGGTAAGGGTCCTGCGGCAAGGCCGCCCTCCATCCAGTCACGCTCGCCCCAATAGGCTAGCTGCTCGCCGCCCCCGCCAATCAGATCCTGCACTGCAAGAAATTGCGGCGCGGCAATCAGCAGATCCGGCATTAAGCGGCCAAAGGCGTCCATCGCCAATCGGGCATAGGTCACGGCGTCGCGCCGGCGGCCATGGACGATGATCATTGCCCGGCGTGCTTCATGCGGTGCGGCACCTTCATACTTGATGGGCACGCGCACGGCCTGTGGCCCCGAACCGACGGTAAGGCGGCCAGGCGCACATTCGGCATCACCCTGTTTGGGATTGGTCATTTCCTCCATCGTCCGGTCATAGCGCGTTAAGCGCGCCGACCAATCAGATATTCCGGCTATTTTGATAAGTCTGTCTTATCGATGATGCCTCTGGCAATCCGCAGCACGCTGCGCAACGCTGGTGCCGTGTCGCTGCGCCGATAAAGCAAGGTAAAATCGGTCATAACGGCCTCCTCCAAGGGCAGATAATGAACACCAGGCACGTTGAACCGTGCCATGCTGGCCGGCACCAGCGCCACGCCCACACCGGCACCAACCAGGCAGAGCATGGTGGCGATTTGCGGCACGGTTTGCACGATACGCGGCTCGAACCCGGCCTGCTGACACGCGCCTATCATCAATGAGCGTAATCCACCGCTGGGCTGTTGGAGATATTGCACGAAAGGGCGATCGGCGAAGCTCGCCAGCTTCCACGGCGAGCGCGCACGGCCCGCCGGCGGCGCGCCCACCGCCATGACCATGCGTTCGCGGGCCAAAGTCAGGCTGGCGATCGCGGGGTCGAGGGTCGGCAAAGGCGCGCGGACAATCCCAAAATCAAAGCGCTCCTCGATCAGGTTGCGCACCTGCACGGTCGCCGAACATTGATCGAGCAGGAGCTTGATCGCCGGCCGTGCGCCGCCGATGGCGCGGATCAGGCGGGCGAATTGCGGATGGAAGGCCGATGAGCCGACATAACCAGCCGCGATGGCGCGGTGTCCCCGACGGCCGATGGCAGCGCCGGTGCGCGCGGCGAGATCGGCTTGGGCGATGACGGCCTGAGCCTGCGGCAACAATGCCGCTCCCGCCTGATTGGGCCGCGCGCGGCGGGCCGCGCGGTCGAACAAGGCGACACCAAGCCCGGCCTCCAGCGTGCGGATCAGCTGACTGAGGGCCGGCTGGCTGATCCCAAGCTGCTCAGCCGCAGCGCCGAAATGCCCCGCCTGCGCAGCGGCAACAAAGGCGCGCCAATGGCGCAGTTCCAAATGTCGTTCAACCAAGTTCGACCAGCCTCCGATTTTGACATGCCCGCGACGCTGCCATGGCGGATTCGTGCCGCATAGATCAAGATGCGTTTAGATTGAATCACACGAGTCAATCTAAACGCATGAAATTAATCGGTAGAATATGGCTGGAGCACCTGCGTGATGAGGCATCACGCTCAAGGCGAGGATCGCCCGGCGGCCCATCTCGTCATGAAGGCCATGCTGACTACGGTCAGGATCGATGCGGCACGCGCAGAAGCGACGCGGAACAGCGCCCGACGTTGCGGGCTCGGCAGATCACACGGCCTGAGCGTGGCGCGGCCTGATTTCTTCTTGGTTGAGATAGACGTCGAACATGGCAGCAACATTGCGAACAAAAGGCCGGCCGCGTTCGGTCACACGGATGATGCCGCCATGGCGAATGACCAACCCATCGGTCTCGAAGCGCGTAAGGGCGGCGGCGATGTTCAGAGAGGCGGGATCGGCTTGATACGCAGCGGCAATGGCAGGCAGATCGGCTTTCAGATCGCACATCAATGCTTCGATGACGGCACGACGCAGCCGGTCATCGGGCGAGAGCGCAACACCGCGCGCCGTGGCCGCATGCCCCGCGCGGATGGCGGCCGAATAGGCCGGCACGCTGCTTTCGTTTTGCACATAGCCTTGCGGCAGGCAGCCAACGGCGCTGGCGCCGATGCCGATCAAGGCAGGAGCGGCGTCTGTGGTATAGCCCTGGAAGCTACGATGCATCGTGCGGCAGCGCGCAGCGCGGGCCAGTTCGTCATCGGGACGGGCATAATGATCGAGCCCGATCGGCAGGTATCCGCCCTCCTCCTCAAGCACGCGGCCGATCGCGGCGCGCTGCTCAAAGCGGGCCGGGCAAAGTGTCATCGGGGATCAGCGATTGGTGGCGTTTCATCCAGGGCACATGGGCATAGCCGAACACCGCGACGCGGCCGGCATGCAGGCGCAGAACCATCCGCGCCGTCGCGGTGGCAGATTGCACCCTCTGGCGCGGCAAACCGTAGATGAGATCAAGATTGAGCGCTTCGATCCCGATCCCGCGCACAGCCCGCGCGCAGGCCTGCGTGACCTCGTATGACTGGATGCGACCGATGGCTGCCTGCACCGCCGGATCGAGGTCCTGCACGCCCAAGCTGGCCCGCGTGACCCCCATAGCGGCCAAAGCGGCCATGCGATCGGTGGGCAGAGCCGTCGGGTCCAATTCGATGGCTATTTCAGCATCGGGCGAGAGCCGGAATAGGCGGCCGATCAGATCCATGATGCCGGTTAGGCAATCGGCGGGCAGCGTGGTCGGTGTGCCGCCGCCCCAATGGACATGACTGACGCGCTGGCGCGACGCGGCCCCTCGTGCCGAACGACGCCGGTGTTGCAACCGCAATAAAGGCAAAGCCGGTCGCAAAACGGCACATGGATGTAAAGCGAGAGAGGCGAACCGGGCGGCAATGTTTGCAGCCACTGGATATAGACATCCGGGCCAACAGATGTCGTGAAATGCGGCGCGGTGGGGTAACTTGTGTAGCGTGGGACGCGGCCGTCATATCGTGCGATGAGGTCTGCGCTTTCCATGGGGACAGGCTATGATGCGGCTTGCCGCTCATCATTGACTTAGATCAACTCGATCGGTCGGGGCTGACGCTTGACATGCCCCGGCGCGCTTAGTCTTTGGGCTCGCGCGCCCTTCGGCCTTCCTACCAGCTTTCCTTCAGCAACGCCTGCACTGCCTGGCGGTCCGGCATGCCGCGCCAGCCGTCCCCGTTAAGGGCCTTGAGGGCTGCGGCGGCGGTTGCGAACCGCGCGGCGTCGAGAAGGTGTTGGCCCTCCGCCAAAGCCAATGCCACGGCGCCGTGAAAGACATCGCCGCAGCCGGTCGTATCGCGCGCCGCCACAGGCGGTGCGGCCACGTGATGAACCTGCCCATCGATCAGCCATAGGCTACCCGCCGCGCCCCGCGTCACCGCGAGGCATCGCGCCTGCGGCGCGGATACCCGGCTGAGCGCGGCCAACGGATCATCCTGGCCGGTGCAAAGTCTAAGGCCGGTCGATGAGAAAATGGGATATTGCGCCAGGGCGACAAGGTGCCGGAGTGCCTCTGGGTCACCGCCCTCAGCGTCCAATATACGGGGCATGGTGCGCGGGGCGCCGATGAGCAAGGCAGCGGCCAAATCGGGAAAGCGGTGATCGACCAGCAATGCGTCGACATTTGCGCATGCGCTGTCCGGTGCAGCACTTGCAGGCCGTGCGGTGCCGCGGTCGATGATCAGGCAGCGCCCGCCATCAGGGGCCACCAGGGCGCAGGCGTTGGGCGTGCGGCCATGAGCAACATACTGAACCACATCAAGCGCGACGCCGAGAGCACTCATTTCGGCGGCAAGCCAGCGTCCTGCGGGATCGTCGCCCAGTGCCCCCATGAAAGCCGCATGCCCGCCTAACCGCGCCACCGCCACAGCCGCCGTCGCTGCCACGCCGCCGCCGCTTTCGCGGTATCCGGTGGCGGTGTATTTTTCATCCCCTGTCGGTAGCGTCTCGACTTCGTAAATCCGGTCGAACACAGCGATACCGAAACAGAGGACCCGCTTCAAGTCGGGCAAAGCAGCGGCTTTATGCGTTCGCCGCGCGCGAAGGCGGCGAATAATGTCTCCAGACCATCGAGATCCGCCGTCGCATCAACGAGTTTTTCAAACTGTGAGAGATTGGCCCGCAATATCTTTATATTCGCCGCATAGTCGCTGAGTGGGAAATAGAACGATCGGATCAGAAAATAATCCTTCCGCCTTATTGCTCGCGTTTCGCTGATGCTCCATTGGTCGCTTTCGCCGAGTTGCACGGCGGCTCCCTCCTGCGCGACCGCGGTGAGCGCCAGGGCCCGCCCGGCATCTTTGCCACTCGCCTCGATCACCAACGGCACTTGCAGCGCCTCGGCCTGTTTAGCTGTCAGCACTGTGGCACTCAGGCTTGCGGCAAATGCCGCGCGCTGAGGGTTAGGTTCGCACACAAAAATCGGGCCCCATTGCAGAGCCTGCAACACCAAAAGCGATCCGAGCCCAATCGGGCCCGCGCCAATGACCAAGGCTGCGCCCGGCTGCACAACCCGCGCAGCCTGACGAATGCCGTGAGCGGTGGTGCCGATGACATCCAAAAGCAGCGGCGCCAGCCGGTCGGGAATATCATCCGGGACCGCCAGCAGACAGCGCCGCGGTACCGCCAGGGATTGCGCATAGCCGCCCGGACGCTGCCAGCCCAATAATTCCGCGTGCGGGCATAAATGGGTGCGCCCGGCGACGCATTGCACGCATTGGCCGCAAAATGTCGGGATATAGACCAATACGCGCCGGCCATGATCGGCAGTGCCGGGCGCGCGCACATGGCCGAAAATTTCATGCCCTGGGGTCAATGGCCAGCCTTGCTGCAACGGGCGGAAATCGCTGCCGCATAGCGCACAAGCCGCCACATCCACGATCACCTCATCCGGGCCGAGGACCGGCGCTGCCGCATCGATAATGCTGATCCGGCCGTCACCGAGAAAGCGTGCGGCTCTCACGCCATCACCCTGTCGACAATGGAGCATAGCCGCTCCAGCCGCGGCACGGCATCCTCACGCAAAGCCTGTTTCATATCGCGCCTTCCGATGACGCCGGACCAGATGCCACGCCCGGCCAGGAAACCGGAGCCGCCCTCGCGGCAGGCCCATTCCACTGCCTGCGGAAACTCATCTTGTTTGACGCCGGAGGAAAGCACCACCCACGGACTTTGGACATGCCGCGCCATCGCCGCGTACGCGCGCCGCATATCGGCCTCCGACCCTGCGCCCAACAGCGGCACCTCACATTTGTACAGATCCTGCCCGCGCCGGCCAAGTTCCCTGGCCGCAGCAATAATGGCAGCCTCGCGATCCCACGCTCCGCCGTCCCGCGGACGGCGAGTCACAGGCTCAACGACGCTGGCAAGGCCTGCGGCATGGCAAACCGCGATGAACTCATCGACCATGGCAATCCGCGGTGCCACCGGTTCATCTGGACGCCAGAGCACGAGCAATTTCAAGGCAACGGCTCCCTGTGCGCGCACCTGTGCAGGTTCCACCGCCCGGTCGATCTCGACTGACGCGACAAGTTCGCCGGGGCCGGGCACGAGCGTATCGGCGGCAGCGATCAACGCGCAGGATGGCGCTGTTACCCCAGCGGCCAGCGCCTGCTCCCAAGCCAGCTCACGGTCGATCAAGACAGCCGAGGCATAGGGCGACAGCGCTTCAATGACCTCGAGTTTAAATTCGGTCAGCGTTTCATCGGCAACGGGACCAAGCTGATGCTCCGCCATCATCACGCGCAAACCTTCGCGCTGATCGATGGCGAGCATGGCAAAGGCTCCGGAGGGACGCGCCATGCGCGCCATGGCGACGCTTATGTCATGCATGATCTCTCCGCTCCCTGGTGGATTATTTTCGGACAATGCGACACCTCATTCGTGCGAGCCTGATTGACAATGGGGCAATGAGGCGCTAGCTCCAATGTCGTACTATAAGCCATACGACCAGTCAACAGATTGATCCTGATATGGTCGCTTCGGGAGGAATATAATCATGACTGCACAATACGCGCGGCGCGTTTTGGCCTTGGCGGTTTCTATATTATTGCCGATCTCCGCTCATGCAGCCAGTTTCAATTGGCAGAAATATAAAGGCCAAACAATCGAAGTGTTGGTCGACAATAATCCGATCGGTAAGGTTATCGCCACGAATGCTGATGCCTTTGAAAAGCTGACCGGTATTACGTTGAAGGTTGATATTTTTACCGAGCAGCAGATGCGCCAGCGCCTGGTGACAGTGCTTGATGCCAACAGCAATCAGATCGATGTCTTCATGACCTTGCCGTCGCGCGAGGGAGCGCAATTCGCAAAAGCAGGATGGTATACCGACCTCACACCAATGACGGGCGACGTTAGTTCATCGTATGATTTTAACGGTCTGAGTCCGGCCTTGCTGAAAGCAGCTACGATCAATGGCAAACTCACCAGTATTCCGATGAATATCGAAGGTCCGGTATTGTATTATCGGGCCGATATTCTCCGCAAATGCCATGTGGCCGTGCCCGCGACATTGGCAGATCTTGAGTTGGCCGCGCAAAAAATCAAGGCCTGCGATCCCTCGGTCACCCCGTTCGTCTCACGCGGCTTGAGAGACGCACTTCCCTACACATATAGTGCATTTTTTCATAATATGGGTGGGCAATACATCGTTGATGGAAAATCCGGGTTGTGCTCACCGCAGGGCCTTGCGGCATTGAAACTATATGGCGATCTACTGCGCCAATTTGGACCGCTCGGTGTGGTCAATTACAGCTTTTACCAGATCTCCTCATTGTATCGCGATGGACGGGCCGCCATGGCCTTTGAATCATCGAATGAATTGTCGGATGTCATGCAAGGAGGTGCACGGCTTGGCGATACCGGTGTGGCACTTCTGCCCCCAGGGCCTGGCGGTTCGCATCCGACCGCGATCGACTGGGGGCTCGCCATGTCTCCCTACAGCACCCACAAAGGTGCAGCCTGGTACCTGATCCAATGGGCCACCAGCCCGGACATGCAGGCTAAAAATCAACTTGCCGGCATTGCCGCACCACGGGCATCGATTGCCAAAGACCGCGCCGTGCAGGCGTGGCTGAAAGCGGAACCTGTGCGCACGCAGTGGCAGCAAGCCGTGAGTGAGCTCGCGACGACGGGGACTTCCGATGTTGGCTATCCGATCGTCGATAATCCGGAATCACGCCAATATATCGGCGATGCCGTCGATAATGTCATTGTCGGCACCAAGACGCCGGCTGCCGCCTGCGGCGCTGCCGACGCATCTTTGAACACATTGATTGCCAAAGATGGCGGTTGACACGGTGACGCCCGGACAATTTCGGCTCAATGCGGATTTTCGCGTCGCCGTGATCGGTGGATGCGGTGACATTGGTGCCGAAATTTCTCGGATCTTCCTGGATCTCGGCGCCCATGTCACGGCCACCGGTGTTGATGCGGCAGCGGTTGGGGGCAGTGCACTGGAACCCCATGAGCGGCTCGCATTGGCGGTGCTCGATGTGACCAACAACCAACAGGTCACGGCGTTCGCCGGGAGCTTTGCCCAGATTGACGCGGTGGTTAATTGTGCCGGCATCGTGCGCCGTGACGCTGAGTTCGACATTAATGTCTTCCAGCAGGTTCTGGATGTCAATCTCACTGGCACATTTCGGGTCTGCAATGCGTTTCGCGCGGCGCTCGCCCGGCGCTCCGGGTCGATCGTCAATATCGCCTCAATGAATGCGTTTGCCGCCCTGCCGCGGATACCGGCTTATTGCGCGAGCAAGGGGGGTGTCGTGATGCTGACTAAATCGCTCGCACTCGCCTGGGCCGCCGATGGCATCCGCGTCAACGCCGTTGCACCCGGCTATATCGAGACATCGTTGAACGCGGCGGGACGAAGTGATGCCGCGCACTACCGGCACATCGCCGAACGCACGGCATTCGGCCGCTGGGGGCAGCCGGCAGAGGTAGCCGGCGCTGTGGCGTTCCTATGCATGCCCGCCTCATCCTATGTCACCGGCACTGTGATTGCCGCCGACGGCGGGTTTCTGGCCGGATGAATATGCATATTTCCGCCTCCTCGCGCCAACGCGGCGCGCTTGCTGTACTCGCGATGCCAGCGGTTCTGTTCACAGCCATGATGGTGGTGTTTCCGATTCTCTACACCATATGGCTCAGCTTCCGGACCGCGCCTTTAGGTCATGCCACGCAGTTTGTCGGGTTTGCCAATTATGCGCAATTGGCTGACTCACCGCAATTCTGGAACAGTATCAAAGTGAGCCTGACATTATATGTCATCTCCCTTGCCATGCAGCTGACGGGCGGCACTTATCTGGCGCTGCTATTGTTTCAGGCCAAGCGCATGCCCGCCATTTTGCGTTCGATCCTGATCTCGCCTTTCATGGTACCGCCGGTTGTTGTCGGGATGATGTTTCTTATCATCCTCGATCCGTCATTGGGGGCGGCGAATTGGGTGCTCAGCCTGTTCGGCATTGCCCCCTCGGCATGGCTTGCCTCGCCGGAATGGGTTATCCCGACGGTCGCGTTGATCGACACATGGCAATGGATGCCCTTTGTCGCGCTGATCGTTCTGGGTGGGCTGCAATCGCTGCCACCAAGCGTCTATGAAGCCGCGAAGATCGATGGTGCCCCCCCCCGTCTGGTATTCTGGCGGATTACATTGCCGCTCCTGCTGCCCACTCTGGCGACAGCGGCCATTTTGCGCACCGTCGATCTGTTGCGCTTCTTCGATATCATTTACGTCACGACGCAAGGCGGGCCCCTCAACGCCTCTGACACATTGAATATCTATGGCTTTCATATCGGCTTTGAACTGTTCCAGTTCGGCTATGCAAGCGCGTTGGCCATGACATTGACCGCCATGGTGTTCGGCGTTGTGCTGGCGCTCAACCGGTTGCGCAGGGCCATCGATTGGTGAGACGAGAATGAGCGATCATGTGATGTCGGAATCACGACGTGACCGTTGGATGCGCATGTCCGTCATTGCGCAGCTGGTGATCGTGGCCGCTGGGATTCTGTTTCCGATCATCTGGATGGTGAGTTCATCGTTCAAATCATCGGCCGATGTGACCGCTTATCCTCCGACATTCTTGTTCCGGCCGACACTGGAAAATTATACAAGATTGCTGCAGACGACACCGTTTTTTTCCTATGCGCGCAACAGCCTGATCGAGAGTGGCAGTTCAACCTTGATCGGGTTGCTGCTGGGCGTCCCCGCTGCCTATGCCGCCTCGATCACACGCTCAAGCTGGCCTGCCCTGGTCACGTTATCCGCTCGTATGGCCCCAGGGACTTTATTCCTGATCCCATGGTATATCGTGTTTCGTGATCTGGGCATGGTGGGTACCTATGGCGCATTGATCCTGACGCAGGCCGCAATTACGCTGCCGATCGTCATCTGGGTTTTGCTGCCGGCTTTTGACGCCATTCCGCGCAGTATTTTGGAGGCTGCCGGCGTCGATGGGTGCGGTACATTACGCAGCCTGTGGCGCGTGGCTCTGCCGTTGGTCAGTTCCGGGCTGGTGATCGCGACCATTCTGGCGTTCGTATTTTCCTGGAACTACTTCTTATTTGCGTTGGTGCTGTCGGATGAAAATACCAAACCGCTGGTGGTGGCCGCGTTCAATTATATCGGCGAGGGCTCAACCGATTGGGGTGGATTGATGGCTGCGGCCACTCTAATCGCGCTGCCGCCGCTGGTGCTCGCCATCGCGGTCCAGCGCTGGCTGGTGGCCGGCCTCACTCTTGGCGCGGTGAAAGGATAACAGCGTGGCATCAGTGCGAATGCAGGGCTTAAAAAAACGCTTCGGGGCAATCGAGGTTATACCGTGTCTTGATCTTGAAATCTTAGATCATGAATTTGTTGTGTTTGTCGGCCCGTCGGGGTGCGGAAAATCGACATTGCTGCGGATCATCGCCGGGCTTGAGCCGATTACCGAGGGTGATCTTTATATCGGCAATCAACGGGTGAATGATCTGACCCCTGCAGAGCGTGATATTGCCATGGTGTTTCAAGACTATGCTCTCTACCCGCATATGACCGTGTACCAGAACATGGCTTTCGGCCTGCAGATGCGCCATACGCCGGCAGCCGAGATCGACGCGCGGGTACAGAACGCGGCGCGCCTTCTCGATATCGGGCCCTTGCTCAAACGCCGCCCGCGTGCACTCTCCGGCGGCCAGCGGCAGCGCGTTGCGATGGGCCGCGCCATCGTGCGCGACCCGAAAGTATTTCTCTTCGACGAACCGCTTTCGAATCTCGATGCCCAATTGCGCGGTCAGGTGCGCAGCGAGATCAAGGCGCTTTCGCAGCGGCTCAAGACGACGATGGTGTTCGTCACGCACGACCAGGTCGAGGCGATGACGATGGCGGACCGCATTGTCGTACTGCGCGGCGGCGTGATCCAGCAGGTCGGTGCGCCGGAGGAGATTTACGGACGTCCGGCAAACCGATTTGTCGCCGGCTTCATTGGCTCGCCATCGATGAATTTTCTACCTGTGACATTGCTCAAGGGCGCAGCGCATCTCCTCGATGGCCGTAAACTAAATATCGGCGCGACGCTTGAGGGCCAAGCCGTGCTGGGCATCCGGCCCGAACATTTTGTTCCAGCACCGGATGGCAGCGGCATGCCGGTCGAGGTTACGCTGGTCGAGCCGCTTGGTTCAGACACGCTGGTGCATTTTCTGGTCGGTGACATCAAATGCATCGCCCGGGTTGCGCCCGATACCAAACCGCTTGTAGGCGAGCGCCTGCCGCTCGCTGTGGCGTCAGGCAAAGCGTATTTGTTTGATCCAGACAGCGGTGCTGCGTTGCCAGCCGGTATTTTACCATGAACAACAAACACAGGCCGGTGGAGACGTTGCGCAGCCAGCGATGGTATGCGGGGACTGATATTCGCGGCTTTGCACACCGCCAGCGCAGCTTGCAAATGGGGCTGAGGCGCGAGGAGTTCATGAGCCGGCCGGTGATCGGCATTATCAACACCTGGAGCGATCTCAGCCCTTGCCATATCCATCTGCGGGAGCGTGCCGAGGCAGTAAAGCGCGGTGTCTGGCAGGCAGGTGGCTATCCGGTCGAATTGCCGGCGCTCTCGCTGGGCGAGGTGCTGGTGAAGCCATCCACGATGCTCTACCGCAATCTGCTCGCCATGGAGGTCGAGGAGTTGTTGCGCTCGCTGCCGATTGACGGGGCGGTGCTGCTGGGCGGTTGCGACAAAACCACTCCCGGCATGCTGATGGGGGCAATCAGCATGGATATTCCAGCCATTTTCTGTCCTGCAGGGCCGATGTTGAACGGCAAGTTCCGCGGCACTTTGGTGGGCGCCGGCACGCACACCAAAATATACTGGGAGGAACGACGCGCGGGCAACATCTCCGAGGCGGACTGGATCGAACTGGAAAGCCGCATGACGAGGTCGATCGGCACCTGCAATACCATGGGCACCGCCTCGACGATGACATCGATCATAGAGGCCATGGGACTGACCTTGCCTGGCGCATCCTCGATCCCGGCAGCCGATTCCGGCCACCCGCGAATGGCTTCGGCATGCGGAGAGCGCATTGTCGGCATGGTGTGGGAGGATATGAAACTGTCTACGCTGCTCAATGAGAGGGCGGTCGAAAATGGCGTGACCGCGTGCATGGCCCTTGGCGGCTCAACCAATGCGGCGATCCATATCATTGCCCTGGCGCGACGCGCCGGCATTGCTCTGACCCTGGATGATTTGGCCGCAACCGCCCGCAGAATTCCGGTGTGCGCCAACTTATATCCCTCAGGCGTGCATCTGATGGAGGATTTCTTTTTTGCCGGTGGCCTGCCTGCCTTGCTGCGCAAACTGGGCAACGCGATCCATGAAGATTGCATGACCGTCAATGGCCGGACATTAGGCGACAACATCAAAGATGCGATGTGCTATGATGACGACGTCATCCGCGACCCCACTCAGGCGGTCGTGCCGCTGGATAAAGGCGTCACGCTCGCGGTGGTGCGCGGCAATCTCTGTCCGGATGGCGCGGTGATCAAAACCAGTGCTGCCAGCATGCATTTACTGCAACATACCGGCAGAGCATTGGTGTTTGATAATCCGGCCGACATGGCGGCACGCATTGACGACCCTGCCAGCCAGATCGACGAAAATACGGTGCTGGTATTGCGCAATGCCGGGCCTGTGGGCGCGCCCGGCATGCCCGAATGGGGCAATCTGCCGATCCCCAAGCCGCTGCTGGAACGCGGCGTGCGCGACATTCTGCGCCTGAGCGACGGCCGGATGAGCGGCACGCATTACGGTACTTGCGTGCTGCATATCGCTCCGGAGTCGGCCACCGGCGGCCCGCTCGCGCTGCTGCACACCGGCGATATGATCGCACTCGACGTCGCGGCCGGCACCTTAGACATGCTGGTGGATGAAGCCGAATTAGCCCTCCGCCGCGCCGCCTGGATGCCGCCCGCGGAAACATATGAGCGCTCATATGGCTGGCTCTACAAACGTCATGTCAATCAGGCCCCCGATGGCTGCGATTTTGATTTCCTCGCCGGCCGCGGCGGCGTGCCCGAACCGCCGATTTTTTGAAAGGTCCCATCATGGCAAATCCATTTCGCACGAAACTCGGCAAGGGTGTTCCGATCGGCACCTGGCTGATGAGCGGTGCGCCCGCCACGGCGGAGGCTCTGGGTCATGCCGGGTTCGACTTTCTCGTGGTCGATATGGAGCATGTGCCGGTCGATACGCCGGAGGCCGTCGACCTATTGCGCGCCATCGGGAACACGCCTTCCGTGCCGGTGGTACGCATACCGTGGAACGACCCGATCTGGATCAAGCGCGTCATGGATGCGGGCGGGGAGACACTCATGGTTCCGTTCGTGCAGGACGCGGCACAGGCCGAAGCCGCCGCACAGGCCATGCGCTACCCGCCGGCAGGCCGGCGCGGCGTGGCGGCAATGCATCGTGCAAGCCGCTATGGGGCAGACCGCACCTATCTGAAAACCGCCAATGATCGTGCCTTCCTGATCGTGCAACTGGAGACACCCGAAGCGATTGCCAATTTGACAGCGATTGCGAATGTCATCGGTGTTGACGGCTTATTCATCGGCCCTGGTGATCTCTCTGCGGCGATGGGTCATATCGGTGACATCGGCCATGCAGCCGTGCAGGATGTTCTGGCCGGCGCGGTAACCACGGCCCGTGCAACCGGACTGCCGGTTGGTATTTTGGCGCCCAATTTGGACATGGCAAAGCTTTTTCTCGGCTATGGCTATCAGTTTGTTGCCATCGGGTCCGATATGGCCATGCTGACCTCACGTGCAGCGGATATTCTGGCGGCAATGGATAGGTGATGAATTGTGAGCGCGCTTGCGCCGCATAGGACAGCGCATTGGATCAAGTGACTCTGAAGCGGCTCGTTGTATTACGATCTCGCGCGAGAGTGTGATCGTAATACAACGATACGCTCTTTGTTCATTTTGTCGATCAATTTCAATGGGTAATCTTTATGTTAGCGAGCAAACCCATTTATCTTAATAGAGCCTACCGATTCAACTTGGATGAATTTTACTCTAAAGACGGATATGTCTCACGCGATATTGCGCGATCGACGCTAGGTCAGGTTCGATGCCGAGCCCAGGCTGATCGGAAAGGCAAACCCTGCCCTGCGTGACTGTTAATTGCGGTCCGGCGATGAGGTCGCGCAGAGGATTTTCATTTGCGTCAACCTCGAGCATGCCATCGCCACCGGCTGCCGCGAGTAAATGCGCCGAGGCTACAAGACCGATCCCGCCACCGAGAAAATGCGGGCAGACCTTTTTGCCGGCTTCTCGTATGGCCTGCGCAACCGGCAGACATCCCGAGAACCCACCCCATTTGGTGGCATCGGGCTGGATCACGGCGAGATCTCCCTCTCGCAATGCGGCCCCGAACTGCGCGGCAGTGTCCAGATTTTCGCCAGCGGCCAGCGGAGGGGCGCCAGCTTGGGCAAGCTGCCGCCATTCATGCCAAGGCCGGTCGCAGCGCAGCGGCTCCTCAAGCCAGGCCAGGTCGAACGCTGTTAGTGACGGTATCATGGCCAAGGCATCGCCGAATGACCAAGCCTGATTCACATCCGCCGCCAGATGCGCGGCACCGAGAGCGGACCGGACCTCCTGCAGATTTCTGATGTCGCGGGCCGCGCCAAAGCCGATCTTGATCTTAAAGGCGCGGTGGCCCTCCGCGAATTTTGCCCGCGCGAGGCGCGCTGGTTCCTGTGGATTGATGCCGCTTGCATATACGGCGATATGAGGTGAGGCACCGCCCAGATAGCGCCAGAGCGGCGAGCCTGCGCGTTTGGCCATGATGTCCCACGCCGCCAGATCAACCGCCGCGATAGACTGCGCCAGGGGGCCGCGCTCGCCCGCTTGAAGTGCCATCACGGCGGTCGCTTGCGTGAGATGGTTGAACAGGGATGCCGGGTCATTGAGCGCATAACCGACGACCATCTCGCCCAAAACATCCCTGACCAGGCGCGCGCGATGTTCCGCGCCGACGGATGGAAAATTACACCACACCTCGCCCCAGCCATGACAGCCATCCTCATCCTCCAGCCGGACAAAGACCGCTGGACGGTCATGCATGATGCCAAAGGACGTCTGCACCGGTGTCGCAATGGGATAGCGAAATACATATGTCTCGAGCCTGCGCAGAACCGCGCCGCTCACGGCTTGAGATCCATTTCAAGATGCAGGAAATCACCCCGATATGTCACCTCACCAAGATAGATGACGGTACCGTCGGCCGCATTGAACACCCGCCTGACTTCGGCGACCGGCGCATTCACGGCGATGCCCAGATAGCGTGCTGTTTCCATGTCCGCTGCACTGATTGTGAGGCTCTGGCGGGCACGGGCGATTTTGGGGCTGCGCAACTCGGTCAGGAGCGGGATAACTGTTTGTGTCCGAAACGCCTCGGGCGCCTTCTTGAAAATGCGCTCATCCAGATAGATCGAAATGATGCAATATGGTCGTTTATGCCGGGCATGAACGCGCCGCATATAAAAATAGTGCGGTGCCTTGATCCCGTCGGCGGCTTCAAGCCCCGGATCACGCATGCCTTCCGCGAGATTGAGCAATTCGGGATCGGTATCACGATAAACCTCGGCCAGACTGGCGAGAGTCGTTTCAACGCGCAGCCACCGGTCATTGCTGGCCGGCCCAATGACGAAGGTGCCACGACCTTGCTGGGCTTCGACCACCCCTTCCCGGGCAAGGATTTCGATCGCCTGCCGGATCGTGACCCGCGCGACATTATGCTCACGGGCCAGAACTTCATTGGAGGGCAGCTTAGTGCCGGATGGCCAAACGCCACGCGCTATTCGATGCCGGAAAAGATCGGCTAATTGAGAATAGCGGGGCACTGGGCTGTCTGAGAAAAAATCCGTCACTTCATCCATCTTGTCATCCTAATGACCATATGAGATAGGACGCAAGAACGCAACCAAAGATGGGCAAGCGACACTCCTGTATTTGCCGCCGCGCCAAGCGAGAACGCCTATTTTGACAACGAGCCTGCCTGAGTGGAAACGTCCGTTATCACCGCACGCCGAGCAGAGGCAGATCAATTTGAATTAAATTCATCGAAATCGAACTCGCAGGCTGCATTCAGATAGACGAATTTACTCACAAAATTCAAGTTCGATTGCTTTTCATCAGATGAAAAGGGCTCCAGAACGCAGTTGTCGTGATTAAGACGAAATCAGTGCCGCCACGACATTCTTCGGCGATGGCCGCGGTTGGATCGTCGTTTTTCGCATTCACCGGAGTATGGATCCCGAGATATTTGGCGCAGACACATTACTTTGAATACGCCTTGATACCGAAATCATAGATGGGAGCAAGCTTGGGTTCGGTCGAGCACTAACCCGTTCGACTTACCATATTGCCTGCGCATCCATGGTCTTCACGCCCTCATCGGTTTGAACCCACACATCAAGCCCGTTCTGTGTTTCAGAGGCACAAAGCGCGAAATTCATGAAATCGAATAAGGGTTGCACACCTCGAAAATTGAAATGTTTCGGCGCCGAGCCTCTCACATGGGCCGCAAAATCGATGAGCAAGGTCGCCTGCAATGGACCATGGACGATCAGGCCGTGATAGGCCTCAATTTGTGTCACATAGGCCCGATCATAGTGAATCCGGTGGCCGTTGAAAGTCAGGGCGGAATAGCGGAAAAGCAATACCGGATCGGCGCGCATCGCGCGCCGCCATTGCGGCGTCGGAAGCGGCGCTGGTGGTGGCGTTTTGGTCGCGGCCGCCACCTGTATGTCCCGATAAACGATATCCTGGCGCTCCTCGATCGCCAGGCCCCGCGGTGAATGAAACGCATGGTCGACCGCAACAAAGCATAGCCGGCCGGTGCTGCCTTCCTTCATTGTCACATCGGCAATCCGCGATGTGCGCTCGATGATATCGCCAACCCGCAGCCTGTCATGAAAACGCAGACTCCCACCCGCCCACATCCGGCGCGGCAACGGCACAGGGGGCAAAAACCCGCCCCGCGCGGGATGCCCGTCAGGCCCGATCAGCGAGGCTCTGGCGGCAGGCGGTGCCAAACACCAGTGGGTCGCAAGCGGTGCCAAGCTGCCGCCCTGCGCATGTCCGGCATCGACATCCAATGTCGCGTTCAGCTCATCGACCAGACGCGGCGTGATCACGTCGCGCGCCAGTTCAGTGCGGCCGATCCATTGGCGCAGCGCCGCTATATCGAGATCTATGTCCTGGTTCATTTCTGTGCCCATCCGGTGACCATATGCTCGCCAACGGCACGCACCTTGCCGCCATGGCGTCGAACGCCACGCGCCAGCGGCGTTTTCATCAATAGGATCTCGGCAGTCCGAGCACATGCTCGGCGAGATAGCTGAGGATCAAATTGGTGGAGATCGGTGCCACCTGATAAAGGCGGGTTTCGCGAAATTTGCGCTCGATGTCGTATTCTTCGGCAAACCCGAAGCCGCCATGAGTCTGCACGCAGGCCTCGGCCGCCTCCCATGACGCTTCGGCGGCCAACATCTTGGCGATGTTCGCTTCAGCGCCGCAATCCTGGCCGGCCTCGAACAAGGCGGCCGCGCGCTCGACCATGAGTTCAGCGGCGCGCATTCGGGCATAGGCTTTGGCGATCGGAAATTGAACACCTTGATTCTGCCCAATCGGGCGACCAAAAACAACGCGCTCATTGGCATAGTTTGTGGATTTTTCGGTGAACCATTTCGCATCGCCGATGCATTCAGCGGCTATCAGAATCCGCTCTGCGTTCATGCCCGAGAGAATATAGCGAAATCCTTCGCCCTCTTCACCAATAAGCGCCGTCGCGGGGATGCGCATATGATCAAAAAATACCTCGGTGGTCGCATGGTTCATCATGGTCCGGATCGGGCGGATGGTGAGTTGCGAACCCCTCACCGCACGCATATCGAGCAGGAACACCGAAAGTCCGTCGGTGCGTTTTTGTACCTCCTCGCGCGGGGTTGTGCGCGCGAGCAGCAACATCAAATCGGAATGTTCAGCCCGCGAGGTCCAGATTTTCTGGCCATTGACGACATATTCGTCACCATCCCGCCGTGCTGTGGTTTGCAGCGCCAAAGTATCGGTTCCGCTGCTCGGCTCGGTGACGCCGAACGCCTGCAATCGTAATGCCCCACTGGCAATCTTGGGCAGATATTCGGCCTTTTGCGCCGCGTTGCCGTGCCGCAGCAACGCACCCATGATATACATTTGTGCATGACAGGCTGCCCCATTGCAGCCGGCACGCTGGATCTCCTCCAAAATCGCTGCAGCCGATGACAGAGTGAGACCCGAACCGCCATATTCCTCGGGGATGAGTGCGGCCAACCAGCCGCCTTCGGCCAGAGCGCGCACGAAGGCCTCAGGATACAAATTATCCCGATCCAATGCGCGCCAGTAGCTGCCCGGAAATGCCGCACAAAGCTTCCTGACCTCATTGCGGATCGCGGCGTGCGGGCTCAAATCAATGGGTTGCACAAGGTCGTTCAAGGCGTCTCTCCCGAGCAGTCGGTGCCGGCGGGGCGGGAACCGGATGAAATGTTGTAGCGAGTATGAGCACGGCTGATCTATATTCAAAATAGATAAATATTCCATCGTTCAGCTGCGTTACATCGCTCCGGTTGTTGGGCTGACATGGATATTCGTCAATTGCGATCACTCAACGATCGCAACCGCGAAATCCACGCCGCGCCAATTTCCTTGTGAATTATGCCAGGTGAATATAACGCTCTGCCCAGCGACAAGAGACCCGGTAGGTAAAGCCACTGCATGAATTCCAAGCCCGTCATCGGTCGTCGGCATATCGCGTGATGTCATCCAGTTGTCATCGCTCCACCTTACAATGCCAGGACTGCTTAATTCGACCCGCAAAATTTGTCCCGCCGGCAACCGGCTCCGCCGCCAGCTCTCGCGCCAGTCGCGGCAGCGTGGCTGCGTGTTGTCGACAATGTAGCGCTGCACCGTCTGCGGCGGCAGATCAAATATCGCGCCATCGCGCAACGAGCGGAGCAGCTTCACATATTCAGCATGCGCCCATACCAGCGGCATGGCCGAACCGGTGGGGCGGCCCAGATACAACTCGCGTTCGGGAATATCAGCGTCATCCCAAACCTGCTCGGGCAGCAGCCCGCCCTCACTCGTGCAATTCTCCATCGTTTGGACAAGCCCCTCGGCCTGCGCCATATCATTGGCGGCAATCGCGTAATGCGCCCGCTCGCCGGTGAGCAATGGCCACGCCCGGCCGTGCCCGGTTCCGTCAAATGGCCGCCCGTCAGCATGCTCACCGTACCCATCATTATTGTAACGGTGCCAAACCGGGCCTTGCGGCAACTCAACCCTGGTAAGGTGGTCAATGACTTTCAACGTATCGAGAATGCGCGGATCATCAGCCGAGCGTAAACCAAATCGCACGAGTGCAAGACTGTCCGCGCCGACCAATTCGTCCGTCGCCATGTCGGCCGCCTTGGTGGGACGATTTCGCACGTCAATCCGGGCATGAACCGGCGCCAACGAGAGGTCATGGTCGCCTTCGGCCACAATGCGCAGATAATATCCAGCGACTATGCACCTCTTTGCCAGCTCAGTGTCGCGCACATACATCCAGCTTTCGATATCGGCGTTCCACGCATCGGCGGTGTCACGCAAGAACTCTGCAATCCGAGGCTCGTCCGCTTTGTCAGCTAGATCGGCCCCGGCCAGCAGGGCAGCAATTTCCACAGCGATCGTCGCAGGCGTATATCCCGCGTTCTCTTCCCAGCGATCCTGGTCTGTCGCCGGACCATGACTGACGATAAAGGCACAAGCACGCTTCACCATCGGCCAATAATCCAGCCATTCCGCCTCCGACAAAGCGCCGTGACGAAAAGCGAGATCGAGCAACAGAATCGGGAACGCGGTTTCATCCATCTGCGTTCCGTTCCAATAGGCTGAACCATCGAGCCATGAATTTTGCCGCCAGTGCCCGTCCGCCTCCTGAATGACCCGCAGATAATCCAACGCGCGCCGCGCATCCGTCAGCGCCCCGCACGCCAATAACGCACCTGCCGTTTCCGCGAGATCGCGCGGCCAGACCAGATGATATCCGCCCAGATCATCATCGCCCTTGCTGGCGCCCCACGGGATCGAGAGGCTGGCGATCGAGCCGCCGGGAAAAAGCGGGCTTTCGTGGCAGCGCAGCACCGTTGTGCTGATCCGATAATAATTATGCGGCGCACTCTGATGCACCGGATCGAGCGGTTGCAACTCACTTTGCCAAGCCTGCCAATGCGCGGCATATTCGGCCTCGATCCGACCATAGCCCCGCGCCAGACCAGCGGCAGCCTGGAACGATGCGGTTTCACCTGTCCGCCCGAACCCGATGGCCAAAATGACCGGCGCCTTCGCATCGATTTCAGCAACCAGGGCAACGTTACCGTCAGCGGCTCGATCATATATCTCCGCCAGATACCCGTGTTTATGCAAAATTTGCCAACCGTCCGAAGCACCGACGAAGCCGACGCTCCGCTCGGCAAATCCGCCGGAGCACGCCAACGCTAAAGCCGCATGATCGCCGCTGGCAAAAAGCATCGGCGCACCCTTGTAATCTCCAAGCCACGCCGTGTTGTGCGCGCCGCCATTGACCAGATGAGGGGCGAGCAGGACAAACAGCCGCAAGCCGGTCACACCCTCATGCGGGATCAAACGGATCTGCTGAATGACGCAATCATGCTCTGGATCGGTGGTGATTCGCTTTTCGATCGTAAAGCGATTTCGCCGGCACGTATTGGTGATGATGAACGAAGGAACGCCATCAGCATAACGGCGCGTCACAGTGATCGTATCGCGTTTCTCTTCAGCGAAAAACCCGCCGGCCATACCATCCGTTACAATCAGCTCGCAATCACGCGTGCAGGCTTGATCGACACTGGGATAATAGATCTCATTGACGATGCCGTGGCTATGGGTAAACCACACGGCACTCCGCGGCGAGAGGGCGGTGCCGACACCATCTTTGGCACTTGTCGTCCAGCGGGGCTCAATACCAGGAAAGCCAGGTGCGTCGGCGATGACCATTCTCCTCTTGTCGATCGATGGCAGCTGCGTTTCACCACCGCGCTTTGGCATGTGGACAGACACACAGGCCCAGACAAGGGCATCTGCCGGAGACAGCAAAACATCGCGAACTCGATGACGAGTTCGACTTGCGTGTGGGGGCGCCGCGCGGCACATGCGGCATCGGCGCTGGGCGCACACAGCGCACATCCGTCGCCCCGCCCTCAAAGCCATGACGAATACGGGCATGGGAATAGGCGTGACATCCCCCATGCTCTGCGCTATAACCAACAAATGTTGTTGCTCATCTCCAGCCGAATATCGACGCTCACCACCCTTTAGGATTTTGGGGGGCGTAGCTCAATTGGCAGAGCGGTCGGCTTATATCCGACGAGAGCACCAGATTAGTGCGCGGTTGCAGGTTCAAGTCCTGTCGCCCCTACCATCCTCATATCCATGCTCATCGAGCGTTGCCTGTGGCTCGACATTACAGACGAAGCTTAGGCCAAACCAAGATCGCTCACGATGTCATGCGGCCCTTGATCTCTCCAAGCGGTGGGACAATTTCGCTCGATGCCCTGATACAGCTTTTTATGGTGAAACAGCCTCCGCCTCGGTGCGTTGCCACCATGTCGTAAGGGCCGGCAGAATTTTTTGGGGGCCTTGATAGCCTTGCGTGACCAGTGAGAATGCGGCGTCGGCGCCGGTACCGGCAATTAAGGTCGGGAAGCCGGTCACGCCGGTTTGCTGGCTGATATAAAAATCCTGCCGCGTTTCGGCGATTAGCTCAGGGTCTGAAAATATGTTCCGAAACATCGCCTCATCGCCATCGATCGAGGCATAAATCTTAGCCAAAACAGCAGTGCTGGTGACATCCTGATTTTCGGCATAAAATGCGTGGTGAACAGCGTCCAACATATCAAGCGCCAAATCCATAGAATCGCGGCGCGCGAGAACAACGGCACGGCAGGCTGGCTCGGTATCGTAGATAAACACTGGCCGGTCGAAAAATTTATGATCGAACATTTGGCCCGAGGCGGTGTGAACATGGTCCCAATGGCTGCGCATACCGGCCTTGGCAGCGCCGTCCATGGGCTTTGTGGTGCCGGGACGCAGACCACCGAGGACCAGGCGGATCGGCAGGCGATCCGCAAATTCTGCCCGAATGGCCTTAATCACGGGCGCAAACCCCCAGCACCAGGAGCACATCGGATCGGCAAAATACACGAGATGAGGTCGATTCACGATTTTATGACTCCAGATTAGGCCCTTGATATATATCGAACGTTCTAATATAAAATATTGTATGTTGCAAATAATCTCTGAGCCATGAGCAGGCCCCGTCAGATTGCCGATGATGTGGTGCTTGACCGGGCGATAAATGTGTTTTGGCGTCATGGTTACGCCGCGGCATCAATGCGCGACCTCACCCTTGCCACGGGGCTGAGTGCGGCATCATTATATCACCGCTATCGTGATAAAGACGGATTATTTGCAGCAGCGATCAATCGCTATGCTGATCTTGGCATCTCCGCGCGGCTGGCGCGCCTGACGCGGGAGCCTGATCCCATCGCCGCGATCAAGAATTTTTTCAACGAGATTATCTCGCTATCGGATGACGATCCGCATCACCTGGGCTGCCTGCTCGTGAATTCCCTGCTCGATGGCGGGGCGATGTCAGCCCAGGCCCGCGCTCTCGTCCATTCCAGGCTGTTCGAGGTCCAGGGATTTTTGAAAACACAAATCGCGCGGGCGAGAAAATCGAGCGCCCTGCCAGATCATATAAATCCAGCTGCAATGGCGGAGTATCTCACGGCCACCATACTCTCGCTGCGTGTTCTTGCGCGCATTGACGCCAATCCAAAGCAGCTCCGCCGGATCGCCGATCAGGCGCTCAACGCGCTCGGATGCAAAAAATAGTTTTTCACCTTAACGCCAGGAAATCGTAGATGACTACCGAAACCGACACGCAAGTCGACGATATGTGCGCGGCGCATAAGGTCGCGAAACCAAACAGGCGAGGAGCAGGCGTATGACAGCGAAATTTCCCAACGTTCAGGCCATAATATTCGATGCCTATGGCACATTATTCGACGTCGGCGCCGCCGTCGCCTCGTGTAGTGACATCCCACCCGCACAGCGTGCGATGCTGGCAGCACTTTGGCGCGACAAGCAACTGCAATACACATGGCTGCGCGCGTTGCAGAAACGGCATGCGGATTTCGGTCAGGTGACAGCTGAGGCGCTCGATTATGCGCTGGAGGTCACCGGTCTTGCCAGCCCCCCATTGCGCCAGCGCCTGCTCGCCCTTTATCAGACGCTCGACGCCTATCGCGATGTCGCGGCAACGCTGGAGGCGCTGCGCGCGCGCGGATTGATCACGGGCATACTCTCCAACGGCACGCCAGGCATGTTGCGCGCCGCCGTCGAGCATGCCGGCATCAGCCATCTGCTGGACCATGTGCTCTCGGTGGAAGAGGTCGGCGTATTCAAACCTGCACCAGAGGTCTATCAACTCGCAGTGGACAGGCTTGGGTTGCCCGCCTTGGATATCGGCTTCGTATCGGCCAATGGCTGGGACGCTTACGCCGCTTCGGCGTTCGGTTTTCAGGTTATCTGGTGCAATCGCACCGCCCAGCCCGCCGAGCGATTGCCCGGCACGCCGCATCATATGATCCAATCATTAGCCGAACTCTCTGCACTGACCTTCAATTAAGTAATCCTACTGCGGGCCGCAGACCCAAATAGCGTGCGCCGCCATATTCGTGGGGTGGCGCACATCGGATACCCCCCATGGAACGAGTGCGCCTGGATACTGACTGGCGTTGGTTGCGGGGCACGCACCAATAAATATGAACAACCCTGAGCATCTCTTGCAAAATACTTGCCGTAGGATTGGCATCGTAGAGTTGGCAGCCGAGCAATCTATTCGTTTCTGCAAAGAATAAAACAAACGTGTATTCAGTTTATTTCTACGTCTCTCTGGCGCATAGCATGGTACAAAGGCCTAATTCGTTCAGAATGATACTCTGAACGAAAATTAGGCGATGCAAGGTGACGAAGAGACGAGACGTCTTTCCAAGTGGCGCGGCGTTGGCCCTCATTGGCGCGAGGACCGAATTGAGCTTGGTGAACTGTAATCCTTTTAACACGAGCGACGACATAATGCATTGATCTGAGTCAAAGCGTTGAGCGTCGAACAGGTTAAAGTTATCAGACTGAGATTAGCAAATAGGAAATAACCCGTGACACTATATGCTGGCGTTATAATGACGAGAAGCGTTGTGAGCGCGCAAGAGCAAGACTCGATTGCAACCGTCGGCACTATCGCGGATTGGCTTGCACAGCATCGCATCAAGCGTGTGCCGATTATGCGGGACAAAACCGTGGCGAGCATTATGAGCCGTGCTGATATCGTTCGTGCCATGGCCCGGATGCCGCAAGACGATCTTGCGGATTTCTGAGCAGACCATCGGCCATGCCAACACCAAATGCCAGTTTCGTGGGCCGCCTCATCATCTCAATCACGATCATCGTGCTGGCGATCACACTTTGGAAGTTGGCGAATGTTCTGCTTCTGCTCTTTGGCGCCGTCTTGCTCGCCATTGGGCTAAGGGCTGCGACGAGACGCGTTTCTCGCTTAACCGGACTACCGAACTGGCTTACGCTGACATTAGTGATCGTCGTCGGTACTGTTGCCATCATCGCTCTCTTCTGGATTTTTGGCACAGCACTCGCGGCGCAATTCGATAACGTCGTTCAGACCGTTCCGGCAGGCTTCAACCTCTTGATCGAAAAATTCCGCGGCTACGCTTATGGACCGCAGATACTTGAACAAGCCCGCGGCGTGAATGTTCTGGGTGCTACAAGCTGGATCACGTCGATGCTTACAATTGCTGCACGCTCGATTGCCATGGGCGTCGGCTATGTGGCGATCACATTCTTCGTGGCGATTTATCTTGCGGCCCAACCGGAACGCTATCGGCACCTAGCCTTGCGCCTCGTTCCCTCACACCACCGCGCCATGATTACGAATCTATTCAACATGACCGGCGATATCCTGCAGCGGTGGCTGATCGGCCAGTTCGTCATCATGGCTGTGATCGGCGTGTTATCCGGTCTCGGCCTGTGGCTACTCGGGATTGAAGCGGCTTTCACGCTGGGGCTGATCGGTGGCTTACTATGTTTCATTCCCTATATCGGCGCGATCCTGGCGGCTGTGCCGGCAACCCTGGTCGCCCTGACGCAGGGGCCGGCTTACGCCGCCATGGTGATTTTGATGTATGCTGGGGTACATTTTATTGAGGGCAACTTTATCACGCCGCTAATCCAGGCGGAGGCAACGTCTTTGCCCCCCGTAATGGCGTTGCTGTCAACGGTAGTATTCAGCCTTTTGTTCGGCCCGACGGCGGTGCTGCTCGCCGCGCCGCTCACCTTGTTTTTAATGACGGCCGTTGAATTGCTGTATGTCCAGGGCGGCCTCGGCAAACCGCCGGAACAGCCTGAAGGAAAACTGGGCAGTTTGCCGAAGCGAACCGTTCCGGAACTTGTTGTATGAGCGCTGCGGTCAAATCGGCGTCGCTTGGCCCAAGCGTAGAAACTGGCCTCACTTCTCTCATCGCCGCCGAAATTTTGCGGCGCGACGGTCCCAATGAATTACCGCAGGAACGCCAACGCGGCACCTTGCGGATCATACTGGACGCAGTGCGCGAGCCGATGCTGCAATTACTGCTCGCAGCCGGAATCATCTATCTGTTCATCGGCAATCTTGTCGAAGCGCTGATCCTATTGGCCTTCGCCTTGTTAAATGTTGCTATGGTGGTCGTGCAGGAGGGCCGTACCGAGCGCGCGCTGGCGGCATTGAAAGATTTGACGAGCCTGCATGCCATTGTGATTCGCGATGGCGCGAGACAGCGCATCGCGGCGAGCTTGCTCGTAACTGGCGACTTGATCGTTCTCAATGAAGGCGACCGAGTGCCCGCGGATGCGCGGCTACTGGTGATGACGGATTTGTCTTGTGATGAATCGCTTTTGACTGGGGAATCTTTGCCCGTCAGCAAAATCGCTACTGCTGAATCCTTGGCCCAAACGAGGCCCGGCGGTGATGCCAGTGCAAATGTCTGGTCGGGCACATTGGTTTTAAGCGGCACGGGCCAGGCGCTTGTGACGGCAACCGGCGCACACACGGAGATCGGACAGATCGGCAAGTCGCTGAACACCGTCAAGAGCGCGCCAACCCCGCTGCAAATTCAAACGCGCAAGCTGGTCAGGGTGTTTGCGACATTGGGGATTGGGTCATCGGTCCTGCTCGCCGTTGTTTATGGCTTTCGGTATGGCAGTTGGGTGGATGGCGTGCTTGCGGGTATCACGCTTGCCATGGCAACTTTGCCGCAAGAATTTCCTTTGGTCCTGGCCGTATTTCTGGTCTTAGGCGCCTGGCGGATGTCGCAGAGCAAGGTGCTGACACGCCGCTCCGCCGCGATTGAGGCGCTCGGCGCGGTCACTGTGCTTTGTACGGATAAAACCGGCACGCTGACGATGAACCGCATGAGCGTTGCTGAAATGATTGTGGCGGGTGCGAGTTACCCGGTCCCGCAAACAAGTGAGCCGGACCTGCCGGAAAAATTTCATCCGCTGGTGGAATACGCGATACTCGCCAGCCGCCTGGAATTGTTTGACCCGATGGAGCGCGCGTTCAGCGAACTCGGCCAGCGTTTTCTTATACAAACCGAGCATCTGCACAGTGATTGGTCGCTGCGTCATGCCTACAAACTGCAGCCTGATCTGCTCGCCATGTCGCAAGTCTGGCAGGCCCATGACGGGGTTGGCTTTACCGTCGCGGCCAAAGGCGCACCGGAGGCGGTTGCGGCTTTGTGCAAGTTGGCAGGGCCGGAGATTGAAACCATCCGCCGGGATATTGCCGCTATGGCAGCATCGGGCTTGCGCGTACTCGGCGTGGCGCGGGCCGAATATTCCGGAGCAGGCTGGCCGGCAGACCAGAATGGTTTCGATTTCCAGTTCGTCGGTTTGCTTGGCCTGTCCGATCCGCTGCGGCCGGAGGTGCCGGCCGCGGTTGCGGCATGTATCGGTGCCGGTATCCGGGTGGTGATGATCACCGGCGATCACCCCGCCACCGCATTGGCGATCGCGCGGCAGGCCGGAATGACCAGCGAGGAGGTCCTGACCGGCAGCGAACTCGCCGATATGGATGATGCCAGCTTTCGCGAGCACCTCGCTCATACCAATGTGTTTGCGCGCATCATGCCGGAGCAAAAACTTCGACTGGTGCAGGCGTTTGCCGCCGGCGGCGAGGTGGTGGCGATGACCGGTGACGGCGTCAACGACGCACCATCACTGAAAGCCGCGCATATCGGCGTGGCGATGGGCGGCCGCGGCACGGATGTCGCGCGCGAGGCGGCGGCGCTGGTTCTGCTGGACGATAATTTCGCGAGCCTGGTTACTGCCGTCAGGCTTGGCCGGCGTATCGACGATAATCTGCGCAAGGCAATCGGCTATATTCTGGCTGTCCACGTTCCGATTGCCGGCATGTCTTTGATCCCAGTGCTGTTTGGTTGGGCCCTTGTTCTGGGGCCTATCCATGTGGTGTTTCTGGAACTGATCATCGATCCCGTTTCCTTCATCGTCTTTGAGGCTGAGCCAGAAGAGCCGGGCATTATGTCGCGTCCGCCGCGCAAAGCGGATGCAGCGTTGTTCGATGCACCGTTGTTGTTGCATGGCCTGCTGCAAGGGGCTGTGGTTTTAGCTGCGTCACTGGGCATTTTTGTTCTGGGTGTGCATGACGCCCATGGAGAGGAGGTTTCTCGGTCCATGGTGTTCATAACACTGGTGCTCGGCAACCTCGGCCTCATACTTACCAATCGCTCCACCACGATAAGTGCGCTGCGCGTGCTGATGCGGCCGAACAAGGCTCTGGCAGTTGTTGTTGTCACAACGCTGGCCGCACTGACGTTATCGATTTCCTTGCCGTGGTTGCGAAGTATTTTTGGTTTTGCACCATTGACCATGCCGCAGCTTGGCGAGGCTGCCGGGGCGGCGCTTGTATGTGTCATAATCAACGATTTAATCGGTTGGGTCTGGCGTTGCGTCATCGCCGCAAGGGTAAGTCCAGCCGGTACGAACAAGGTGCCAACGTCAGCGGAAGCCCAACACCGCGCTGAGTTAAGCGGCTAGGGTGATCTTCGGTTTATTCCAATTTCATGGGAGAAGTTCGCTGAGCCGATTGATTGGGTGGCCCTCGGCCATGCAGTCGATGACATCGGCAAGATAGGTTTCCGGATCGAGGCCATTTAGAGTGTTTTTCATCTGATGAAAAACACTCTAACTTCATTTGAGCGAGCAAATTCATTCATCTGAATTGAACCTTCCGGTTCGATTAAGATGAATTTTGCTCTAGCTTGGCCGATTGCAGTGCGGTTTCGAGGACGGCTTCTAACATTTTACACCCAATGGGTTATGTCGTTAGCATTGATACTAGAATCGTTCTGTCCACGGCCGTAGGTCGATCTCATGCGACCATGCGTTTCTCGGCTGCGCAAGAATGTCGATGTAGGTTTGAGCGATGGCGTCCGGATCGAGCGTGCTGTCAGGCTGATCGCTTGGGTCTGGTCGTCGCGATGAGCGGACGCCGCCGTCGATGTTGAAATGCGCCACATGTATCCCCTTCGGGCCGAGCTCTCTTGCAGCGCTCTGAGCGAGCCCGCACAGGCCGAACTTGCCCATTGCGAAAGCCGCCGATTGAGCGAAGCCCTTCATGCCAGCGCTCGCACCGGTGAAGAAGATCGCGCCATGGCCTTTCGGCTCCATACGCTTGGCGGCCTGCTGGGCGGCCAAAAATGCGCCGAACGTTGTGATGGCAATGGCTTTCTCGACCGCAATGGGATCGACGCTCGATAATGGCCCCGGGACGCGTGCGCTGGCGTTGTAAATCACGACATCCGGCTCCGCGAATTGGCGCTCCATGTCGAGGAACAGCTGAGCCACTGCATCCGGCTGGGAGGCATCGACAGCGAACACGGCAGCCGCGGACTCTTCGGCAATCGGTTTCAGCTTCTCAACATCACGAGCAGCGAGACCGACATGGAGGCCGAGCTGAGATAAAAGCCGCGCCAGCGAAGCGCTGATGCCCGGTCCGGCGCCGATAATTAAGGCGGAGCGATAGGGAAAATCGGCCATTAAGTCCTCACAATTGTTTGAATCGTAGTCAGGTCTTTGGATCATGCGCACCCCGGCAGGTGGCAAACTTTGCTGGGCTGCCCAGCGGGCGGAGAGTTTATGCGACGCCGCGAAGTCGGCTGACAAAGGCGGACAAGCGCGGAGCAACGTCTCTACAACTGCGACTGACCTCCGTCGACAGGAGGACCCGGACCAAGCTTCGGGCTCAACAACGAGCAAAGCCCACACTCATACTGGTGCGGGCTCTGTTTGTTCTGGTGTTATGCCATCGTTGGTTGCGGGGTGAACCGCCCCGGGATTTTCGGAGGCTCCAACTCTGAAGTAAACTGGAGCCACGATGAACAAGACAACGAACAAATTCAGCCCTGAGGTCCGTGCGCGTGCGGTGCGGATGGTTTTGGATCATGAGAGCGAGCATACCTCGCGGTGGGCGGCGGCGACATCGATTGCCGGCAAGATTGGCTGTTCGACCCATAGCCTGATGGAATGGGTCAAGAAGGCCGATGTTGAAGCCGGCCGGGCGCCGGGCGTGCCGGCGGAGGTGGCGGCGAAGCTCAAGGCCCTGGAGCGTGAGAACCGCGAGCTGCGCCAGGCCAACGAGATATTGCGCAAAGCCTCGGCGTATTTTGCGGCGGCGGAGCTCGACCGCCGACCCACAACATGATCGCGTTCATCGACGATCATCGTGGCGCCTACGGGGTCGAGCCGATCTGCAAGGTCTTGCCGATCGCCCCGTCCACCTATCATGAGCATGCGGCCAGGCGCGCGGATCCATCCCGGCTGCCCAAACGCGCCCGGCGTGACCGCGAACTCATGCCTGAAATAGAGCGCGTGTTTGCGGAGAATTTTGAAGTCTATGGCGCCCGAAAGGTCTGGCGGCAATTGCGCCGGGAAGGCTTCAATACGGCCCGGTGCAGCGTCGAAAGGCTCATGAGAAAGAAGGGTTTACAGGGGGTTATACGGAGTAAAACACTGCGCACCACGATCAGCGACAAGGCCGCCCCATGCCCACTCGACCGGGTCAACCGGGAGTTTCGGGCACCCTGCCCCAACCGGCTCTGGGTGAGCGATTTCACCTATGTCTCGACCTGGCAGGGCTTCGTCTATGTCGCCTTCATCATCGATGTTTTTGCCCGCTACATCGTCGGCTGGCGGGTGAGCCGCACCGCCCATACCGCGTTCGTCCTGGATGCCCTTGAGCAGGCTTTGTACCAGCGCCGACCAGCCCATCGCGGCGGGCTGGTCCACCATAGCGACCGCGGCAGCCAGTATGTCGCGATCAAATACACTGAGCGCCTGGCCGAAGCCGGTATCGAGCCTTCCGTCGGCAGCGTCGGCGACAGTTACGATAACGCGCTCGCCGAAACCATCAATGGCCTCTACAAGGCCGAGGTCATCCACCGGCGCGCGCCATGGAAGTCTTTCGAAGCCGTCGAACTCGCAACATTGACCTGGGTCGACTGGTTCAACAATCGCCGGCTCCTGGAGCCCATCGGAAATATCCCGCCCGCAGAGGCCGAGGCGAGATATTATGCTATGCAGGAAAACATCCCCATGGCAGCATAACTTAAACCAAACAGCCTCCGAAAATCCCGGGGCGGTTCAGATTGCGGGGTGCGGGCCTACAAGAAAAGCTCGATCATCTCGAACAGCGCAAAGCCGAGTTGACGCGCGCCATGCACAACCCGGTCGCCGCGTCACCGCGCATGCATCCAAATCTGGCTTTGACCTACCGTCATGCCGTTGAAACACTTCATGTGGCGCTTGCCGCCCCTGACGGTGGCGCTGGCGCCTTGCCACGTATTCGCGCGTTAATCGATCGGGTTGATATCGGGCCTGTCGCGGTGACCCAGGACAATACGGCCGGTAAGCCTGCTGCCGGCCCCCAAGACACCCCGAGCAAAACCCGGCATCCAAAAAACCGGCGCGCTGATCTGGCGTCGCGTCACGAGATTATCCTGATGGGCGCTATTGCCTCGATGGTTGAGCTTGCTCTGGGGGATGGTGCGCGCCGTGCTGCAAACGACGGTGCGTTGGGGTTTGACCGTGCTTTGTTTATGCGTTCGGTAAAGGTGGTTGCGGGACCTGGATTTGAACCAGGGACCTTCAGGTTATGAGCCTGACGAGCTACCGGGCTGCTCCACCCCGCGGTTATTTTTTGAGCGTGGTGTGTGTATTTGTTTGTGTTTAGTGAGATAGGTTGGAGGACCTGGCGGCGACCTGCGGCGACCTACTCTCCCGTGCCTTAAGACACAGTACCATGGGCGCTGGGGATTTTCACGGCCGAGTTCGGGATGGGATCGGGTGTAGGCTCCCCGCCAGAGCCACCAGGTCGTCCAGCCTATCTTTTGGACTTTGGTGTGCTTTGGTGGATGTGGTTTGGTTCTGGTGTTGTGTTGCATTGTTTGCGGATTTTATGTTGTGCGAGTGATGCTGTGTTTATGTTGGCTTACCCCAGCACATGGATGATTGCTGTGTATGGGGGGCGGTGAGTTATGATTTAGAGCTCTATCGGGTGATTAGTACCGGTTAGCTGAGAGTGTTACCACTCTTACACACCCGGCCTATCGACGTGATGGTCTATCACGACCCTCAGGGAGACCTCGTTTTGAGGTGGGTTTCCCGCTTAGATGCTTTCAGCGGTTATCCCGTCCGCACTTAGCTACTCGGCTATGCCACTGGCGTGACAACCGATACACCAGAGGTACGTCCATCCCGGTCCTCTCGTACTAGGGACAGATCCTCTCAAGTCTCCAACACCCACGGCAGATAGGGACCGAACTGTCTCACGACGTTCTAAACCCAGCTCACGTACCACTTTAATCGGCGAACAGCCGA